>NZ_JBEYRK010000004.1:0-368337 GCF_040704065.1 Streptomyces sp. NPDC047869
CGTCCAAGGACGCGGAGAGCTTCGCCGCGAGCTCGCCCGAGCCCTGCGCACCGGCCGGGCCCGCCGCAAGCCGCGCCGCCAGGCCCAGCAGCGCCGGCCGCGGTTCTCCACCCCCATGGTCATGATCAGTGAACGGCCCGCCGAGGTGGAAGACCGGGCCGTGCCCGGCCACTGCGAGGGCGACCTCATCATCGGCAAGGACGGGAAGTCGGCCATCGGCACACTGGTCGAGCGCGCCACCCGCTACGTGATGCTCCTGCACCTGCCCGGCGACCACGGCGCCGAAAGCATCCGGGACGCACTGGTCACCACGGTCCAGACCCTGCCGTCCCACCTCGTGCGGTCCCCGACCTGGGACCAGGGAAGCGAGATGGGCGCCCACGGCGCCTTCACCATCGCCACCGACATCCCGGTCTACTTCTGCGACCCCGCCAGCCCCTGGCAGCGAGGCTCCAACGAGAACACCTATTGGTGCAGCCTTGGCGGGCCGGGTTCTTCGACGGGAGAGGTTCGGCGGGGTCGCCGGGTGACTCGGAGAACACGTGCCGAAAGGCTTTCCGTTGAGATGTCCACGGCGGTCCGCAGGGCGAGAGCCCTGGCCGGGAGTGACTTGATAGAAGCCTGCTGAGCCGTTAACGGCCTGCTGCGGCAGTACTTCCCCAAGAGCACCGACCTCTCCGCCCCCACCCGCGAGCACCTGGCCGCCGTCGCCGCCGAACTCAACAGCCGCCCACGCAAAACGCTCGGCTGGGAAACCCCAGCCGAGCGCCTGCATAAACTGCTCGCGGCCTGATCAACACGACCACGTGTTGCAACGACCCCTAGAAAGCACCCGGTTCCGGCGGGCCTTTCGAGGCTGATGTCCGCTCAGGCGGCCTGGGCGTACTTCGGGTTCGGGCCGTACTGGTTGGTCTCCGGCTTGCCCTCGGTGGCCAGGAAGACGATCAGGATGATCGCGCCGACCAGCGGGATCGCGCCGATCAGGATCCACCAGCCCGAGCGGTCCGTGTCGTGCAGCCGGCGGACGGAGACGCCGAGGCCGGGCAGCAGGACGGCGAGCGAGTAGATGATGGCGGGGACGGTCGAGTCGATGGCGGCGTCGATGATCGCCAGCACGATGCTGATGATGATGTGGAACAGGAAGAACATCCAGTATTCCTGCCGCCGCGCGCGACCGCTGAACACGGCGTACTTCTTCAGGACGTCGATGTACCAGTGCATGGTTGTCCCCCCAGGAATTCAAGCTCAGTTGGCCTCCCATCGAACCAGTCACGGTGACTTGAAACCATGTCTTTGGCGTGGGCGGGTCAATGTGTTACCCGGCTGTGGTCGTTCGGTGACAGGGGGGTCCCGGCGGCGGCCAGGCGGGTGTCCAGCCAGTCGAAGACACGCTGTTCGAACAGGGCCCGGCCCAGCGGCTCGCAGTGCAGGTGCGCACCCTCCTCGGTAGGGGCCGCCGCCCGCCACGCACGACGGGCGGCGGGCGACCGGCCACGGGACGATGGGGGAGGGGGCGGGTCCCGACGTCCGACGGGAGGACTCCCATGGCGCAGCAGACGGCGACGAAGGCACCGACCCGCAAGCCCGCCGGCACGGGCAGCGTGTTCCTCTCGTTCGCCCCCTGGATCATCTTCGGAGTGGTCGCCGGACCCAGCACCTGGGAGTACGCGGGACTCGCCGCGCTGATCGCCTCGATCGTGCTGTCGGGGAGGGACACGCTCCGGGGCAGGTTCTTCGTCCTGGACATGGTCGGCATCGTGTTCTTCGCGGTCATCACGGTCCTGGCGCTGGCCCTGGACCGCTCGCAGCTCATCTGGCTGGAGACCTACGCCCAGGTCATCTCCAACGGCGTCGTGGCCGTCGTCGCGCTGGGGTCGCTGTTCGCCGACCCCTTCACGGCGCAGTACGCCCGGCAGCAGACACCCCGCGAGTACTGGGACTCACCCGTCTTCGCGCACATCAACCGGGTGCTGACCGCGGCCTGGGGCGTGGTCTTCGCCCTCATGGCGCTCTCCACCTGGCTGGCCGTCCGGAACCCGTCCATGGACGACTGGTTCAACTGGGTCGTCCCGATCGCCCTGCTGGTCGGCGTCGTCAAGTTCACCGAGCGCTATCCCGAGTCGTACACGGCACGCGTGACTTAAGAGTCCGGGCCGTGGCGCATCCGTCGGGGCGTTCGCCGCGTCTACCCGGGTATGGACTTCGACAAGCCGCCCGCCCAGCCGCAGTACCCGGAAGGGTGCCTGGCCGTGGCGATCCGCGTCCCGGTGCGGATCGTCGTGCTCGTGCTGGTGGTGCCCGTGCGGTTGGTGTGGGACGCGCTGACCGTCGCCGGGCGGTTCCTGTCCCGCACGGTGCTGCGCCCGCTCGGGCGCGCGCTGCGGTGGCTCGGCCGGGCCCTGTTCGTATGGCCGTTCGCCGCGCTGTGGCGGTGGGTCGTGGTGCCCGCCGGGAAGGCACTCGGGTGGCTCGGGAACGTGCTCGCCGTCGTACCGGCGCTCTGGCTCCACCGGTACGTGCTGACCCCGCTCGGGCATGGTCTCGCCCGGGGCGCGCGGGCGGTCGGGGCCGCTCTCCAGTGGCTGTACGCGCGCGTGCTGGCTCCCCTCGGGCGGGGGACCGCCTGGCTGCTGAGGGGCGCCGGCCTGTTGCTCGCGGCGGCCGGGGCGGGGGTGTTCGCCGTCATGGCCTGGCTGGCGCGGTACTTGCTGGTCGTCCCGGCGCGGTGGCTGTACGCGTGGGTGCTCGCGCCCGTGGGCCGGGCGCTGGCGTGGCTCGTGGTTGCCGTCGTCACGGGGCTCGGGGCCGTCCTGTACTGGACGGCCCGCGTCCTGCTCGTCCTGCCCGCCCTGGCCCTGTGGCGCCGGGTGCTCGTGCCCGTGGGCCGGGTCCTGGCCGTCGTCGTGCGGGAGACCGGTGAGGCCCTGGGGCACGCCTGGCGGATCGCCGGGCGGATCTCCCGGGTCGTGGGGCGGGTGCTCGGGACCCTCTTGCGGTGGATCTTCGTGGAGCCGGTGCGCTGGGTGTACCGCACGGTCCTGACCCCCGTCGGGCACGTCGTCCGGGACCACGTGCTGCGGCCCGCCGCGGCGGCGGCGCGCGTGGTGGGGCGGAGCGCACGGCAGGCGCTGGCCGCAGCCCGGGACACCGTGCGGCAGGCCCGCGCGGACCTCCGGCGGACGCTGCTCGGCGAGCCCCGGCCGCCGGCCGCTGTGGACCGGCGGGAACCCGGGGGCCGCGGGACACGTACTCTTGGTAGGAGTACCACCGCACTCACGAAGGACTAGGACACTGGGCAAGCGACAGCCCGAAGGCCCGCCGCCCGCACCCGCGGTGCAGCGCATCCGACTGCGCTACACCAAGCGCGGCCGCCTCCGGTTCACCAGCCACCGTGACTTCCAGCGCGCCTTCGAGCGTGCGCTGCGCCGCGCCGAGGTGCCCATGGCGTACTCGGCGGGGTTCACACCGCATCCGAAGGTGTCGTACGCCAATGCCGCACCCACCGGCACGGGCAGTGAGGCGGAGTACCTGGAGATCGCGCTGACCGCGGCGCGGGATCCCGAGACCCTGCGCGTCCTCCTCGACGAGTCGCTGCCCACCGGGCTGGACATCGTCGACGCGGTCGAGGCACGGACCTCGGGACTCGCCGACCGGCTCACGGCCTCCGTATGGGAGCTGCGGCTGGACGGCGTCGACCCGCTCGACGCCGGGCGCGCGGTGGAGGCCTTCATCAAGGCCGACACCGTCGAGGTGCAGCGCATGACCAAGAACGGCGTCCGTACCTTCGACGCCCGCCCGGCGGTCGCGAACCTGGAAACGCACAGTTCGCGGGCTGATGGGCCGACCGACCAGGCCTGTGCGATACTGCGGCTGGTTGTTCGGCACGTGACGCCTGCCGTACGACCCGACGACGTCCTGTCCGGTCTCCGCGCCGTGGCCGACCTGGCGCCGCCGGTCCCCGCAGCGGTGACCAGGCTGGCGCAGGGGCTGCTCGATGAAGAGACCGGCACGGTGACCGACCCGCTCGCGCCCGACCGCGAGGCAGCCGAGGCCCTGACGGCCACACCGGCCGCCGCCGCGACGACGCCGACGCCGGAAGGTTCCGCGTAGGGACGGACGTCGTAGCGCCGCCCTCGTACTCGGGAGCCACCTGGGTCGGGCAGCGCACCGACCAGAAGACTTTCGCCAGGCCGTACCGACAAGGCGTACGGAACCGGCGAGACAGGACACAGAGTGCTCCCGTGCGGCGCCCGCGCCCCGGACGGCGGTCACCGCGCATCGCGCGGACCGCGGACGTCAACGGTGAACGGTCCCTCGGGACCGGCGCCGGACCAGGCGCGGCGCCCGGGAGCCTGACGGGAGAAACGCCCGCATGCTCGAACCGACCGAACCCAACGAGGGTTCCGAACTGAACACGCCGAGCGACACCCTGCCGCCGCGCAGGCGTCGCCGTGCCGCTTCCCGCCCGGCGGGCCCGCCGGGTGCCGCCGAGGCCCCCGCCGAGGTCACCGTGCCGGCCATACCGGCCGCGGAAGCGGATGAGATCGCCGAGGCGGAGACCGTGGAGGCACCCGCCGCGGCCGAGGAGGCCGCGCCCCCCGCCCGTGCCCGCCGTCGGGCCACCCGCCGTGCCGCCGCGCCGGCCGGGTCGCCGGCCGCCGCCGAGGCCGCCGAGACGGTCGTACCGACCACCGAGGCAGCCGGGTCCGCCGCGCCGGCCGAGGCGGTCGAGACCGCTGGGACCGCCGAGGAACCCGCGGCGCCCCGTACCCGCCGTCGGGCGACGCGCCGTGCCGCCGCGCCTGCCGGAACCCCGGCCGAGGCGGCCGTGGTGCCCGCCGCCGCGACCGAGGCGAAGACGGAGGCAGCCGCGGAGGCCGAGGCCGAGGCCGTGACCGAGGCCGCCGCCCAGGCTCGCCCGCGTCGCCGTGCCACCCGGCGCGCCTCCGCGCCCGCCGGTGAGCCGAAGGCCACCGAGGGTGCCGAGGTCCCCGAGGCGGCTCCGGCCGCCGCCGAGGCCGCCCCCGCCGCCGAGGTCCCGGCCGCCGAGGCTCCCGCCGCGACGGAGGAGGCCGCGCCCGCCGGCCGTACCCGCCGCCGGGCGACCCGCCGTGCGTCCGCGCCCACCGGGACCCCGGCCGCCGCCGAGACCACCGAGACCACCGAGCCCGTCGTGACGGCCGCCGCCCCCGAGGCGGAAACAGTGGCGGAGGAGCCCGCGGCCGCCCCGGCCGCCGAGGAAGCCGCTCCGCGCCGTACCCGCCGCCGAGCCACCCGCGGTGCCGCCGCTCCCGCGGCCGAGGAGGCCACCGCGGCCGCCGACCGGCCCGCCGAGGAGACCAAGGCCCCCGAGGCGCCGCAGACCCCCGCCGCCGAGGCCCCCGCCGAGGAGAGTGCCCCGCGTCGCCGTCGCCGGGTCGTCCGGCAGGCCGCGACCGGATTCGCCGCTCCCGCGCAGACCGAGGCCGACGAGGCCGGGGCACCGCGCCGCCCGGCCCGGCCCGCCGTGGCCGTCTTCCAGGCGCCGGTGTTCGCCGAGCCGCAGTTCCAGACCCCGCAGCGGGCCGCCGCCCAGGCCGCGGCCGAGGCCGCCGTGACGGAGGAGCCCGAGGAGGAGACCGAGGCGCACCCGGAGGAGCGCGCCGAGGCCGGCGCGCGCCGCCGCCGTCGCCGCCGGGGTGCCGCCGCCGAGGAGACGCGGCCCGCCGAGACCGAGGAGCCGGAGGAGGCCGAGGAGGCCGCCGAGGACCTCGCCGAGGGTGACGAGGGCGACGAGGCCGAGGGCTCCGAGGAGTCCGGTTCGCGCCGCCGTCGCCGCCGGGGCGGCCGTCGCCGTCGCCGTGGTGACGCCGCCGAGGGCGAGGCCGGTGAGGGCGCGGACGCCGAGTCCGACGAACTCGCCGCCGAGCAGGCCGCACAGGACGCCGAGGACACCGCCGAGCAGGAGGACGAGGACTCCGAGGAGGCCCGGGACGAGGAGTCCGGGGGCTCCAGCTCCAGCCGCCGTCGCCGGCGCCGCCGTCGCCGTGCCGGCGAGAGCGGCGGCGAGGCCGAGCCGTCCACCGACGACCCGGAGCGCACGGTCGTCAAGGTCCGCGAGCCCCGCAAGCCCGCCGAGCCGTCCGACGAGGTGCAGTCCATCAAGGGCTCGACCCGTCTGGAGGCCAAGAAGCAGCGTCGCCGCGAAGGCCGCGAGCAGGGCCGCCGCCGCGTCCCGATCATCACCGAGGCCGAGTTCCTGGCCCGCCGCGAGGCCGTCGAGCGCGTCATGGTCGTCCGCCAGCACGGCGAGCGCACCCAGATCGGCGTGCTCGAGGACGACGTGCTGGTCGAGCACTACGTCAACAAGGAGCAGTCGACCTCGTACGTCGGCAACGTCTACCTGGGCAAGGTCCAGAACGTGCTGCCGTCGATGGAGGCCGCCTTCATCGACATCGGCAAGGGCCGCAACGCCGTCCTGTACGCCGGTGAGGTCAACTTCGGGGCACTCGGCATGGCCAACGGGCCGCGCCGTATCGAAGCCGCCCTCAAGTCCGGCCAGTCGGTGCTCGTCCAGGTGACGAAGGACCCCATCGGCCACAAGGGCGCCCGTCTGACCAGCCAGGTCTCCCTCCCGGGCCGCTACCTCGTGTACGTGCCCGAGGGTTCGATGACCGGCATCAGCCGCAAGCTGCCCGACACCGAGCGGGCCCGGCTGAAGACCATCCTCAAGAAGATCGTCCCCGAGGACGCGGGCGTCATCGTGCGCACCGCCGCCGAGGGCGCGAGCGAGGACGAGCTGCGCCGTGACGTCGAGCGGCTCCAGGCGCAGTGGGAGGAGATCCAGAAGAAGGCCAAGAGCGGCAACGCCCCGACGCTGCTCTACGGCGAGCCGGACATGACCGTCCGGGTCGTCCGCGACATCTTCAACGAGGACTTCTCCAAGGTCGTCGTCAGCGGTGACGAGGCGTGGCAGACCATCCACGGCTACGTCTCGCACGTGGCGCCCGACCTCGCCGAGCGGCTGTCGAAGTGGACCAGCGAGGTCGACGTCTTCGCCACCTACCGGATCGACGAGCAGCTCGCCAAGGCGCTGGACCGCAAGGTCTGGCTGCCGAGCGGCGGTTCGCTGGTGATCGACCGGACCGAGGCGATGGTCGTCGTCGACGTCAACACCGGCAAGTTCACCGGTCAGGGCGGCAACCTCGAGGAGACGGTCACCAGGAACAACCTGGAGGCGGCCGAGGAGATCGTGCGCCAGCTCCGGCTGCGCGACCTCGGCGGCATCATCGTCATCGACTTCATCGACATGGTGCTCGAGTCCAACCGGGACCTGGTGCTGCGCCGCCTGCTGGAGTGCCTGGGCCGGGACCGGACCAAGCACCAGGTGGCCGAGGTGACCTCGCTCGGCCTGGTGCAGATGACCCGCAAGCGCGTCGGCCAGGGCCTGCTGGAGTCGTTCTCCGAGACCTGCGTCCACTGCAACGGCCGTGGTGTCATCGTCCACATGGAGCAGCCGGCCGCGGCCGGCGGCGGTGGCGGCAAGCGCAAGAAGCGCGGCCGGGGCGGCGACGCGCAGGAGCACGTGCACGAGACCGCCGCCGTGGCGGTGGAGACCGGCGAGGCCGTCGAGCCCGAGGTGGAGACCGCCGTCGAGGTGGCCGCCGAGTTCGCCGAGCCCGTCGCGCTGCCCGGGCCGGACTTCGCGCCGGACGAGGAGCTGTACAGCAGCGTCGCCGAGGCGGAGGCGGCGGCCGGCCGCGGTCGTTCCCGCCGCCGCGCGAGCCGCCGGGCCTCGGCACCGGCGGGCGCGCCGAAGGCGGAGAGGGCCCCGAAGGCGGAGAAGGCCGCGGAGACCGAGAAGGCTCCGAGGACGGAGGCGGCCGTGGCCGCCGCCGCGCCGACCGCCCAGGACGTCACCGCCGAGGAGGCGGCGGCGCGCCCGGTACTGCCCGAGCCCGCCGCGGAGGCGCTGGCCGAGCCGGCGGCCGCCGAGGACCAGATGGTGCCGGAGCCGCAGGCCGAGCCCGCCGCCGAGGAGGCCGCGCCCAAGGGCCGTACGCGCCGCCGGGCGACCCGGAAGGTGTCGGCGCCCGCCGGTTCGCCCGCGGGAGCCGAGGCCGCCGTGGTGACGGTGTCCGAGACCGCGCCCGCGGCCCCGGTGGAGCAGCCCGCGGCCGAGGCCCCGGCTCCGGCCGCGGAGGCGGAGAGCGCCGCCCCGGCCCGCCCGCGCCGCCGTGCCGTGCGCAAGGCCACCGCGCCGACCGCCTCCGAGGAGACGGCCGTGACGGTCGTCCCGTCGGCCGCGGCGGAGGAGACCCCGGTCGCCGCTGAGACGGTGACCGAGGCGCCGGCGGCCGAGGAGACCGTCGAGGAGGCGGCTCCGGCCAAGAAGACGGCTCGCAAGACCGCCAAGAAGGCCACGGCGAAGAAGGCGGCCACCAAGAAGACCGCCACCAAGAAGACCGCGGCCAAGAAGGCGGCCGCCAAGAAGACGACGGCCAAGAAGGCGGCCAAGACCGCCAAGACGGCCGCCGCCAAGACGACGGCGAAGAAGACCACCACGGTCCCCGCCGGCGACGAGGGCTGACGCCCCGGGGGGTGGGGCCGGTCCACGTGACCGGCCCCACACCCGCCGGGCCCGGTTTGACCCCTTCGGCCGTGGCCCCGTAACCTTGACCGTCGGCGTGTCGAGTGACACGCCACATCCCCGTAAACCTCTTCCTCCCGGGTGCCTCGGTGGCCGGGAGAGGCCGTCCGTGTTCATGCCCGGGCGGCTGGACTGCGGGGGTGCCGTTCCCGAGCGAGAGAGTGAGATCCGCGTGTACGCCATCGTGCGCAGCGGTGGTCGCCAGCACAAGGTTGCTGTCGGCGACATCGTTGAGGTTGACAAGATTTCCACCGCCAAGGTTGGCGACACGGTCGAGCTCTCGACCCTGCTCGTTGTCGACGGCGACGCTGTGACCAGCGACCCGTGGGTGCTGGCCGGCATCAAGGTCCAGGCCGAGGTCGTGGACCACCACAAGGGCGTCAAGATCGACATCCTTCGCTACAAGAACAAGACCGGCTACCGCCGTCGTCAGGGCCACCGCCAGCAGTACACGGCGATCAAGGTCACTGAGATCCCCGCGGCTGCGAAGTAAGGGACTGAGGAGAAATGGCACACAAGAAGGGCGCATCGTCCACCCGGAACGGTCGCGACTCCAATGCCCAGCGGCTCGGCGTGAAGCGCTTCGGCGGTCAGGTCGTCAACGCGGGTGAGATCCTGGTCCGCCAGCGCGGCACCCACTTCCACCCGGGCGCCGGCGTCGGCCGTGGCGGCGACGACACGCTGTTCGCGCTGCAGCCCGGTGCGGTGGAGTTCGGTACCCACCGTGGCCGCAAGGTCGTGAACGTCGTTCCGGTCGCCTGACCCGAGCGTTCCGTTCGAACCTTTCGCGAGGCGGACCTCACTTCCCGGTCGGGAAGGCGGGTCCGCCTTTCGCGTGTTACGCAAGAGACATCACCGTAGTTCTGGAGGCATGAACCATGACCACCTTCGTGGACCGCGTCGAGCTGCATGTCGCCGCGGGTAACGGAGGCCACGGCTGTGCCTCCGTCCACCGTGAGAAGTTCAAGCCGCTCGGCGGCCCGGACGGCGGCAACGGCGGCCGTGGCGGCGACGTGATCCTGACTGTCGACCAGTCGGTCACCACGCTGCTCGACTATCACCACTCCCCGCACCGCAAGGCGACCAACGGCAAGCCCGGCGAAGGCGGCAACCGCTCCGGCAAGGAGGGCCAGGACCTGGTCCTGCCCGTGCCGGACGGCACCGTCGTCCTGGACAAGGCCGGCAACGTGCTCGCCGACCTGGTCGGCCACGGCACCTCGTACATCGCCGCGCAGGGCGGCCGGGGCGGCCTCGGCAACGCGGCGCTGGCGTCCGCCCGCCGCAAGGCGCCCGGCTTCGCGCTGCTCGGCGAGCCGGGGGACCTCCAGGACATCGTCCTGGAGCTGAAGACGGTCGCGGACGTGGCCCTGGTGGGTTACCCGAGCGCGGGCAAGTCCTCGCTGATCTCGGTGCTCAGCGCGGCCAAGCCGAAGATCGCCGACTATCCGTTCACCACCCTGGTGCCCAACCTGGGCGTGGTCACGGCCGGTTCGACCGTCTACACCATCGCCGACGTGCCCGGTCTGATCCCGGGCGCCAGCCAGGGCAAGGGCCTGGGCCTGGAGTTCCTGCGGCACGTGGAGCGGTGCAGCGTGCTGGTGCACGTGCTGGACACCGCGACCCTCGAGTCCGAGCGCGACCCGGTCTCCGACCTCGACATCATCGAGGAGGAACTGCGGCAGTACGGCGGACTGGACAACCGGCCCCGGATCGTCGTCCTGAACAAGGTCGACGTGCCGGACGGCAAGGACCTCGCCGAGATGGTCCGCCCCGATCTGGAGGAGCGCGGCTACCGCGTCTTCGAGGTGTCGGCGGTGGCCCACATCGGGCTGCGGGAGCTGTCCTTCGCGCTCGGCGAGCTGATCGCGAAGGCGCGCGCCGCCCGGCCCAAGGAGGAGGCGACGCGGATCGTCATCCGGCCGCAGGCCGTGGACGACGCGGGCTTCACGGTCACCCGCGAGGATGCCGGCGGCGAGCCGCTGTTCCGGGTGCGCGGCGAGAAGCCCGAGCGCTGGGTGCGGCAGACCGACTTCAACAACGACGAGGCCGTCGGCTACCTCGCCGACCGCCTGAACCGCCTCGGTGTCGAGGAGCGGCTGATGAAGGCGGGTGCCCGCGTCGGCGACGGCGTGGCCATCGGGCCCGAGGACAACGCGGTCGTCTTCGACTGGGAGCCGACCGCCATGGCCGGCGCCGAGATGCTGGGCCGGCGCGGCGAGGACCACCGCTTCGACGCGGCCCGGCCGGCCGCCCAGCGGCGGCGCGACAAGCAGGCCGAGCGGGACGAGGCGCTGCGCGAGTACGACGAGTTCGACCCGTTCGAGTAGGACCGGGCGGGCGCGCAGCGGTGGACGCCGGGACAAGTCCCGGCGTCCGGTGGGGCAACCCCGCCGCTCCCGGGTGAGTCGAACTGTGCGACACGGCAGGGACATCGGTCCCTGCCGTGTCGCACACTTCGCTCTCCCACCCCGGAGCCGACGTGTCGCAGCCCGGTCCATCCTCCCGTCGGCGCGGCTGGCCGTCGCCACCGGCATGGCCCTGGCCGGGCTGGTCATCGGCGCTCCCCTGGAGGACTCCGGCGCCGGCGCCGTCTGGCTCTTCCCCGGCCGTACGACCGCGAAGGGCTCCTCCGTCTTCGGCGCCGGCACCCTCGGCACCGTCGCCTCCGGGGCCCGGCTCGGCACCGCGTTTCCCCGCTGACCCGGACGTCCTCACCGGCCGGGTCGGCTGGGGCGTCTGCACCCTCGACTGCGCTACTCGAAAAGCTTTCTGACAGGTCGTGACCCGTCGCGGCACCACCACGTTCTCCACGTGGTCCCGGTGCCGCGGCGGGTTTTCTGTTGTCCGCCTACTTGTCATGCATGCGAACGCTGCCGTTCGGCGTCCGGGCCGTCCGGCCGTGGGAGCTTCCGGTGGTCCGCGAGTGAAGCCCAAGAGGCCCGTGTGGCAAGGGAGTCAGCCGAATGACCGGAGCAGCACCGCAGCCCGACCGACGCCGCTTTCTGACCGCGGGCGCCGCCGTCCTCGGCGCCGCGGCATCCGCCCAGCTATGGCTGCCGGGCACCGCCCGCGCCGCCGGAAACCCGCTCCCCGACGGCCTGTTCACCCTCGGCGTGGCCTCCGGCGACCCGCTGCCCGACGGCATCGTGCTGTGGACCCGGCTCGCCCCCGACCCGCTGAACGGCGGCGGGATGCCGGACACGATCGTCCCGGTGGAGTGGGAACTGGCCGAGGACGAGCGGTTCCGCCGGACCGCCCGCCGGGGGACCGCCCAGGCCCGTCCCGAGTTCGGGCACAGCGTGCACGTGGACGTACGGGGGCTGCGCCCGGACCGCCGGTACTGGTACCGCTTCCGGGTGGGTGGGCAGCTCTCGCCCACCGGCCGGACCCGCACCGCGCCCCACCCGTACCAGCGGGGCGGCTCCCTGCGCGTCGCGCTCGCCTCCTGTCAGAACTGGCAGCACGGCTACTTCACGCCGTACGCCGACATGCTCGCCCAGGACCCGGACATCGTCCTGTTCGTCGGCGACTACATCTACGAGTCCACGCCGTCCGCGACGGCCGTACGGCGGCACGAGGGCACCGGGGAGCCGTACACGCTCACCGAGTACCGCAACCGCTACGCCCAGTACCGCACCGACCCCGACCTCGCCGCGATGCACGCGAACGCCCCCTGGGTGGTCACCTTCGACGACCACGAGGTCGACAACGACTACGCCGGTGAGGTCCCGCAGGACCCCGGCAAGCAGTCGCACGACGCGTTCACGGCCCGGCTGACCGCCGCGTACCAGGCCTACTACGAGCACATGCCGGTCCGCGCCACCGCCGTCCCGGACGGCCCGCACATCCAGATGTACCGCCGCCTGGACTTCGGCCGCCTGGCCCGGCTCAACGTGCTGGACACCCGGCAGTTCCGCGGCGACCAGGCCACGAGCCAGGCCGGCGCCGAGGACCCGTCGCTCACCATGCTCGGCGCCGCGCAGAAGCGGTGGCTGCTGGACGGGCTGCACGGCTCACCGGCCCACTGGAACCTCGTCGCCTCGCAGATCATGATGGCCGAGACCGACCTGCTGCCCGGCGACGGCAAGCTCTGGTACTACGACGCCTGGGACGGCTATCAGGCGGAACGCAACGCCCTGCTGGGGGAGTTCGCCGGCGTCCGCAACCCGGTCGTGCTCAGCGGCGACCGGCACCTGACGATGATCAGCGACCTCAAGGAGGACTTCGCCGACCCCGGGTCCGCCGTCGTCGGCGCCGAGTTCGTCGGCACCTCCATCTCCAGCAACGGCGACCAGGACCAGGCCGCCTTCCACGCCCAGTGGGACCCGCTGAAGGCGGACAACCCGCACTGGAGGGTGATCGACGCCCACCGCGGCTACCACCTCTTCGACATCGGCCGCGACGGTCTCGACGCCCAGGTGCGGACCGTCGGCACGGTGCTGGCGCCGAAGTCCGCCGCGAGCACCCTGACGCGGCTGCGGGTGGAGGCGGACGAGCCCGGCGTCCGGACCGTGTGACGCGGCCCCCTCGGGAGCCCCGGAAAGCGGCCCCCTCGGGCGCCCCGGAAACCTGTGTGAGCGGGGCCCGGGACTCATCCGGGTCCCAGGCTCCTCTCAGTTCCGCCTCAGGCGGAACTCTTACCGTCCCTTGACCATGGAGACGGACTGTACGAGTGACATGCCCGCGCCGCTGCCCACGGGCACCCGGCTGCTGCACATCGGCCCGCACAAGACGGGGACCACCGCCGTCCAGGGCGCGCTGTTCGCGGCGCGGGACCGGCTGCCGGAGCACGGCGTGGTGTTCCCCGCGCACAGCAGGCACCCCATGGAGGCCGCCCTCGCCGCCTGCGCCCGGCCCGCGATGATGGGCGACACCGTGCCCACCGAGAGGCACTGGACCCGGCTGCCGGAGCGGGTGCGGGCCACCGGGGAGAAAACCTCGGTCATCAGCAGCGAGTTCTTCGCCGACGCCCCGGACGACGCCACCGCCGCCCGGATCGTCGAGCAGCTCGGCGGCGACCGCGTGCATGTCCTGGTCACCCTGCGCCCGCTGGCGAGGATCATGCCCTCGCAGTGGCAGCAGTACGTGCAGAACGGCCTGCGCATGGGCTACGAGGACTGGCTGGAGCACATGCTGCGCAGACCGCCGTACGACGAGCCCAACCCCAGCTTCTGGCGGCGGCACCGGCACGACCGGCTCGTGGCCCGCTGGGTCCGGGCCGCCGGGAGCGGGCGGGTCACCGTCGTCGTGGTGGACGACCGCGACCGCGGCGGCCTGATGCGCACCTTCGAGGCACTGCTCGGACTGCCGGAGAATCTTCTGTGGCCGGTTCCGGACACCGCGAATCGGTCCCTTACCCTGGCCGAGACCGAAATGCTGCGGAATCTTAACGTCGAATTCCGCGACAATGGGCTGCCCGACGAGCTGTATTCCCGGCTGGTCCGCAACGGTGCCGTGATGCATATGAAGAACATGTGCAGCCCGACACCCGCCGACGTGAGGATCGCCACCCCCCCGCTGGGCGGCCGAGGCAGCCGCCGCGATCGGCGCCTCGGCGGCGGATCGGATCGCCGCCCTCGGTGTCCGGGTCCTCGGCGATCCGGGCCTGCTGTCCACGGTGCCCGAGCAGCCGGTACCGTGCTCGCCGGAGCCCCGGATGACCCCGGAAGCGGCGGCTCGGGCGCTGTACGGCGCACTCGCGGCTGCCGCCTTCGCGAGCGGAGGCGGCCCCCTCGCGCGCGATGTGCACCGGACGCCGTCGAAGGAGCTCGTCCGGGTCCTCGGTCACCGCTGCCTGAAACGGCTGGGGGGCCGCTGAACACCCCTCCCGCCGGGGCCTGTGAGGGACCTGTGGACTTACTCACAGCAATTCCACGGAGGTTCACGGTGGCCGTCGCCCAATCACCTGGGGCGCAAGGTGAATGACAGGTGGCGCGCACATATGCATGGGACGTCACTCACCTTGCACAGCGGTTACCCGAAGTGGGACCATTTCGAACGTTCCCTGTCGCCCCAAGGTAGGTCAGCCTGTGTCACAGCACATAGCCAAGCCCCGAACCACCGCAGTCGTCCTGGCCGGTGGCACCGGCCAGCGGGTGGGTCTTTCGATCCCCAAGCAGCTGCTGAAGATCGCCGGCAAGGCAGTCATCGAGCACACGCTGACCACTTTCGAGAACGCCGACTCGATCGACGACATCATCGTGCTGATGGCGCCCGGTTATGTGCCGGACATCGAGAAGATCGTCGCCAAGGCCGGTTTCACCAAGGTCAAGAAGGTCATCGAGGGCGGTTCGACCCGGAACGAGACCACCGAGCGCGCGATTTCCGCCCTCGGTGAGGGGCTGGCCGAGGGCGAGGACGTCAACGTCCTCTTCCACGACGCCGTGCGCCCCCTGCTCTCGCAGCGCGTCATCGACGACTGCGTGACCGCGCTGGAGCGCTTCCAGGCCGTGGACGTGGCCATCCCGTCCGCGGACACCATCATCGTCACGCGCACGCACGGCGAGGACGGCGAGTTCATCACCGAGATCCCGGACCGCTCCCGGCTGCGCCGCGGCCAGACCCCGCAGGCCTTCAAGCTGTCCACGATCCGCCGCGCCTACGAGGTCGCCTCCGGTGACCCCAACTTCCAGGCCACGGACGACTGCTCCGTCGTGCTCAAGTACCTGCCGGACGTGCCGATCCACGTCGTCGCGGGTGACGAGTACAACATGAAGGTGACCCAGCCGGTCGACGTCTTCATCGCCGACAAGCTGTTCCAGCTCGCCTCGACGGCGGCCCCGGAGCAGAACGGCGAGGAGGCCTACCGCGAGCTGCTGACCGGCAAGACGGTCGTCATCTTCGGCGGCTCCTACGGCATCGGCAAGGACATCGCCGAACTCGCCGAGTCCTACGGCGCCTCCGTGTACGCGCTGGGCCGCTCCACCACCGGCACCCACGTGGAGAACCCGGAGGAGGTCGACGACGCGCTGTCCAAGGCGTATGCGGAGACCGGCCGGATCGACTACGTGGTCAACACCGCGGGCGTGCTGCGCATCGGCAAGCTCGCCGAGACCGACAACGCCACCATCGAGGAGGCGCTGAAGGTCAACTACCTGGCCCCGGTGCAGATCGCGCGCTCCTCCTACAAGTACCTGTCGGAGACAAAGGGCCAGCTGCTGCTCTACACCTCCAGCAGCTACACCCGCGGCCGCGCCGAGTACAGCCTCTACTCCTCCACCAAGGCCGCCATGGTGAACCTCACCCAGGCGCTGTCCGACGAGTGGGCGTCCGAGGGCATCCGCGTCAACTGCATCAACCCCGAGCGCACCGCCACCCCGATGCGCACCAAGGCGTTCGGCCAGGAGCCGGCCGGCTCGCTGCTCTCCTCCGAGGCGGTGGCCCGCACCTCCCTGGACGTGCTGCTGTCGGAGCTGACCGGTCACGTCATCGACGTCCGCCAGCAGGACCCGACCGCGGGCGCCGCCAGGGCCTCCGGTTTCGAGCAGGCTCTGGCCACGGTGCTGGACCGTCAGGACGGCGTGTAATAATCGCGGTAAATAGCTTTTGGGAATTCAGGCCTCTGCACTCGCTCATTCACTGGGCGTTCGCAGAGGCCTGAGTCCGTACACCTCTTAAAAAATCGGTACGGCCCGCGATCGCCGCTCGATTCCGGCAATACCGAACAAAACCGGCACTCCCCCCTCCCAGAGCAGGTTTCTCCGTGATATCCACCGCTATTCGCGTCGCCCGGGTGGGCAGCGCGGCCGAGCTGGCCGCGGCGGCCCTCATGATGCTGGGCTTCCCCTGCCTCATGCTGGCCGCGCTCCTCCCCAGCGTGTACGCCTTCGTGGTCGCGGCCGCCGTGACGTACCTGGCGGACCACTTTCTGCACCGCAAGGGCAGCTATCTGATCAACCGCCTGAGCAAGGTCCGGGCCGGCCTGTCGATCCGGTTCCTGATCAGGCAGCTGCTGCTGATCCTGCTGCTGGCCCGGATGTCCCTGGCGGACAACCTGGTCTTCTACGCCGCGGTCGCCTGCTTCATCGCCTTCTACGGCCTGCAGGCTCCGCACGGCGCGCTCGTGACGCTGATCCGCAACCGCCGCCGGATGCCGGTCGCCACCCGCAACATCGACCTGAAGTCCCGCATCCGCATCCCGGACGCGCCGCCGCGCCGCCTGCTGCACCGCTCCGCGGAGAAGATGCTGCACCTCGACCTGTTCGCGGTCGCCGGTCTCCTGGTCTCCGCCGCGCTGGACGACGCCCTTGTCGGCTTCATCTGCGCCGGGATCACCGTGGCCCTCGGCTGCCTCTACGTCGCGGTGCTGCTGCCGTACGTGCGCGGCCGCCGGACCCCGCCGAAGGCCGAGGCCGTGCTCGCCGCCGTGGACGACTGGCTGGCCGCCTACAAGCCGGAGACGGTGCTGTACTTCTCCGGCTCCAAGGACTCCGTGTACCAGGTCAACATGTGGCTGGAGACGATGGAGCAGCTGGAGACGCGGCCGCTGATCATCCTCCGCGAGCGCGCCATCCTGAACAACCTCGCCCCCACCACCGTCCCCGTCATCTGCGTGCCCGGAGGGGTGCACCTGATGAACCTGGACCTGTCGACGGTGCGCGTCGCGCTCTACGCGGCCAACGTGGGCAAGAACATCCACCTGCTGCGCGTGCCCACCATGAAGCACGTCTTCATCGGCCACGGCGACAGCGACAAGCTGGCCAGTGTCAACCCGTACAGCAAGGTGTACGACGAGGTGTGGACCGCCGGCCGGGCGGGCCGTGACCGCTACGCCATCGCCGACGTCGGCGTCCGCGACGAGGACATCGTCGAGGTCGGCCGCCCGCAGCTCGCGCCGATCACCACCTGGCAGGGCGTGCCCGAGGGACGCATCCCGACCGTGCTGTACGCCCCCACCTGGGAGGGCTGGGACGGCAACCCCGGCAACACCTCGATCGTGCTGGCCGGTGAGAACATCGTGCGGAAGCTGGTCACGGCCGACCCGCCGGTGCGTGTCCTGTACAAGCCGCATCCCTTCACCGGCACCGTCAGCGCCCAGGCCGGCGCCGCGCACCGCCGCGTCACCACCCTGGTCGAGAAGGCCGCCGCCGAGCGTGCCGCCGACTCCCGCTTCACCGCCGACACCGCCGCGCAGGAGCGGGCCCGGGCCGAGCTGGCCCGGATCGAGGCGCGCCTCGCCGAGCTGGCCGGCGCCGGCGGCGACAAGGGCGACGAGGCCGAGGCCACCCGCGACGGCATCGTCGACGTGGAGCGGCACCAGGAGATCGCCCGGCTGCGCGCCGAGTGGAACGCCGCCTACTGGGAGTCCTTCCCGGCGTACGAGCACAAGGTCATCACCGGTGCCGAGCCGCGCCTGTACGACTGCTTCAACGTGTCCGACGCGATGGTCTCCGACATCTCCTCGGTGGTCTCCGACTTCATCGCGAGCGGCAAGCCGTACGCGGTAACGGACTCCGGCGAGCTGGGCGTGGAGGAGTTCAAGCGGCAGAACACGGCTGTGCGCGCCGCGACGATCCTGTCCAACAGCGCGTCCGAGCTGGGCGGCCTGCTGGACGCGGTCCGAGCCACGTCCGCCGACCCGCTGGCCGGGGACCGCAAGGAGCTCAAGCAGTATCTGCTGGGCCCGGACGAGCCGAAGTCGATCGACCAGTTCAACACCGCGGTCGCCGATCTGGCCCTGAAGGCCGAGACCCGCAACGTCGGCCAGCAGTCGCGGGTGGGCGCGGCCAACGTCGACCCCGCCGAGGCGGCCGAGCTGACCACCGCGCTGCCGGCCCAGCGGAGCGCCTCCGCCGGTGAGACGGACGACGTGAGCGCGGTCTGACGACTCCGCCCTGAAGGGCCGGCCCCCGGAGAACTCCGAGGGCCGGCCCTTTTTCACGTCTCCTTACCGACCCCCTGCCGGACGGATGAGCAGCTCTTACCAGCCGTGCGTACCTTCGGATACGGCCGCCGCGTCCCGTGTGGCGTGCCTCACTCATCACTCGGCGTCAGGCAACCGCTTCCGACAGGACCCCGTCTAACAGGTTGCGAATGATGTGATTCGGGGGAAATGTTCTGTGACCAAGGGGGAACCGTGACCGTCGTGACGCAGCCTGATGTGACCGTAGTCATCGGGGCGTACGAAGCGATGCCGTATCTGGTCGAGTGCCTGGCGTCCGTCGAGGCCCAGACGATCGGCGCGGCCCGGATGGAGGTCATCGCGGTCGACGACGGCTCGACGGACGGCACGGGGGAGTACCTGGAGGAGTTCGCGGCCCGCGCCGAGATGCCGGTCACCGTCGTCCGCCAGGAGAACTCCGGCAGCCCCAGCGGCCCGCGCAACGTCGGCCTCGGCAAGGCCGCCGGACGTTACGTCTTCTTCCTCGACGCCGACGACCGGCTCGGCACCGAGGCCCTGGAACGCATGGTCGCCATGGCCGACCGGAACGGCACCGACGTCGTCCTCGGCCGGGTCGAGGGCGTCAACCGAACCCCGCCGAAGTCCATGTTCGGCCGGACCCTCGACCGGACCGACGTCTTCTCCTCCAACATCAAGTTCACGCTGAGCGCGCAGAAACTGTTCCGCCGCGCGCTGCTGGAGCGGCACGGCATGCGGTTCGACGAATCGCTGTGGACCGGCGAGGACGCGCTCTTCACCCTGGAGGCCTACCTGCGGGCGGACGGCGTCTCCGTGCTCGCCGATCACACCTGCTACTACCTGGTGGGCCGCGAGGACGGCAAGCACGTGACGAAGACCGGCAGCTACACGCTGCGCTTCGACTCCGCGCGCGCCCTGATGAAGCTGATCGCCGACATGGTCCCGGCCGGCCCCCGGCGCGACGACCTGATGGTCCGGCCCTTCCTCATCACCCTGCTGCCGCAGTTCGGGCCCAGGTTCCTCAAGGACGGCGAGGCGGTCCGCCGGAACAAGCTCGAGCTGGCGAAGCCGCTGATGGACGCCTACTGGACGCCCGGGGTGGCCCGCCGTCTGAAGGTCCACGAGCGGCTGCGGCTGCACCTGGTGGCCGAGCAGCGGATCGAGCCGCTGCTGGACGTCGTGGAGTTCGTACGGGCCGGGAAGCAGGCCGCCGCGCTGCTGGAGAAGCGCGGCACCCGCCTGTACCTCGCCTACCCGCACTTCCGGTCCGGGACGGCCGGCATCCCCGACGACGTGTATCTCGCCGAGCCCCGTGAGGCCCGTGCCTTCCCGGGATACCGCGAGCCGGCCGCCCGCTCCCTTCCGCGCCGGGCGCTGCGGAGGATCAGGCGGCTGCTGCCGAGCGGCGGGATCGGCGCGGCGGCGGCCTGACACCCGCCGGCGCCGCGCGCCCCGCTACTTGCCCGAGTGCAGTGCCCGGCCCACCACCCGGCGCGCGCGCCGGTAGACGGAGGCCGCGGGCGCGGGGACCGCGTCCTTGACGCGCTTGGACCGGGCCAGCTCCCGCCGCAGCCGGTCGTTGTCCTTGGACAGCTCGCCGACCTGGGCGTGCAGCCAGCCGAACCGCGTGGTGAGCGAGGCCAGGTCGGCGTCGTTCCAGGGGCGCACGCCCGGCGGGAACGCCAGCGATCGCATCCGCTTCTCGAAGGCGGCGCCGCCGTCGCCGTGCGTGAAGGTGTTCTGCAGCCCGTTCTTGTCGAGGAAGCGGGTGAACCGCTCGAAGCGCTCGGCGTGGTTGCCGGTCAGCCCGCTGAAGTCGGCCTGCTCGTACAGCCGCGCCGGGTCCGCCGCCTCCGGGTCCTTGGCGACCTTGTCCAGGCGCTGGTGCGGGATCTCGAAGTAGCGGCACAGCTCCAGCGTGCGCGAGTCCCCGCACAGCACCGTAGCCGGAGTCCCGGCGAGCAGCGCCGCGATGTTGCCGTGGATGCGGGAGCCGAAGGAGAAGTCGAACGGGCGCAGCTCGTCGATCCAGGTGATCGGGTCGACGTACACCCGCACCTTGTCCTCCCGGTACATCGGGTGGTCCGGGTGCGTCGGTATCGCGGTCACCGCGGCGTTCGGGTCCGACATGTCCCGCCAGTGCAGCTGCCGCGCGTCGCTGAGGTTCTGGCCGATGAAGCGCAGATTGGGGTAGTGCTCGTGGGTGCGGCTGATGATCCGGCCCAGCCCCTGCTTCTTCACCGCGCTGTGCGAGCCGTTGATCGCGATCCGCGACTCGGCCGTCAGACCGGGAACCTGCTTGCGCACGTCGAGTTCACGGCCGTACATGAACAGGGACGGGCAGCCGATGACCTCGATGTCCTTGAAGCCCATGTCCCGCAGGTACGTCTCGGTGAACTCGCCGCGCACGCCGATCGAGGCGCTGCGGTCCAGCACCGCCGAGCAGAACGCGCGCACCGTCGGCTCGATCCGCTTCAGCCGCGCCGCGTCGTAGCCCACACCGGTCTGCGCGCCCACGCCGAGCACCACTACGGGGATGCGCAGCTTGGAGATGAGACGGGTCAGCCGCTGCAGCGCCACCTCGAAGGACGGGCGGAAGGCGTTGGCGAGCGGCACGACGAACGCGTCGTACTCCGCGTTGATGCGCGCCGCCGCGGCCACCTCGGTGCGTCCGCCGTTCGAGAAGACCTCGGTGTCCGGCGTCTCGAGGATCTTGTGCGCGGCGTCCTGGAAGATCAGGTTGCCGGAGTTGGTGGCGATGACGTCCTGGTGGAGGGCCTGCTCCACGGAGAAGACGTCATAGGGACTCTTGCCCGATCGGAGCAGGATGCGCTTCGGGTGGCGAACGGTAGGTGACACAACGGTCAATTTAAATTGGTGAAGGGTTTAATTTCTATAGGCAACGGGTACAACCTTTTTGCCGTACGCGAACCGTGAGCAAACGGTTACTGTGTGCCTGTCCGGGGGCTGGACCGATGCGCACGCGCGGCCCCCTTCGCGTAGATTGCCGCACAGGCAGCGATTGCCGCTAAGGCAGCCGGTACGGGGCGAGGGGACAGCAGGCAAGGTGACCGAGGCAAGGCAGGCCGTGGGCGCGGCCCGCAGGATCGTAGTCAAGGTGGGCTCCTCGTCGCTGACCACCGCCGCGGGTGGCCTGGACGCCGACCGCGTCGACGCTCTCGTCGACGTCCTCGCCAAGGTGCGCAGCGGCGGGGAGCGGGAGATCGTACTGGTCTCCTCCGGAGCCATCGCGGCCGGGCTCGCCCCGCTCGGTCTGCGCCGCCGGCCCAGGGACCTCGCCCGTCAGCAGGCCGCCGCCAGCGTCGGCCAGGGCCTGCTCGTCGCCCGCTACACCGCGTCCCTCGCCCGCTACGGCATCCGTGTCGGACAGGTGCTGCTCACCAGCGACGACATGAGCCGCCGCGCCCACCATCGCAACGCCTCCCGCACCCTGGACAAGCTGCTCGCGATGGGCGCCCTGCCGGTCGTCAACGAGAACGACACCGTCGCCACCGACGAGATCCGCTTCGGCGACAACGACCGCCTCGCCGCCCTCGTCGCCCACCTCGTCCACGCCGACCTGCTGGTGCTGCTCTCCGACGTCGACGGCGTCTACGACGGCGACCCGAGCAAGCCGGGCACCTCGCGGATAGCGGAGGTGCGGGGACCCGGGGACCTCGCCGAGGTCGAGATCGGCAGCGCGGGCAAGGCCGGGGTCGGCACCGGCGGCATGGTCACCAAGGTCGAGGCCGCCGGGATCGCCGCGGCCGCGGGCATCCCGGTGGTACTGACCAGCGCCGTCCACGCCGCGGAGGCGCTGAGCGGCGGCGACACCGGCACCTACTTCCACCCCAGCGGCAAGCGCTCCGCCGACCGGCTGCTGTGGCTCCAGCACGCCTCCACCCCGCAGGGCTCCCTCACCCTCGACGACGGCGCCGTCCGCGCGGTCGTCGAGCGGCGCACCTCTCTGCTGCCCGCCGGCATCGCCTCCGTGGAGGGGGAGTTCAGCGCCGGCGACCCGGTCGAACTGCGGGACGGCGCGGGACGCGCTGTGGCCCGGGGACTCGTCAACTTCGACGCCAAGGAGATCCCCCTGCTGATCGGGCGTTCGACCCGGGAACTGGCGCGCGAACTGGGTCCGGCGTACGAACGCGAGGTCGTACACAGGGACGACCTGGTACTGCTGCGCTCGTCGCACTCGTAAAGCCACTCGTAGAACAGGGCGTAAGGAACGCCCCCGGTGGGGGACGTTCCGTAAAACCGCCACGCGGAGCCCGGCGGCCTGCTCCACTTTCTCTCGGGGACATGTTGATGGGACACGTTCCGTCAAGGGTCATGCGAGAAGGAGGCCGTCGTGAGACGAGCGCGCCCCGGGCCGGCGTCCCGCGGTGCTCTGACGAGTGTCGCGGCCGGAGACACCTACGAGCGGCGTGAGGGGCCCAGGGACCTGCCCCGGCTGTGGCACGTCACCCTCAGCGTCTCCGGGGAGGAGGTGCCGCTGCCCGACCTGCGGCGCGCCCTGGAACAGCTCGCCCACGACCACCCCTTCCTGCTGACCAGCAGATACGCCGGCGACCACGCGGAGATCCGCTACTGGGAGGAGGCCCGCGACCTCCATGACGCGGCCGCCGTCGCGCTGCGGCTGTGGGGCGAGCACCGGCAGACCGCCGGACTGCCGGCCTGGGAGATCGTCGGCCTCGAGGTCATCGACCGCGAGACGTACCACCAGCGCATCGCCGAGGGACACGGCCCCGCGCCCGCGACTCCGGTGGGCGTGCACCCGTTCTGACGGCCCGGTGCCGCCGAGGCTGGTTCCCGGCGGGCTTCACCCCCTTTTGACCCGTCTCGCGGTGTGGGACGACGGCTGAACGGCCCGGTGCCGCGCACTACTCTTCCCCCCATGACCACGCTCTCGCCGTACGACTCGATGTCCCCGGTCACCCGGGCCGCCTACCGGGCCAAGGCCGCCGCCGCCGATCTCGCGCCGCTCCCGCGCGCCGTGAAGGACGACGCGCTGCTCGCCATCGCCGACGCCCTGGAGGTCCGGACCGGCGAGATCGTCGAGGCCAACGCCAAGGACGTGGCCAAGGCCCGGGAGAACGGCACCAGCGAGTCCGTGGTCGACCGGCTCACCCTCACCCCCGAGCGTGTCCGCGCCATCGCCGCCGACGTCCGCGACGTCGCGAAGCTGCCCGACCCGGTCGGCGAGGTGGTGCGCGGCTCCACCCTCCCCAACGGCATCGACCTGCGCCAGGTCCGCGTCCCGCTCGGTGTGGTCGGCATCATCTACGAGGCCCGCCCGAACGTCACCGTGGACGCCGCCGCGCTGTGCCTGAAGTCCGGCAACGCCGTCCTGCTGCGCGGCTCGGCCTCCGCCTACGAGTCCAACACCGCCCTCGTCCGGGTGATCCGGGACGCCGTCGGCGGCGCCGGGCTGCCCGCGGACGCCGTCCAGCTCGTGCCCGGCGAGAGCCGTGACTCCGTCCGCGAGCTGATGCGCGCCCGCGGGCTCGTCGACGTGCTCATCCCGCGCGGCGGCGCCTCCCTGATCCGGACCGTGGTGAACGAGTCCGTGGTCCCCGTCATCGAGACCGGCACCGGAAACTGCCACGTCTACGTCGACGCGCAGGCCGACATCGACATGGCGATCGAGATCCTGGTCAACTCCAAGGCCCAGCGGGTCAGCGTCTGCAACGCCGCCGAAACCCTCCTGGTGCACCAGGACATCGCCGCCGAGTTCCTGCCGCGAGCCCTCGACGCCCTGGCCGAGGCCGGGGTCACCGTGCACGCCGACGAGCGCGTGCTGGCCCACGCCAAGGACTCCACGGCCACCGTGGTCGAGGCGACGCCGGAGGACTGGGAGACCGAGTACCTGTCGTACGACATCGCCGCCGCCGTCGTGGACTCCCTCGACAAGGCCGTCGAGCACATCCGGCTGTGGACCTCCGGGCACACCGAGGCGATCGTCACCACCTCCCAGCAGGCGGCCCGCCGCTTCACCCAGCTGGTCGACTCCACCACCGTCGCCGTGAACGCCTCCACCCGGTTCACCGACGGCGGCCAGTTCGGCTTCGGCGCGGAGATCGGCATCTCCACCCAGAAGCTGCACGCCCGCGGCCCGATGGGCCTGCCGGAGCTGACCAGCACGAAGTACATCGTCACCGGCGACGGGCACGTACGCCGCTGACCGAGCCGTGTGCACGCCGGTGATGAGGCCTGGCGGAAAGGCGTCTCAGCAGGCGGATGAATTTCCGTACCGTCTGCCCAAATTGACCCCCCAGGTCTACTCTGGATCCGTGCCGGAGGACGTGGGGGGCACGCCGTTCTCGGACGGCTGGGAGCCCGACGACGACCACGACCGCGGGGTGTCGGACGAAAAGTTCGCCTCCGTGGTATTCGACGAGGCCTTCGTGCAGGCGGCCGTGGTGCACGAGCCGACCGCCGTCGAACGCCTCCTGGCCGCGGCCCGGGCGAGAGCCGAGGCCTCCGAGGCGGAAGGCCGCCGCACCCGCGCCGGAGGCGACCGCTACGACGACGGCTACGGCCTCGAGGGCACCGGATTCGGTCATGATCAGGACGATGACGAGTTCGACGACGACCACGCCCACGGCGACCACCGCGGCTCCTTCTGGCCCCACGGCAAGCAGGTCCGCTGGCACCGGCCCGTCGCCTGGGTGCTCGCGCTGGTGATGGGCGTCGGCATGGTCGCACTGGCCTTCGCCGCCGTCTACCGGGGCGCTTCCTCCGGCACCCGCGACCGGATGCCGTCACCCGCCTCCACCGGCCTGGAGCAGGGAGCGGCGGCACGCCCTTCCGCCCCCGCCGGCACCGGACGCCCCGTGGTCTCGGCGATCCCGCGATCCCCTGACAGCCGCCGCACGTTTCCGGTGAGAACCTGTCAGAAGTTGTCGTACAGCGGTGCGTTTACCGGAGGCCCCCGGAACCTACCCTGAAAGTATGGGCGGGCCTGGAGACCCACCGGAGGGGACACCCGAGGGCGGCCCCACAGGTGGCGAGGACGAGTACCGATCCGTCGTGTTCGACGAATCGTTCGTCCGCGCTGCGCGCCTCCAGGAGTTCTCCGCACAGGAGCGCATCACCGACCACGCGCCCGCCGTGCGCCGCCGCCCGCCGCTGCGCCGGGGGCTGACCCGGCAGGCCCTGATCCTCCTCCTGCTGATCGCCGTCGCCTTCGGCACCGCCGTCTACATGGGCGTCCGCCACCCCTACGGCTCCCCGCAGGCCCGGCGCACCGTCGAGCCCCTGCGGATGACCGTCATCCCGCTGGTCCCGCGGGGCAAGGTGCCCGGCGCCACCGACGCCGAGTACCTGTACGCGCACAGCCCGGCCGCCCAGTTCGAGGTCGGCGCCGCGGGAATCCCGCTGCCCGCCTCCCGCGGCACCGCGCACTTCTCGGACAGCCAGGTCACCGACGCCCTGAGCATCGCCAGGACCTATCTGGTCCGCTCCTCCCTCGACCCCGACGTGCTCACCGGCCGCCAGGTCCGCCCGGTCCAGGCCCTGCTCGACTCCGACCAGCTCGTCCAGTTCGACCGCGGCTTCGGCCACCCGGCGGCGGACGGCCGCCACGCACCCACCGGCTGGCTGGTC
Organism: Streptomyces sp. NPDC047869; assembly: GCF_040704065.1. NCBI lineage: Bacteria > Bacillati > Actinomycetota > Actinomycetes > Kitasatosporales > Streptomycetaceae > Streptomyces > Streptomyces sp. NPDC047869. Next base: position 26,100 of record NZ_JBEYRK010000004.1, read on the forward strand.
CGCATCGACCCCTCCCGCGCACGCCTGGCCGACGACCGCATCCGTGTCCAGGGCACCCTGCGGGCCGCCGAGACCGACACGGCCACCCTGGAGATCAGCGCCGACGCGATCTTCGTCTACGCCCTGCGCCCGGCCGGCGCCGCCGCCGACGCGGCCGTGTCCCTCTTCACCGTCCGCCGCGAGCTGGCCTTCCGGTTCACCCGCGACGACCTGCGCGTCGGCCAGGTCCGGCTGGCAAGCTCCTACACCCAGGCGGGCCCGCTGTCCTGCGCCGAGGACGCCACCTCCTACCTGCGTCCCCTGCTGCCCGGCCAGACCGCCCGGAGCGGCGGCCCGGCGGGCACCAACCCCTACGCCGCGGACAGCACCACGGCCCTGTGCGGCACGCTGGCCACCGAGGCCCAGCCCAAGGTCTGACGCCGGGGCCCGACCTCCCGGCCGGGCCCCGGGGCCGTGGTCCGGCTACTCGCCGTCCCGCTCGCTGTCCCGCTCGGACCCGCCTCGCGGTCCGTCCTGCGGGCCGTCCTTCGGCGGGGCCGGGCTCCGGAAACCGTCGAAGCCGCGGCGGACCCGGCCGCCGAAGTCGCCGGCGCCGCCCGCGAGGTCCGTGACCAGCTTCATCAGCGGGTCCTTCGAGGTCTTCACATCGCTGGCGTAGCTCGCGGCGGACTCACGGAAGGAGTCGCTCACCGAGGCGTCCTTGTCCTCGCTGCGCCGCGGGTAGTGGCCGTCCATCAGGCGCTGGTGGTCCCGGGACTCGGCCCACTTCTTCAGCTCCGCGGCCCGGATGGTGGCGAAGGGGTGCGAGCGGGGCAGCACGTTCAGGATCTTCAGCACCGAGTCGCGCAGATCGCCGCCGGCCTCGTACTCCTCGGCCTGCTCCAGGAACGCGTCCACGTTCATCTCGTGCAGATGGTTGCCGCCCGCCATCTTCATCAGGCCGCGCATGGAGGCCCGCAGATCCTGCCCCGCCAGCAGCCCGGCCCGGTCCGCCGACAGCTCCGACTTGCGGAACCACTCCCGCAGCGCGGTCACGAGCGCCATGATCGCTATGTTGCCCAGCGGTATCCAGGCGACCTTCAGGGCCAGCGTCGTCAGGAACAGCAGGATCGTGCGGTACACCGAGTGACCGGACAGGGCGTGCCCCACCTCGTGCCCGACGACCGCCCGCATCTCCTCCTCGTCGAGCAGCTCGACCAGGCCCGTGGTGACCACGATGACCGGCTCGTCCAGACCGATGCACATCGCGTTCGGCTGCGGGTCCTGCGTCACGTACATCGGCGGGACCTTCTCCAGGTCCAGGATGTAGCAGGCGTCCAGCAGCATGTCGTGCAGGTGCGCGAACTGGCGCTCCGAGACACGCACCGAGTCGGACAGGAACAGCAGCCTCAGGCTCCGCTCCGGCAGCAGCCCGCTGAGCGCCTTGAAGACGGTGTCGAAACCGCTCAGCTTGCGCAGCGCCACCAGCGCCGACCGGTCGGCCGGATGCTCGTAAGCACGCGAGGAGATCCCCGGGAAGCGCCTGCGCTGCCTGCTCGGCACGCGCTCGTGCCCGGTCTGCTCACGGCCGTCGTCGGACATGTCTTCCCCCATGTGCGTGTCAGTGCCACTGTCGCCCCCGAGGCAGGGGCCAGCCTAGGCGGAGATACCGTGGACGGGCAGTACAGCGAAGGAGACCACGTCATGGAGTACCGCCCCCCGGCCACCTGGCTGACCGAGGCCGCCGGCACCGCCGCCCAGCAGCACGGATCGGGCAATCTGCTCCGGATCGTTCTGATCGTGATGTTCCTCGGCTGCGCACTGACCGCATGGCTCCTGCTGCGCGGCTACAAGCAGAAGGACGACTGACGGGCCGGGGAAGTTCCCCGCCTTGTGGCGCACCCGGGACGCCCCGCGTCCGCCGCGACGACGGAGTCGGGGTGATCTCCGCCGGGCCGCCCGCTTACGATGAGCCGACATCTTCATCCCGCCCACACGCGATAGGTCGTGCCGATGAGCCTCCACCTCGCCGCTGCCCAGCTGGTCACCCTCGCCGCCGAGGGTGAGGAGCACGGTGGCAACCACAACAGCCTGAACCCGGCGGTCACCGGCGGCGGAGCGCTGATCATCCTGCTGCTCCTGCTGTGGATCACCACCCGCTTCAACCGCGACCGCTGAACCGGGACCCCGTCCCCGGCCAGGGCCCTCGGACCGGGCCGGTAGGGTCTGCACGCATGGAACAGCAGGACACGCCCACCGGCCCGGCGCACACCCGGGTGCTACGCCCGGGCAACGGCCCGGCCCACACGGGCAAGCGCCGCCTCGGCGTCATGGGCGGAACGTTCGACCCGATCCACCACGGGCACCTCGTGGCGGCCAGCGAGGTCGCCGCCCAGTTCCAGCTGGACGAGGTGGTGTTCGTGCCCACCGGCCAGCCGTGGCAGAAGTCCCACGGGAAGGTCTCCCCGGCCGAGGACCGCTACCTGATGACGGTCATCGCCACCGCCGAGAACCCGCAGTTCTCCGTCAGCCGCATCGACATCGACCGCGGCGGCCCCACCTACACCGTGGACACCCTGCGCGACCTGCGGGCCCTCAACCCCGACACCGACCTGTTCTTCATCACCGGCGCCGACGCCCTCGGCCAGATCCTCACCTGGCGGGACTCCGAGGAGCTGTTCTCCCTGGCCCACTTCATCGGCGTCACGCGCCCGGGCCACCACCTGACCGACCAGGGGCTGCCGGAGGGCGGCGTCTCGCTCGTCGAGGTGCCCGCGCTCGCCATCTCCTCGACGGACTGCCGCGCGAGAGTCGCCAACGGCGACCCGATCTGGTACATGGTGCCGGACGGAGTCGTGCGTTACATCGACAAGCGCGAGCTGTACCGCGGCGAGTGAGCCGAGAGGGGCACCGGTGAACGACCGATACGACGCGGATGACGCCGACCAGGGCGCCGCCCCGTACGAACTCGTCGGCTACGACGAGTACGGGCAGCCCGTGTACCGGCAGATCCCGGCACAGCAGGCGCCACAGCAGTCCTACGACCCGTACGCCCAGCAGGGCTACGGCTACGACCCGTACGCGACGGGGCCCCAGCGGCCGCAGTCCTACGACGCGTACGGCACCGGCCGGCAGCAGCCCGCCACGCCCTCCTACGACCCCTACGGCTCCCAGGCCCCGTACGACGTCTACGGCACCGGCGCCCAGGGAACCTCCGCCCCGTACGACCCCTACGGGCAGGCGGCGACCAGCGGGCAGCAGCCCCGGGTCGCCGAACAGACCGCCTACATCCCGCAGCAGGCAGGCCCCGGCGGCGTCACCGTCCCGCGGCAGCCCGAGAGCGCCGAGCCTCCCGTCCCCGGCGAACCGGACGGCGGCAGTGAGCAGTTCGCCTTCGTGGAGGAGCCCGACGGCGACTCCGAGGACGTCATCGACTGGCTGGCGTTCACGGAGAACCGCACCGAGCGCCGCGAGGAGGCCCGCCGCCGCGCCCGCAGCCGGATCATCGCCCTCGTAGTCGTCCTCGCCCTCGTCGCCGTGGGCGGCGTCGGCTACCTCTGGCACGCCGGGAAGCTGCCCGGCCTGTCCCCCTCCGGCTCCAGGACGGGCACGGCCACGCCGGTGGGCGCCCAGAAGCGCGACGTGATCGTCGTCCACCTGCACAACACGGGGAAGTCCGGCACCTCCACGGCACTGCTGGTCGACAACACCACCACCAAGCAGGGCACCACCGTGCTGCTGCCCAACTCCCTCGCGCTGAGCGGCGACGACGGCTCCACCACGACGCTCGCCAAGTCCGTGGACGACGACGGCGCCTCCGGCACCCGCGACCAGCTCGACACCGTCCTCGGGACCAGCATCCAGGGCACCTGGCGCCTGGACACCCCGTACCTGCAGAACCTCGTCGACCTGGTCGGCAACATCGACATCGACACCGACACCGACGTGCCCGACCCGGACGCCAAGAAGAAGGGTTCCTCCGCGCTGGTCCACCGGGGCAAGGCGCAGACCCTCAGCGGCAAGATGGCCGTCGCCTACGCCACCTACCGCGCGTCCGGCGAGGCCCAGAACGCCCAGCTCGAGCGGTTCGGGCAGGTCATGCAGGGCGTGCTCCGCAAGCTCTCGTCCGAGCCGGCGGCCGCCACCACCACCGTGCAGACACTGGCGCAGATCCTCGACCCGCCGCTGACCGACAAGGACCTCGGCTCCTTCCTCGCGGGCCTCGCCGACCTCGCCAAGGGCGGCGACTACCGGACGGCCCTGCTGCCCGTGCAGACCGACGGCACCCTGAGCCCCTCGACCGGCGACAGCGTGGTCAAGGACATCCTCGGCGGCACCGCCAAGAGCCCCGAAGCGGGATCGGCGGTGCGGGTCTCCGTGCAGAACGCCACCGGTGTGAAGGACGACACCGAGAAGGCCCGCGTCGTGCTCCTGAACGGCGGCTTCACCTTCCTCGAGGGCGGCACCGCGTCCGGCGCCCGGACCGCCTCCCAGGTGCTCTACGCCGACGCCGCCCACAAGGCGGACGCCGCCGAGGTCGCCAAGACGCTGGGCCTGCCGGCCGGCTCCGTGGCCAAGGGCACCGTGTCCTCCGGCGCGGACGTCTCGGTCGTCCTCGGCGGCGACTACCGGCCCGCCTCCTCCTGACCGGGGCCGGGGCACCCCATGTGATGCGTAATCGCGTGGGGTGCCCCGGCGGTCCGTGAGACCCTTGAGGTCAACAGACCGCCGACCGAAAGCCGCGTAGTGACCGCCACCGACCGTTCCCTCGATCTCATCAACACCGCCGCCCAGGCGGCGGCCGACAAGCTCGCCCACGACGTCATCGCCTACGACGTCAGCGACGTGCTGTCGATCACGGACGCATTCCTGCTGGCCTCAGCGCCGAACGACCGCCAGGTCCGGGCGATCGTCGACGAGATCGAGGAGCGCCTGCTGAAGGAACTCGGCGCCAAGCCCGTTCGCCGCGAGGGCGACCGCGAGTCCCGCTGGATCCTGCTCGACTACGTCGACATCGTCGTCCACGTCCAGCACAGCGAGGAGCGGGTCTTCTACGCTCTGGAGCGGCTGTGGAAGGACTGCCCCGAGCTCGAGCTGCCCGCCGACGCCAAGGCCACCCGCGGCAAGGCCGAGGAGCACTCCAAGCTGCAGGCCGCCGAGGCCGCCGAGGAGCCGGACGGGGACTGGCGATGAGTGCCACCGGCGAGGTGACCGACCGCAGGGACCGGGGCCGCCGCATCATCCTGTGGCGGCACGGCCAGACCTCGTGGAACGTCGAACGCCGCTTCCAGGGCAGCACGGACGTCGAACTGACCGAGACCGGCATCGGCCAGGCCCGCCGCGCCGCCCGGCTGCTGGCCTCCCTCGGTCCCGACGCGATCGTCTCCTCCGACCTGCGACGGGCCGCGGACACGGCCGCCGAGCTGGCCGCCCTCACCGGGCTCGACGTCGCCCGTGACGAGGGCCTGCGCGAGACCTACGCGGGCGTCTGGCAGGGGCTGACGCACGACGAGATCATCACCCGCCACGGCGAGGAGTACGCCGCGTGGAAGCGCGGCGAGGCGGTCCGCCGCGGCGGCGGTGAGCTGGAGACCGAGGTCGCCGACCGCGCCGCTCCCGTCGTGCTGCGGCACGCCGACAAGCTGCCCGAGGACGGCACCCTCGTGGTGGTCAGCCACGGCGGCACCATCCGCACCACCATCGGCCGGCTCCTCGGCCTTGAGGCCCCGCATTGGGAGAGCCTCGGCGGCCTGTCCAACTGCTGCTGGTCCGTGCTCGGTGAGGGCGCCCGCGGCTGGCGCCTGCTGGAGCACAACGCGGGCACCCTCCCGGAGCCCGTCCTCGGCGACGACGACTGAGCGGCCCGCGGGCCCGCGGTTCTCCACCCGGGGGCCCGGATTTCACTTTCCGGCAGGTCACAGGCTAAAGTTCTTCTTGTTCGCCCCGCCGAGCGGGGCGAAACACCATGCGGCTCGCCGCGTGGGACAAGGGGCTATAGCTCAGTTGGTAGAGCGCCTGCATGGCATGCAGGAGGTCAGGAGTTCAATTCTCCTTAGCTCCACGGATCGACACTCTGTCGAGTTGTCAGAGATCGGTGATGAGGATCCCGTCCCCCCTCGGGGGGCGGGATCCTCTGTGTTCCGGCGACTGTGCCACGCGACTCGTTCCGGACGGCCCGTCCTCGCGTTACCGGCTGGTCCGGCTGACCCGGCGGGGCGATGTTGGGCAGACTGGTCCCGTACCGGCTTGAGTCACCTGGGGTCCCGCGGGCGTATACCTCCACGGAGGCGTTTCCGGTGGGGCGCGAGGACACCGGCCGGCCCGGCGGTAAGGGCCGCCGTGTCCGGACCGGTACCGAGGCGTCGCTGACCGTATTGGCCCGGCCGTGGCAGAATCAAACGGCCGGAAGGGGGCGCGGCCCGACGGGAGGAGTAGCGATGCCTGCGAGCATCCTTGGGGAGGTCGGCCACCTCCTCGATGCTGCGTTGATACGGGACACGACCACCCGGCTCAGCTGCCCTTCCTGCGGTTCCGGGCATGTGGCGCAAGTTCTCGGCGACAATGGCGGAATCTCCTACGTGTGCACGGCCTGCGGCCACAGCTGGAGCTGATCGATGGGTGCACACAGGCGAAAGTGCGACTGGTGCGGCAGTGGTACGCCGATCGTCCGTGACATGGAGCCGATCAACCCCGACTACCAGTACTGGTGCGAGGAATGCGCGCGGGCGCTGATCATAAAAGGCGACCCGATCGAGACCTACCGCGAGCTGGAGGGCGAGCCGATCTACGGCCGTCTGCTCGAGGAGCACTGCACGCTCAAGAGGTTCTACTCCTTCGTCACCGCTTGACGTATCGCTGACCCCTGCCGTCGCACCGGCAACGATGTCGAGGTCCGGGCCAGCGCCAGGAACAGCGCGGCGGCCCCGGCGTAGAGGGCGGAGAGCGTCATCTGGGCGCCGCTCTGGTGCAGTTCGGGCCGAGCCGGGCCGTGCGGCACCCACCAGGGGGCGTACGAGCAGAACACCAGGGCCGTGCCCAGGGCCGCCGCCCGGTGTCCGCGCGCCCACAGCAGCAGCACCAGAGGCACGCACCACACCCAGTGGTGCGTCCAGGACACCGGGCTGACCAGCAGCGCGGTGGCCGCGCAGGCGCACACCGCCCAGGCCCGCAGCCCGCGCAGCTCCGCCGTCACCGACACCGTGAGCCCCACGGCGGCCACCGCGGCCGCGCAGGCCGTCCAGGCGGTTCCCGGGTCCGGAGTGTGCAGCAGGCGCGCCAGAACGCCGCGCAGGGCCTGGTTGGCGGTGTCCTCGGCGTGCCCCACCCGGTCCGAGCGGAGCACCGTGTCCGTCCAGAACCGCCACGAGTCGTACGGCAGGGCGGCCGCCGCGAGCAGCGTGGCACCGGCGAACGCGACGGCCGCCCCGCGCGCGTGACGCAGCCACGGCTCCCCGTCGCCGCCCCGCAGCCGGGCCACGATCCCCGTGGTGAGCAGGAACACCGGGAACAGCGCCGGCGTCAGCTTCACCGCGGCGGCGAGCCCGAGCCCCGCACCGGCCCAGCGGCCGTGGCCGCCGGCGGGGCGGCGGGTCAGGTCCCACAGCACCGCCGTGGCCAGCAGCAGGTTGACCTGGCCGTAGCGCAGGGTCGTCCACACCGGTTCGCACCAGACGGCCCCCGCCGCGACCCACCAGACGGTCTCCACGCGTGTGTGGCCGGCGAGTCTCAGGGACAGCCGGACGAACACCAGCAGCAGGACCAGGTTCCCGGCCGTGGCCAGCGCGCGCAGGACCGCGGTGTCCGGCAGCGTCAACGCGGTGAACAGCAGGGCCGCGAACGGGGGATAGGTGGTGGGCAGGTGCGCGGCGGTCGCCCGCAGCGCGTACAGATCACCGCCCGCGAGGACGGTGGCGCCCTCGGCGCGGTACACCATCAGGTCGATCATCGACACGTGCGCGGCCCGCTGGGCCAGCAAGAACGCCGTGAACGACATCAGGCAGGCGCCCGCCGCCACCGGCACACGGCGCCGGGCTCCGGGGAACGCTGTCAGGGTCACGAAAGCTGACATTAGCCCCCGTATGGGAGCCAAGCGGAAACCGATTTGGTACTGCACCCCGGGGACCGTGTAATGTTGGCGTCGCCGCCGGGGAAACCGGGCGGAACAAAACAAGGGGCTATAGCTCAGTTGGTAGAGCGCCTGCATGGCATGCAGGAGGTCAGGAGTTCAATTCTCCTTAGCTCCACAGAAATCGAAGGCGGATCATCCGGACGGATGATCCGCCTTCGACGTGTTTCCTGTCACGTTTCCTGCCGTGTTCCCTGTCACGGACGTGTTCGCCACCGCGTTCGGCTCGCACGCGCGCGTGTGCTCCGGCGCGCGCGACGGGGGTCGCCCGGTCGGACGGCCCCCTACGCGCGCGGTCGTGTCGTCAGCGGCCGAGGGCCCGCCGGCCCCGGCCCTGGGAGAGGACGGGCAGGTTGCGGGACGGCGCCTGGCCGCGGGTGTCCTCCTCGATGCGCAGCGCCAGGGCGGGGCAGCGGCGCACCGCGCGCAGCGCCTTCGCCTCGGCGTAGCGCGGCACCTGAGCCTGTGCCACCGTCGGGAAGCCGTCCGCGCCGAGTTCGAAGACCTCGGGGAGGATGTCGGCGCAGAGGCCGTGGCCCCGGCACAGCGTCCAGTCGACGTAGATCTTCTGGCGGCTGCCGCCGGTCTCCTCGGGCTCCGCGGCGCCCGGGATGCCCGTGGGGGCCCTGCCCCCCTCGAAGAGCGGCAGCACGCCCTCCACGGGCCGTCCGCAGCCGTTCCCGAGGACGTGCGCGGCCAGGTCGTCGGTGAACGCCTTGATGGTCGACTCCAGGAACATCGCGGAGCCGTCGGGGTGCGAACACGCCCCGCGCCGCTTCACGTTCTTCGCGACCTGCTTCAGCGCCTCCAGGGCGGCCGGTCCGCCGCCGTTCAGGATGTCCTCCAAGCCGCGCGCGGCGGCGGGCAGTCCCAGGTAGCAGGGGCCGCACTGGCCGGCGCTCTCCTCGGCCAGCCACTGGGCCACCCGCAGTGACTCGCCCAGCGGGCAGGTCTCCTGGCTGATCGGCAGGATGGCGCCGGCGCCCAGCGAACCGCCCACCGCGTCCAGCGAGTTGCGGGAGACGATCGCCTCGTCGACGGTCGCGGCGTCGATCCACTTGCCGTGGTAGCCGCCGGTCAGCACGCCCTGCGGCACCGGCGGGGCGCCGGCCAGCTGGAGGACGTAGCGCAGCGGCACGCCGGTGGGGACCTCGAGCACCATCGGCCGGGCGACCGCTCCGGAGACGGTGAGCATGACGGTGCCCGGCTCGTCGTACAGGCCGGTGTTGCCGTAGCGCTCCGGGCCGATGCGGGCGGCGATGGCGAGCTGCGCGAACGTCTCCGCGTTGGACAGCAGCGTGGGCGCCCCGCCGACGCCGCTCTGCGAGGCGCTGATCTTGCGGCCGGGCGGGATGGCCGGGCCGCCGTCGACCGAACGGATCAGCGACGCGGCGGCGCCGGTGACCATCCGGACCGGGTTGCGCTGCACCCACGCGCGCAGTGCCGACCTGCGGCTGTTGCTCAGGCCGCGCTCGGCCAGCGCGGCCTCCATGGAGCGCTGGGTGGACTCCCGGGTGACCCCGATGACGAGCGTGCGGGCGCCGAGCGCCTCGGCGCACAGCAGGGCACCGTCCAGGATGAGGTGCGGGGCACGGTTGATGAGCACCGTGTCCTTGCGGCAGGCCGGTTCGTCCTCACTGCCGTTGACGACGACGACCGGCCGCACCCCGCGCTTGATCGCCGACTCGGCGACCGAGCGCAGCTTCTTGTGGAACGGGAAGCCCGCGCCGCCGCGGCCCTTGAGGCCGATGCGCTCGGCGAGCTGGGCGAGCTGCTCGCCGCCCAGCGGGTCGAGAGGGCCGTGCACCTTCAGGTGCATGGGCAGGTCGAGCCGCTCCACAAGGTCGAAGCCCGAGGTCAGCTGGGGAAGGCCGACCACGCGGACTTCCGGGACGTCGGGCAGGGCCTCGTTCACCTATAGCCTCCGGAAGGCGTGTTCCAAGGTTCGCCCGAACCCGGCGTGTCGTACGCGCCGGGGGTTGTTTCGGTGGCGGGACCGCTGTTGAACGTGTCACCCGAGTTGTACGTCCCGTAGGCGGCGTTCGTCTCACCGGTGTCGTACACGTCACGTCCGCCGTATCCACCGGTGCCCGGATTGCCATAGGCCGGGATGTTGTATCCGGTGTCCTGGAGCGGGTCGTACGCCGACGGCGGGGCCTCGCCGACCGGCGGCGGGGACGGGATCGGCCAGCTCCCCGAGGTGCTCGACGGGCCGTCCACGCGAGGCATCGCCTCCGTGGCCCGCAGGTCCAGCGGCAGATCCATGCGCGCGGTCCGGTCGGCCGCGTACGGCTGCTGGGGACGGCCCGGCGTGGACACCGCGCGATAGGCGGCCGCGAAGCCGGACGCGGGCTCGGCGGCGGGCGCGGCGGGGGTCTGGTACAGGGGCGCGGACCCGGGACCGGCCTGCGGGCCGTCCGGCGACGGCCGCGGCTCGCGCCGGGACTCGAAGCCCGGCCGGGCGGACTCGGTGACCCGCGAGCGGCTCGCCTCCAGCTCGTCGAACCCCCGTCGCTCCGAGCTGCCCAGGACGGCGACGAGCCGGTCGGCGACCCTGCGCTTGACGGGGCGCGGGGCCGAGCGCAGCGCCAGCGCGCCCATCACGCCGAGCAGAGACAGGCTGTAGAGGATCACGAAGACCGGCTTGGCCTGGCGACCCGCGTAGAGCCCGTGCACCAGCGCCGCGCACCAGGCCGGATAGGCCAGCATGTGCATCGCCCGCCAGCGGGCGGCGACCGGGGCCGGCGTGGCGAAGTTGCTGCGCAGGGCGCCGGTCACGCCCACGAAGATCATCAGCAGGCCCGCCAGCGAGCCCAGGCCGATCAGGCCGCCGCTTCCGGTGACGCCGAGCGAGAACGGGATGATCGCGGCGATCAGCTTGGTGTGGTCCAGCGCGATCTTGGTGGTGATGTGCAGCAGCAGGAACGCGATGGAGGCGACCGCGGTCGTCCGGTGCACCGCCTGGCCGACGATCCGCTGGCGCGTGTTCAGGAAGATCCGGTCCTGGGCGAAGAGCCCCCAGATCACCGAACAGCTCAGCGAGACCAGGGACAGCACGCCCGCTCCGAAGTTCAGGAACTCCTGGAACTGGCTGCCTCCGACCAGCACGACCACGGGTATGAGCAGCAGGACGACGGCGGACGCCACCCCATAGGCCGACCGGCCCGGCTTGGGGAGCGAGCTGTTACTACGACGAGGGTTCATGGGGGCAACTCCGAGCAGTTCCGGGAAAGCGGTCCCGCTGCCGAACTCTAAGTGGCGCCATACCGATCAGTAGGAGCTTTGAGTTATTGCGTTGTTATCAAAGGACAATGCGACTGGGGCGGTGTCCCTTAGTGGCTGTTACGCGAAGTAATCTTTGACCTTGGTTCAGTTGCGGGCGGGCGATGTGACATGTCCACCAGGCATACGGAAGCGCGTCGCGGCTTGCTCAAGGGCTGCGGTACCCTAGCGCCATGCGTGCCGTACGCCTTCTGCTTAGCGGGCCGCGCTGATCAGTACCGACCCACCGGTCGAACCGTGTGGTCGGCATCGGCGCGGCGTCCCCTCCTGTGCGAGGGGATTTTTCGTTTCCTGAGTGTCACAGCCGCAGGCAGCCGCAGGCAGAGACGATCGATGGAGCTTTGAGGATCATGAGCGAGACGAACCCCGCTGCCACCGCCGAGGTGGCCGCGCCGCACCGCTACACGGCCGCCATGGCGGCCGAGATCGAGGCACGCTGGCAGGACTTCTGGGACGCCGACGGCACCTACGCGGCGCCGAACCCCAAGGGCGATCTGGCCGGTGACCCCGAGCTGGCCGCCAGGCCCAAGAAGTTCATCATGGACATGTTCCCGTACCCCTCGGGCGCGGGCCTGCACGTCGGTCACCCCCTGGGCTACATCGCCACCGACGTCTACGCCCGGTTCCAGCGGATGACCGGCCACAACGTCCTGCACACCCTGGGTTTCGACGCCTTCGGCCTGCCCGCCGAGCAGTACGCCGTGCAGACCGGCACGCACCCGCGCGTGTCCACCGAGGCGAACATCGAGAACATGAAGGCCCAGCTGCGCCGGCTGGGCCTGGGCCACGACAAGCGCCGGTCGTTCGCGACGATCGACCCGGAGTACTACAAGTGGACCCAGTGGATCTTCCTGCAGATCTTCAACTCCTGGTACGACGACGAGGCCGGGGCGGCGCGCCCGATCTCCGAGCTGGTCGCCCGGTTCGAGTCCGGTGAGCGCGCGGTGCCCGGCGGGCGCCCCTGGCACGAGCTGAGCGCCGTCGAGCGCGCCGAGGTCCTGGGCGAGTACCGCCTGGCCTACGCCTCCGACGCGCCGGTCAACTGGTGCCCCGGCCTGGGCACCGTGCTGGCCAACGAGGAGGTCACCGCCGACGGCCGCTCCGAGCGCGGCAACTACCCGGTCTTCAAGGCCAAGCTGCGCCAGTGGAACATGCGCATCACCGCCTACGCCGACCGGCTGCTGGAGGACCTGGAGGCGCTGGACTGGCCCGAGGCCATCAAGCTGCAGCAGCGCAACTGGATCGGCCGCTCCGAGGGCGCCCGCGTCGACTTCCCCGTGGACGGCGAGCGCATCACGGTCTTCACCACCCGCCCCGACACCCTGTTCGGCGCGACCTACATGGTGCTGGCCCCCGAGCACCCGCTGGTCGAGAAGTTCACCCCGCAGGCCTGGCCCGAGGGCACCCACCAGGTGTGGACCGGCGGCCACGCCACGCCCACCGAGGCCGTCGCCGCCTACCGCGCGCAGGCCGCCTCCAAGTCGGACGTCGAGCGGCAGGCCGAGGCCAAGGACAAGACCGGCGTCTTCATCGGCGCGTACGCCACCAACCCGGCCAACGGCGAGCAGGTCCCCGTCTTCATCGCCGACTACGTCCTGATGGGCTACGGCACCGGCGCGATCATGGCCGTCCCGGCGGGCGACCAGCGCGACTTCGAGTTCGCGCGCGCCTTCGAACTGCCGATCCACTGCGTCGTCGAGCCCACCGACGGCCGCGGCACGGACACCTCCACCTGGGAGGACGCCTTCGGGTCGTACGACGCGAAGATCATCAACTCCGCCAACGACGACATCTCCCTGGACGGCCTGGGCGTCACCGAGGCCAAGGCCCGCATCACCGAGTGGCTGGAGCGCCGGGGCATCGGCGAGGGCACCGTCAACTTCCGTCTGCGCGACTGGCTGTTCAGCCGCCAGCGCTACTGGGGCGAGCCCTTCCCGATCGTCTACGACGAGGACGGCGTCGCCCACGCGCTGCCCGAGTCGATGCTGCCGCTGGAGCTGCCCGAGGTCGAGGACTACAGCCCGCGCACCTTCGACCCGGACGACGCCGACACCCAGCCCGAGACCCCGCTGTCACGCAACGACGAGTGGGTCAACGTCACCCTGGACCTGGGCGACGGGCCGAAGAAGTACCGCCGCGAGACCAACACCATGCCCAACTGGGCTGGTTCCTGCTGGTACGAGTTCCGCTACCTGGACCCGCACAACGACCGGCAGCTGGTCGACCCCGACATCGAGCGGTACTGGATGGGCCCCCGCGAGGGCCTGCCGTACGGCGGTGTAGACCTGTACGTCGGCGGCGCCGAGCACGCCGTGCTGCACCTGCTGTACGCGCGCTTCTGGTCCAAGGTCCTGTTCGACCTGGGGCACGTCTCCTCCGCGGAGCCGTTCCACAAGCTGTTCAACCAGGGCATGATCCAGGCCTACGTCTACCGCGACAGCCGCGGCATCGCGGTCCCCGCCGCCGAGGTCGAGGAGCGCGACGGCGCGTACTACCACCAGGGCGAGAAGGTCACCCGCCTGCTGGGCAAGATGGGCAAGTCCCTGAAGAACGCGGTGACTCCGGACGAGATCGCCGCCGAGTACGGCGCCGACACGCTGCGCCTGTACGAGATGGCGATGGGCCCGCTGGACGTGTCGCGGCCGTGGGACACGCGCGCGGTGGTCGGACAGTTCCGGCTGCTGCAGCGGCTGTGGCGCAACATCGTCGACGAGAACACCGGCGAGGTCACCGTCACCGACGCCGAGCCCGGCGAGGAGACGCTGCGCGCCCTGCACAAGGCGATCGACGGCGTGCGCCAGGACCTGGAGGGCCTGCGCTTCAACACCGCCATCGCCAAGGTGACCGAGCTGAACAACCACCTGACCAAGGCCGGTGGCGAGCTGTCCCGCTCGGTCGCCGAGCCGCTGGTGCTGCTGGTCGCCCCGCTGGCCCCGCACGTCGCCGAGGAGCTGTGGCGCAAGCTGGGCCACACCGACTCGGTCGTCCACCGGGACTTCCCGGTCGCCGACCCGCGGTACGTGGTGGACGAGACCGTGACCTGTGTCGTGCAGGTCAAGGGCAAGGTCAAGGCCCGTCTGGAGGTGTCGCCCGCCATCTCCGACGAGGAGCTGGAGAAGGCGGCGCTGGCGGACGAGAAGGTCGTCGCCGCGCTGGACGGCGCGGCCATCCGCAAGGTGATCGTGCGGGCGCCGAAGCTGGTGAACATCGTTCCGGCGTGACCGCGTAGCCGCGTGGGCGCGCCCGGGGCCGGGGTACCGGGCACCTCGGGGTAGTCCCCTACGGGCAGGTTCGGGGTTCTTCCGGAACCCCGGGCCTGCCCGCTGCGTTTACCGTGGAGAGCACAAGCGGTGAAAGCCCCACCGGGCTGAGGAGGAGCGGCATGGAAACAGTGATCACCGTGTTCGCCCTGCTGTTCCTGGTCTTCATCGGCCTCGGCGCGTACGTGACGGTCAAGGCGGTCGGCGCAGCCAAGCGCGGTGTGGACCGCACGATCGCGCAGGCCCGCCGCACGGTCGAGGACCACACCCTGCGCGCCAAATCCATCGCCCAGGCCGGCCCGGCCGGTGAGATCGCCCAGCTGCGGCTCGCGCTGCGCGGCTCGATGCGCGCCACCCAGGACGCGCTGCACGCGGGCGTGGCCGAGGACGAGTCGCTCCGGGAGTCCCTCGGCCTCTTCCAGCGGCTCAGCGCGCACGGGCAGGAACTGGACGCCGACCTCAAGCGCCTGGAGTCCGAGCCGGACCGGGCGACGCTCGCCGCGCACCTTCCCGGACTGCGCCGTCGCACGGAGCGGATCACCCACTCCGCGGACTCGCTCCGCTGGGCGGCCCGCGACCGGGCCCACCGCTTCGCCGAGGACGACCTGGACTCGCTCAGCGCGCAGATCGACATCGAGACGGGCGCCCTGCGGCACTGGACGCAGCCCGAACCCCAGCAGGCGCCGCAGCCGTGGCCGGACGCCCCGGCCGCCGACGGCACCGCCGGCCGGCAGCCCGGGACCGACCCGCGAGCACCCCGCTCCGAGGAGACGCCGGCCCCGGCCGCGCTCACCCCGCCCGCGCCGCGCCCGGCCTACCCCTGGCAGAAGAAACCGCGCCCGGAGAGCACCACTTGACCGGACCGCTCCGGGACCGGCGGACAGGGGCCGGTCTGCCGTACGGGCACCACGGCAGGTAACCTCCAGCTCATGTCCCGCCATGTCGCGATCGTCACCGATTCAACGGCCTACCTGCCGCCACGGACGATGGAGCGCCACGGCATCACCGCGGTGCCCCTGACCGTGGTCCTCGGCGACCAGGCGCTCGAAGAGGGCACCGAGATCTCGACCCGCTCCCTCGCCCAGGCACTGCAGAAACGTCGCCCGGTCACCACCTCCCGGCCCAGCCCGCAGATGTTCGCGGAGACCTATCGCAAGGTCGCCGAATCCGGCGCGAGCGCCATCGTCTCCCTGCATCTGTCCGCCGAGCTGTCCGGCACCTACGACGCGGCGGTCCTCGCGGCGCGCGAGGCGCCGGTTCCGGTGCGGGTGGTGGACACCGGGATGATCGCGATGGCGCTGGGCTTCTGCGCTCTGGCCGCCGCCGAGGCGGCGGAGGCGGGCGGCACGGTGGACGACGCCGTCACCGCCGCGGAGAAGCGGGCCGCGGGCACCTCCGCCTACTTCTACGTCGACACGCTCGACTATCTGCGCCGCGGCGGGCGCATCGGCGCCGCACAGGCCCTGCTCGGTTCCGCGCTGGCCGTCAAGCCGCTGCTCCAGCTGGAGGGCGGCCGTATCGAACCCCTGGAGAAGGTGCGCACGGCGTCCCGGGCGATCGCCCGCCTCGAGGAGATCGTCGCCGACCGGGCGGGCGGCGCCGAGGTGGACATCGCCGTCCACCATCTCGCCGCGCCCGACCGGGCGTCCGCCCTCGCCGACCGGCTGCGGATCCGTGTGCCCGGGCTGGCCGACCTGCACGTCAGCGAGGTCGGCGCGGTGATCGGGGCGCACACCGGGCCGGGGCTGCTGGGCGCGGTCGTCTCGCCGCGCTGAGCGGGCGCCGCTCGGCGGTGTGCCCGTGCGGGGTGTGATGGCCCGGGATCCCGGCGCGCGGGATGTCGGCACCCGGGATGTGATCACTCGTACGGGTGGTGGAGTTGTCCACAACGGGGCCATGGTCCACGGAAATTGACCAAGATCATCGCGACTCGGCGAACTGCCCGATCCTCGTCGCATGGCACTTCGATCACGTTCACGCACCGCCAACCCGACCAGCGGACCGGGCCGTGGCCCCGGCTCCGAGGGCCGTGTCCACCGCCGCCCCGCCGACCATCCCCGCCCCCGCCCCCGTCACCGCTCGCCCGCACCCGCCGAGGAACTGCGCCGCCGCGTGGGACTCCTCTTCGGTGAACACGCCGTGCACTGGCCGGAGTCGGGCAACGCCCCGCCGGACGGCCTGCCTCCCGCGAACACGGCGAGTGCGACGGGGCCGGCGCCCGGACCGCGGTCGCTGAGCACGGCACCAACCGCTCCGGGCGGGACGAGCGAGGCGGCTCGTGAGGCCGAGCCGCCCACCTCGGCCCACGGCGCGGATCCGGTCGGCGCCCACGACACACAACCGCCGGACTCCACGGGCCGATTCGAGCCTGCGGGACGGCTCGCGCCCGCTCTGCGGGAGCAGTCCGCGCCCACTCTGCGGGAGCGGACCGGGCTCGCTCTGCGGGAGCGGCTGCCGGTCTGGCTGCAGACGCGGTGCGGGGTGGAGCGGCGGGGCGTGGTCGCGCTGGCCGTGGTGCTCGTGGCGGCCGCCGTGTTCGCCGTCCAGCACTTCTGGACGGGACGCACGGAGACGGTGAGCGCTCCTCAAGTGGTGCGCGCCGAAGGGCCGTACGCGGGCAGGGACGAGAACGCGAAGCTTGGCCGGTCCACCGGCGCCTCCTCCGTGGGCAGGCCCGTCACGGGCGCCGCGACGGCGCCCGCCACGGAGATCGTCGTGGACGTAGGCGGCAAGGTGCGCAGGCCCGGGATCCGGCGGCTCCCGGCCGGCTCCCGGGTGGCCGACGCGCTGCGCGCGGCGGGCGGGGTCCGGCCGGGGGTGAGCACCGAGGGACTCAACCGGGCCCGCTTCCTGGTGGACGGCGAGCAGGTGTTGGTCGGCGCGCCCGCGGGGGCGGCGCCCGCCCCGCCCGGGCCCGGCAACGGCGCGGGCGGAGCGGCGGGAGGCGCGGGACCCGCGGCCCCGGTCTCCCTCAGCACGGCGACCGTGGACCAGCTCGACACCTTGCCCGGGGTCGGTCCGGTGCTGGCCCAGCACATCATCGACTACCGCACCCGGCACGGCGGTTTCCGCTCGGTGGACGAACTGCGCCAGGTCAACGGGATCGGCGATCCGACGTGTAGAAGATAACCTATGACCATGTTGCCAACAAGGGCCGTATTGCTGGTTCGGATCAGCTACCGCAAGCCCGAAGACGACAGCGAAGCGCTGGACCACGGAGCCCGCACCGAGTTCTCCAAGGGCATCGGCCGCCAGGAGGAGGACGGCCGCAGGCTGGCCGAACGCCTCGGATGGACTATCGCCAAGGTGATCCCCGAGGACGACACGTCCGCCTTCAAGCGGAGGAGGATCAAACTCCCCGACGGCACTACCGCTCTGCGCACCGTCCGGCCTGGCTTCCGAGCCGCCCTCGACGGGCTGGCCTCGGGGGAGTACGACGGTCTGATCGCAGACGACCTTGATCGTGTGGCCCGTGATCCGCGCGACCTCGAAGACCTCATCGACGTGGTGGAGTCCCGCCGCCCCCGCATCCCGGTGGAGTCCGTCACGGGATCGCTGCGCCTGGCCAACGACGCGGACACCACCATGGCGCGCATCATGTGCGCCGTCGCCAACAAGTCCAGCCGTGACACCGCCCGGCGAGTCGCCCGCAAGCACGAGCAGCTGGCAGCCGAGGGCAAGCCCCCGGGCGGCGGGTACCGGGGATACGGCTTCACGGCGGTCGGGCACGAGCCCATCGAGGCCGAGGCCAAGATTCTGCGGGAGATCGGCGACCGCATCCTGGGGGAGTGGGACGGCTGGACCGACGAGCAGCGGGCGGCGATCGCCCCCGAGATCGGAGAGTCTCTCAACTCCATCGCTGCGGACCTTGAAAGGCGAGGGATTCCCACGGTGACCGGCGCGCCGTGGTCGGACCGGTCGGTGCGGTCCGTCGTCACCAAACCGTCCGTCGCCGGGCTGCGTGAGTTCCGAGACGAGGTCGTCGGCAAGGCTGTCTGGCCCGCGATCATCCCCGAGGAGAGGTGGGAGCGGATCTGTGCACGCCTCGCTGGCCGCGCCCGCAGCGTCGACCTGACCCTGCAACGGTGGCTGACCGGCGTTCTGCGCTGCTCACGCTGCGGTCACGCCTTGATGGGGTGGCAGGGCAACGGCGGCCCCCGCTACTGGTGCGCGAAGCCCAACGGCGGGTGCGGCAAGATCGCCGTGAAGGCGTCGTTCGCCGAAGAGGAAGTGGAGCAGCAAATCCTTCAACTGCTCGTTCGTCCCAATGTGCTGGAGAAGATCCGGACCGTCGCCGACACGGAGACCACCGACGAAGCGCGGGCCACGCTCGCCGAGGATGAGCAGCAGCTCAAGCAGATGGCTGGCATGTACGCCCGGCGTGAGATCACGTTCGCGGAGTACAGGGAAGCCCGCTCCATCATCGAGAAGCGGATCAAGGAGTCCCGGGCGCTGTTGACGTCGCGTGCTCCTCGGGTGCTGCGCAGGCTGCTCACGGGCGACGTGGTGGCTGGCTGGAAGGAACTCACCCCTGCGGACAAGCGCGAAGTCGTGCTGACGGTGATCCCGGGGTACGAGGTGCTGCCGCACGACCGGTCGAGGGGCAACAAGTTCGACCCCGGCCGGCTGGTGCCGCTCGACTCGTCGAACTCCGAGGCATGAGAGTCGTAAGTCCCCGCACTACCTTGCGGGGACTTCGATGCGGCGACGATCAGCCTTCTAGCGTGGATGTGTCCGTGGTGGCCACGATGGAGAACTCAGGGGCGAACGACGTGTCGAGCCCCTCCTGCTTCGCGTGGTGCAGCCATGTCCGAACGGTGGCCGGTGCCACTCCACGGGCTTCAGCAATGACGGTTGTCGGCGCCTTCTCGCCTTTCGCTTGAGCAGCGTGGTACTCCAGCCAAACCTCTGCCAGCCGCGTCAGCCGGTTCCACCTGCGGAGTGCTGCTGGTCCACCTGCTGGATCGACATCAGGGTGGCGTTCCCGCACAGTCTCCCGAGCAGTGGCAGGGATGTCCTTCGAGTCTGGGCCGAACACTGCAAGGTGTCCTGACAGGGGCGACCCGTCCGGGTCCCGCAGCGACATCTGAAGCATGAAACGAGCCGCGCGCTCGAGCTTGGTGAGCGGCAGGTCGCGGACGACCGTAGCGCCCACCGTAAGCCAGCTCTTGGCAGCGAGCCCTGGGTGCGGCTGTACCTGGACTCCGTAAGGGCCTTCAACTAGCCGGTCGTCGCGAAGGGTGTACTGCCAGCGCACCAGGAGGTGCGGATAAGTGGCCGGCACCAGGGAGACGATGACGCTCTTCAGGTCGCTGGTGCCTTCGATGGGTTCCGGATCCGTGATCCGGAACTGATAGCTCGGGGAGGTGCCCATGGCGCCATCATCGCGCTCACCGGCTCGTTCCGCAACGCCCCGAAGAGTAGTCTCTAAACGTAGACGGGACGCGTTGCGAACTGTGGCGGGATGCGCTTTGATTGGACCATGAGCCTCGAAGATCTTCGGCGGATCAGTGCCGTGCGTGAGCTTGTCGCCAGTGGCGAGACCCGTACCTGGCGTGAGGGCCGCCGACTCACTCTCCGGGAGGTCGCCGACGCAGTCGGGGTCAGCCCTTCCACCATTCACCGCTGGGAGCAGAGTCGTTCAGCCCCGCGTGGGGCGTACGCGTTGCGTCTCGCTGCCACCCTCGACATTGACACCGAGACAGCATGACCGCCCCGGAGGGTGCCGTGCCGCCCGCCCGGACTCTGTCTGACCTCTACGTCGACCGACCCTTGACGGACGCTCAGGCGCGCCGTCTGGTCGCCCTACTCGGTCTCGCTCGGTGGTCCGAGACCTCGTCGGCCACCTCGTCGGCCGACGAGCACTCCGCGCCCCGGGAAGCCGCCTGAAACGGCGAACCCCGGGCTCTCCCGCCCGGGGTTCCTCGCCCACCTTCACCGCCGCCGATGAAAACGAGCTGATACATAACATGGTACAGAATGCAGAGCCTTCTGGCATCACGAATGAGCACGTCCGCGTGTACGCGCTGCTCGACGACAAGGCGCGCCCCGTCTACCTGGGCATCACGACCACCGACGTCGACACCCGCGCCTACCGGCACTGGACGCGCAGGCTCGACCCCCAGATGGAGCGGTGGAACCCCCGCCTCACCGCCTGGCTGCGCACCCTCGACAGGCCACCGCGCGCCACGTTCATCTGCGAGGCGCCGTACGACCAGCGGCATGTCGTTGAGGCAGCGGCTGTGCTCGCGTACCGGCAGGCCGGCTACCCGCTTCCGCTGAACGTCCGGGTCGGTCAGGCGTGGCCGGAGGACTCGCGTGCCCGGATCGCTGAGGGCATGCGGCGGTACCGCGCCCGTCAGCGCGAAGTTGCCTCGGCATAGAAATCTGCCCCCTGCGTAAGCGCCGGAGGTAGCAGCTCCGACGACGCGCAGGGGGCGCACGCCCCACCGCGACTGCCCTCGATCACTTCCGGGTCACCAGGGCCGTCGCCGTACAGAAAGGCGCTGATGTCAGGATGACACAGGCCGCTGACATCGAGGTAGGCGGTACGTCAACCTCGTCGTCAACCTCGCCGGCTGCGGAGACCACGGGATCGGTCACCATCAAGCCCGACCCCGGCATTGACACCCAGGAGATGGCCCGCTTCCTCGGCATGGTCTTCGGGAAGACCACGGACTCCTACGTCCAGATATGCGCCTTCACCTACGAAGGCAACGACAAGCCTCGTCCCAGCCACTTCGTCATGGGCGGCGAACTCGTCAACGACAAGGGCGAAACGTACGAGGCAACGCCGCAGGTCGTCGCCGAGATGGTGGCTCAGGCGGACAAGGACGGAATCCTTGGCCCGTACCCGGGACGTACCGAGCTGGAGACGGTCAGCGGCTGGTACATCCGCATGACCACGATGGCCGCCATGCCCGCCACCCGGCACGAGCGCGGAGGAGCCCGCCTCACACGCCAGGTTATCGGCTTCTGGGCGGACGGCGACTACGGCGAGAAGGGACACCGCCGCAAGCCCGGCCAACTCCCCAACCCGCCGGACGCCGATGCTGTACGCGAGGTGTGGAAGCGCGCCGGCTACCCGGAGCCCTCGGTCACCTGGATGACCGGCGGGGGGATCGACGGACTGTGGATGTTCCCGGAGCCCATCACCATCCCGGAGGGCACGGAAGGCGAGGAGCTGTACGCGAAGCTGTCCTCGGCCTCCAAGCGCTGGGGCGGACACCTTGCCCGCACCGCACGCGCGTTGGGCTACCACCACGACACGGGCGGCGACCTGTCCCGCGTCCTCCGCCTCCCCGGGTCCGTGAACCGCAAGGCCGACCACGCTTACGACCCGAAGGCCGTCCACGCCGACTACACGGGCGCCACGTACGAGCTGGACGAGCTGGCCGCCATGCTGCCCCACGACAGCCGTCCGGAGCGCGTAAAGCCCATACAGAGCTTCGATGGCCCGAAGACCGGTGACACCCCCTGGGACGCCTACAACGCGTACATGTGGGCTGAGGGGCGGTTCCGTCAGCAACTCTCCTCGGATGGCTGGCAGCACCACAGCTGGTCTGGACAGGTAGAAAACCTCACCCACCCCAACAAGCCCTTCAGCGAAGGACAGTCGGCCACCTTCGGACACAACGAAGACACCGACCAGCCGAAGCTGTACTCCTTCTCCAGCTCGGCACCCGGCCTGGTAGGCGTCGACAAGGAGGACGGCGGCTTCCGGGACCAGTACCTCGACCCGTACACCTACCTCGCCGCCACGCAGTTCCACGCCAACGAGGAAACCGGTGAGCTGCACACCGGACGTGAGGCGATGTCCCAGTGCGCCAAGCGCCTGCGTCGCAGCGGGTTCGCCGCCCCCACGATCGAGGAGCTGGGATACAGCGAGGTAGCCGTGCCCGAACAGCGGACCGCCTCTGAGAACACCGTCAGCGCGCCTTCCGCACCGGTGGCGTCCTCTGGAGACGAAGACGACGACGAGCCTGACGGCCAGAGATACATGGCTCTCAGGGACGAGCTGGCACGCCGACAGGCCATCATTACAGCTAATCAGATAGAGGCCGCCAAGGCGCTCAAGGACCCCTCGTACCGCCCCTCGTGGGAGGTGCGGGCCTACGAGCAGATCCTGGGACGCGAGCAGGCCCAGAAGCGCCGCGCCGAGGAACTGCGCGTCGAGGAGCCCGAAGACGACTTCGGGGACATCTTCGACCTCATCGCGTCCGGAGACACTACGGACCGCCGACCTGTGTTCGGCTACCTGTGCGACGACTCGTGCGGCCTGTTCTACGAGGGCACCACAAACGGCGTCTACGGCAAGTCCGGCATCGGCAAGTCCATCATGCAGGCGCGCCTCCAGGTAGAGGCCATGCGCAATGGCAAGAACGTCCTGCACTGGGAGTTCGACAACAATGCCAACCAGGTGATCATCCGTCGCCTCGTCGACGCCGGTGTTACCCGCGAGCAGCTCACCACCCAGTTCAAGGTCGTACGGTCCGTCGAGGAGCTGGAGCACAAGGTCACCGAGGGGTTCAAGGAGAACATCGGACTCGTGACCCTCGACGCGCTCACTCCGGCGATCTCCGCACTCGGCGGCGAGGTCAACCACCCTTCCGGCACCGACCTCGTGCTGCGGACGCTCATGCAGCCGTTCACCGTTCGGGGCGCGGTGGGCTTCTTCCTCGGTCACGTCGGTCACGACAACCAGGACCGCATGGCGGGCTCGAACCGTATGTTCGCGGCGGTGCAGGGCGCCCTGTACAACGCCGAGGTCGTCGTGAAGCCCAGCATCGGTATCAAGGGCCTGGTGAAGCTGATTCTGAAGAAGGACAACCAGGGATACGCGGGAGAGGCCGACAAGCTGGCCGCGTACGTCACTTACGACTCCACCAAGGGCGACGGCAGCGTCATGACGGTCTTCTCCCGGGAGCGGGACGTCAGGGACGTCCAGGCGGAGCTGGAGGCTCTGGAGCAGAAGAAGACCGAACACGCCACCCGGACCGCTGAGCAGGACATCCAGATCATTTGGAACGCTCTCTCCAAGACGGGAGACGCACTCAGCATCAACGACCTGTACGTCCTGTTGAAGAACCGCGGTGAACCATTCACCGACCGCCAGCTCCGTACGCGGCTCGAAAAGATGCTGGCGGACAAGTTGGTCCTCATCGACCCGGTGGCATCTCAGCGACCGGCCGCCTCGTCCGGCGGCAGGCCCTCCAAACGTTTCCGGGCTGTCGCTGCTCCATCGTCGTAGGTACGTTCCTCGGCCCCCGGTGCCGGCCCGGTATCGGGGGTCCTTCGCTACCAACGGACGACGTAGGCATATCTACCCAAAGTGGTTTCGACGTTAGGTCCGAGGAGGTTACGGCATCGAAGATCGCACCGCCGATGTTTCGGCAGGTCATAGGGGTTACAACAGGTTTCGACACGGGTGCGTCGAAACCTCCGTCGGAACCCATGTCGAAACCCCCTATGTCGAAACCCAAGAACCGCAGGTCAGAGGCGTTACGGCGCATGTCGAAACCGGGGGTTAGAACCCTGGTAGGGGGACACGTAGTGTCCCCCAGGGCCTCCACAGCATCGATCGCAGGCACCTTGATCGCCCGATCGACCTGCGTCGGCCCGACGGTCAGCGTCTCGTCGCACTGGGGCACCGGCCGCAAGCCCCTGACTCAGGCCATGGACTCCGGCGCCGTCATCGCCCCCCTGGATGACCGATCGTCCAAGATCGTTTACCCAACACGTGCTATCGCCCTTTATGTCCGTTCATCCCTATGGAGGCTCCGTGCTGATCCGCCGTACCGCACAGCGTCGGCCGGCCTGGCTCCCCACTCCCGGGGAGACGGTCGAGATCCGCGCCTCACCGATGTCCGCCTTCACGCGCGCGCAGGTGCTGTCGGTCCGTCCGTGCCGGGATCCCCGCCGGGTCCGTATCAGCTTCGTCTGGACCGAGGACAACCCCGACCTGCCCACCCCTGCCGTAGCCGGCCGCCGTGCCAGCCTCCGCGTCTGGGTGGACGGCGGTGGCCCGGTGATGGTCCGCCCCGTCACTCACAAGGGTGATGTGAATCCCACATGATCACACGTTGTCCGCGTTTGTGCTCCTGATCAACCATCAGACTCGCCTCCGTACTAGCCAACGTGAGATTGAGGGCGGGGAGATGGTCAAGGGAGAGATGGCCTGGCCCGAGTGGGCGGATGGCCGATGGCATGAGGTAGTCGAGGGCGTCGACTTCAGTACCGAGCGCGCCCTGCGTGCCGGAGCCTCGAAGTGGGGACAGCGTCGCGATGTGACGGCTTCGGTGCGGGTCGTACGACTGTCCGCTGTCGAGAAGTCCGACGGAGCCCCCAGACGCTTCCTGATCAGCTTCACGGGGCCGGGCTTGGACGCTATCCCTCGCCCCCCGGCGTGGACGCAACTCGCCCTGTTCCCGCGCAGACTTGTACAGCGCCTGGCATGAGGCCCTGAGTGCCTTTCTCACGGCCCCGCTGCTGCGGGTGCGGGGTCTTTTGCATCTGCCGGACCCCCAGTGCCGCACAGAGCGCCGAAGGAGGTTCTCGCACCCCATCGCTCGGGGGTGCCGTCGACTGAGTGCGGCACTCGCCGGCCGCGAACGTCGTGGGCACGGACCACCGAACTTGATTGGGCGATGTCAGGTGAATGCCTGACAGTTGAGGGGTGGGTCCGGTAGGTCTGTGCGGGTGAGTCCCTCCACGCCCGACCAGAATCCCTCCGAGGACGGCGAGCCCACCTCCGTCGCCGAGACCGTGAAGAAGCTGTTCAAGAAGCACAAGAAGAACATCATCGGAGGCGGCGTGGCCCTCGTCGTCGTCGCGGGCGGCGTATTCATGAGTCTGGCCAAGGGGCAGGACGACACCGAGGACACCGACGGCTCCGACTCGTCCCCCGACCCTGTAACCGAGGATCGGAAACGCCAACCACCATGCGAGCACCAGGTATCCGGGTGCGAGAGGATGACCAAGTACGGGCCTCAGGCTGTTCGGCCCTACTCCCGGGGTGGCTCCACGGCCTGAAGTCGACTGCGCTCCCGTCCCCCTCTCACCCCGGCGCGGGGCAACCCGTCGCTCTGTGCGTGCTTGGCCGCCGTCGACTGCCGGAGCGGATAGCCGTAGTCCGCTGAACAGATCCGACCCCGCCCACGCAGCAGTTCCACGGAGTGACTCACTGCCGGGGGCAACGTCGTCTAGGCTTCCGGACCTGATCTCAGGGGAGAGCGTGACGGTGACTCACTCGGATGAGGATAACTTCGTCGACATTAGCCATATCTACACGGGGGACATCCAATATTCCAGCCACCGCAAGGTGCATGAATCCTATTCAGTTAAAGGCTTCATGGTCGCCGCCGCGACGGCTGTCGCGACGGTGTCGTCCATAGTTGGAGTCGCGTCTACGGTCGTCGATAAGAAAGGTGCAGCGGATACTTTTCCGCTGGTTCTCGCCTTGCTTGTATTGGCCGGTATTGCTCTTCTCCTTCTTTTGGTTCTCGGGGTCCCATGGCTCTTGGAACGCCGCAAGTACATGAAAAATCAAAATGTCGAGTTTGAAGAGAGGATCAAGGCGGAGCAGGAGTACGCTCGGCAGGCGCTGGAAAAACTGAAGCAGGCCAGCGAGCTGGCTACCCTCATGCAAGTGAACCAGGAGCAGATCAAGACGTACCACGACATTGTCACTGAGCAAGCAGATAAGTCGTTCAAGTCTTCCCGTATGGCCATGGGTGTCGGCATGCTGCTCCTGGTATGCGCGGCCGTAGGAGGGGCCTGGGTCCCACTGGAAGAGGTTCGATGGTTCATCGGTGCTCTGGCCGCATTCAGCACTCTCCTTTCCGGGTATCTGAGCCGCACTTACCTGACCCTGTACAAAGAGGCAATCGGGCAACTGAACCGATATTTCGATCAGCCGGTGCTTAACGGTTACTACCTTGCTGCCGAACGTCTTGTCGGAAGGCTCGATAAAAAGCATCAGGACGAAGTCCGGAAGCAGGTCATCACCGAGATCCTGAACAACAGCGCACGGCTGAGCGGCAGGACGCCGTCGGACGCGGAGCAGCCCGCACAGAGGCAGGTTCCGAAGCCGCGGTCGAAGAAGCGGGTGCCGAAGCAGCAGACCGGCTCCGTAGACGGCACCCAGAAGGCGTAGCCGCCCAGCCCCGTGGCATCGGTGTTCAACGCCCCGTGGTGAGTCGGGAGTCGAGTCGCTCACCGATGTGCCGGTCGGCCCTGGCGTAAGGCCGTCACGGCGACGCTGGCGAGGGCACAATGCCCCCGTGAGTGAATGGGGGGTCGCGCTGATCGCGGCCGGTTCAGCGGTGGCAGGCAGCATCGTCACCGGGTGGTACACGCGGAGCGCCGGGCACCGGCAGGCCGAGGCCGCACGGCACGCCGTGGACCGCCAGGCCGACGCGCTGCTCCATACGGTGCAGGCCACCCTGGACGACCAACGGCGCACCCGGACGGAAGACCGACGTCGTCAGGCGTACACCGAGTTCCTAAGGGCAGCGGACGACGTGACGCGAAACCCACGCAACACTTCCATGGCTGTATCGCTATCAGTAGCCATGTCGCAGGTGACCCTTGAAGGACCACGGGCTGTGATCCTGGCGGCCCGAGAGTTTAGGGACTGCGCATTGGCCTATGACCGGGACTCCGGTGCAGTGGCCTTTGTCCGGAGCTCTGCGCATCGTGAGAGAACAAAATTAGCGCGGTTGTCGTACATCCGAGCGGTACGAGATGTCCTCGGCATCGAACAGGAGCCTCCCGGTCCCGAGCCGCCTGATCCGCCGGCCCCAGCACCCGGACCAGGCGATTGACGGGCGACATAACGAGAGCCCCTTCTCCGGGATGGAGGAGGGGCTTCTTTGTTGCCGTGGCGTCTCGCGGGCCTCAGGAGCCCAGCAGCCGGTACACGGTCCGGATCGAGGGGTGCTCGCCCGTGCGCTTGCCCGCCGGGATGATCAGCTGCTCGCGGATCTCCGGCACGGACTTGCCCTCCCTTCAGGGTGCGCGCCGTGACAGTCCGAGACACCGACCATCGGGCGCTCAATGCGGCACTGGAACAGCCGGGGCCCCACACCTTGGTCGTTTCGGTCGGGTTCGTCTCGGCGGAGAGAGCGGTCCCTAGGGCGTGCAGCAGCGCCACCGGGCCCCATTTCGGCTCGTGCGCGGAAGGCCGGCGCAGCGCGGGCATGCGAAGGCCCCGGCCGAGACCGGAACTCTCGCAGGACTACTCAGAGACAGATTGGGGTGGCTTTTGGGGCAGGGGTAGGACTTGCAGTACCTTCAGGAATTCCTTGATCGCGTTTCTTGCCACTGCGACCACAGCCTCGGGCAGCTGAGCGTCCATAACGTCAATGCCGGCAGCCTCCGCGTGCTCGATGGTCGCCAATGGCAGCTCGCACAGCGTGCACGTGTACCCGGCGTAGGACTCACGCCGATCGACCGCTGCAGCGTGTTCGTTCTCTACCTCGTGTGTGAAGAGCATGACGGCTGCGTGCGGGTTTTCGCACGCGGGACAGACGACGTGGCCGACGGCGAACTGGCCGTCTCGCTCGGTCGGGGGCGTCAGGCCCGTTACCACGGCCCTGTCCCTGAGGGCCTGCACGGCTTCCAAGGGGAACCCGCGCGTCCGTTCTCTGTAGCGGTGGCGAGCCTGCTCGATGAGCCGCTTGACATCACGCTCAACCTTTTCGAGCTGATCGTTTAGTGAAATTTCGATCACGCTGTACTGGTTGCCCCAATAGTCCGCAGGGTCAATTCCGAGGCGGGCCAGCAAGGCGTTGGTCGTACGGCCAAACGTGGCCAGGACATCCGCGCTCTCCGCTTCGGTTGGCCCAAGATGGACGACACCGTTGCGCAGCTCGATCAGCTCGTCCAGCTCCGGATCGCTCGTCAGCCACCCTGCCGACCGTATGCGCGAAAGAGCCGCTGAGGCGCTGACGGTCCGGACCCGTTCCGTATGAGGCCGGAGCCCTGCGAAGTGCAGGAGAGCCCGGTCATCCTTGACGGCGCCGGTCTGCATCAGCAGTACGGGATTGGTCTTGGCAAGGGTCGCCTTCATCAAGCGCTCGATGCTGACGCCCGTGTGCAGGACGAACACTTCGTCGTCCCGGTCGCGGTGGGCTTGCAGCGCGAGCCCGGCGAACTTCTTTGCCCCGGTAAGCAGGCTCTCGAACGAGAGGGAATCGTCCATGAGGGGACGGTAGTCGCCCGCGCACCACCGGGCGATCGAATTCAGAGAGTCGGCCGGCCAGCCCGGACAGGTCCTAGACGGTCTGTGTGTCGACGTCGTTGATGACGAGCGGCAGCTTCAGCTCCAGCACGCGGTACGGCATCTCCGGCAGCGTGGTGTACCCGGCCTTCACGCCTAGCGGGACGCCGTACGCGCCGAACATGTCGACGTGAGGGAGTGCATCGTTTTGCCCCTTATGTCGGAAGTCTTATAGTGCCATGGAAGCTGGAAATATCGCGAGGGGGTGCGCGCTGCAACCCGAAAGGTTTTTAGGTAATTTGAGCAAAGTAATTGTTGACGGATGAGGGTTGACGATTTCGCATTCCCTGCCTCTCAATCCTCTTTTCGAGTAGAATGCTGGAGGCAAAGGAAATCCTGAATCAGTCCGGCTGCGCCGAAAAGGAACGCAACGATGAGTGAGCCCACCGACATCTACGCCGTCCGGGCAGCATACGAAGCCTCGGCATACGGCCAGGCTCGCGGTGCATCAAGCGCCTACCTCCGCACCCTCGCTGAGCATCAGGAGGCCGCCCTCGCCGGTGACCTGGCCGCCCTGCGAGCCATCAGCGCGGCGCGCGGCGCGTTCGCCCTCGCCGCCCCTGAACCGGAAGCGCTTCAGGCTGCCGACCCGGAGCAGCGGCGGATGCTAGCCCGCCGCACTATCTCCTGACCGAGGAGTTCATGTGATCACCGAGCAGGACATTGAACGGGCCGAGGCCCGCGTGACCGAGATGAAGGAGCGAGGCAAGCGCCTGCGCATGGCCAACCGGGACGAGACGGCGGACGCCGTCCGGCTGGAGATGGGCCGCCTGGTTGAGCTGAAGGCCGCTAAGGAACGGCAGGACGCGGCGCTGAAGGCACGCAAGGCTGCGGAGCGCCCGCACGCCCCCGAGCTGAAGAAGATGGGCGCCGAGCTGAGCGACTCCGCCGGAGCGGTCGACAAGGCACGTCGGGAAGCCACGCAGGCGCTGGAGAAGCTCGTCTCCGCCCTCCGGGACCACAACACCGCCGTCAGCGCCGCACACGCCCGCCTGCTGGCTCTCGGGCTCCCACTGGGGGATGAGGCGGTCGATCACTACGAGTCCGGAGCCGGAGGCGCCGGGGTCCTGCACCTGGGCGGCAAGCCTTGGGCACCGGTGCCCGTGGACACGATGGTCCAGCACGTCGTGGCGGAGTTGATGAAGCAGGAGTTCGGCCCCAAGCATCCCGCCGCCCGAGTCCGGGACATCCGGGGCCACAGCCTGCTGCGCGGGTCGGCCGGAGCGCTGAAGATCGCCTGACAGATCGCCTCCGGGGAGGCTGGCGCTTCAGGCTCGCTTACCTCCCCGGGTGGGGTCCTTCCGGCGGCTCGCCGCATAGACCCGGGTCGTGTCGGCCACGACTTCGCCCGACAGCACGTTGACGCCCGGCTCCTGGGAGAAGCGGATGTCCACCTCGATGGCGTCCAAGTAGGCGCGCAGCGTCGGGAACATCACCTGGGGGTACATCGCCTCGATGCGGCTGACCTGGGTGTCACTCACGAACATCCGCTCGGCCACCTGTGCCTGAGACAGGCCTGCCCGCCTACGTAGATCAGCTAGCGTCATCGTCTCGTCCGTCATAAACACCCCCTCCCCATCGAGCGTTGCGGGCCTTCCGCCGACTCGCGTGCCACCTTTCGTGCGCGGATCCGGATTGCTTCCGACGGTGTGGCGACGCGTGCGCCCGAATCTCAATATTGACGTCCGTGACCTTCGAGTAATCCCCACTTGCCTGGGCTGCGAGCCGCTCCCGGGCGAGAGCGCCGCAGACGTCGCAGCCGGGATGCGGCTCGGGCCACGGTTCAGGCAGAGGCAGATCCAGGGGGTCGTTCTGCACCCGCGAGTTCACAGCGTGCCTTCCTTGTCGGTCGGTAGCCGCCAGGGCCGAATGCGGCGGCGAGGAGTGTCGGGTCCGTGAGCTGACCGGTGCCGTCCGGCTTCTCCAGCCACCACCTGCCGCCGAGGGAGTGCATGACGGGCGGGCACTCCAGCGGCCAGCCGGCCGCGTGGACGGTGATGCGGTGGACGTCGTCGAGATCGTCGGTGAGGTGGGGTGGAAGCAGCCACCAGGCCAGGGCCTTGCGGGTGTCGGCGAGGACGGGACCGTGGTGGATGCCGCCGATCCGTCGTAGGGCCTCTAGGGAGCTGGACAGCGGTGCCTGAGCCACCCGCCAGCACGAGCCGGTGGGGAACGGAAGCTGCTGAGCGTCCCAGGCACGTCGTATCGCCGCTGGGTCCGGGGCACAGGACACAAGCCAGTCCTGACCAGCCCGCGTCGGCGCGAGGGGGAGGTGCGTCGGCATGCCCTGACGGTATGGACGCCGGTTGCGCACCTACGTGCTGATTGCGTCGGATTGCGCGCGCCGCTGCGGCAGTTGCTGCCGATTGCCTACGACAGGTCGAGAGAGGCCCGTGCGCGCCCGATCAGGCGTCGGGCCGGGGTGCCATACTCGGCGGACTCGGCGAGCCAGTCCCATGCCCGCTCGTACAGGACGATGTCCTCCTCGCCGGTCAGCCAGAGTTCCTCGCTGATCGTCTCGACGATGACGAGGCGCCGGTCGTAGATCCAGAACGCGTGCGGTGCCGTGCGGCGCAACTGGGCACCGAACGGGATGATGCCGAGTTCGATGCGACGCTGCCCGACGAGGTTGTACAGGCGGTCAAGCTGCTCCGCCATGACGTCCGCCGAGCAGGGCCGGTGGTACAGCGCGGCCTCGCAGACGAGGAAGCGGAAGGCCTTCTCCGGGTCGTACAGCGCTTCCTGCCTGCGCATCCGCTTCTCGACGGCGTCCTCGGTGGTGGCCGGGATCTGCCGGAAGTCGGCGTTGGCGTCGAAGATGACCCGCGCGTACTCCGGGGTCTGGAAGAGGCCCGGGATCCGGGAGACCTCCAAGCCGCGGATCACCGACGTGGCCTCGGTCTGCCGCACGGCGATTTCCTGGCGGCCCCGGTGTCCGCCGGCCAGCTGTCGTCGCCATGAGCGGTGGCGCTGCTTCATGTCGAGACCCGCTAGCAGCCCGTGCAGCTCGGGCTCCACGTTCGCACGGTCGAGGGCCTGCGCCCACGCGGTCAGGTCCTCGCGGCTGGGGGTCTGCTTGCCGTTCTGGAGGCGGCTGACCTTTGAGGTCTGCCATCCGAGCCGGGCGGCCAGCTCCTTGCCTTCCAGCCCGGCCTCGGCGCGCAGCTCACGCAGCCGGGCGCCGAGGGCTTCGCGGGCCGTCTGGAAGTCGGTGGTCACACGCTCGAAGCTACCCGGCGCGCGAACTTCTGCGTAGGCACGGCGTGATGCCAGGCGGCGTCTCGGGCCTGGCATGCGGCGAGTACCTCAGCGGGGTCATCGGTGACGTACACACCGAGCGTGGTGTCGTCCTCGTCGAAGGCGAACCGGGCGACCACGCGGGAGTCGAACAGCCAGAAGTCGTAGTCCGGCAGCCGCAGCTGCTCGGCCTGTGCACGGGTCAGAACGCGAATGTCCTCTCCCGCGGCCACGTTGCCGGGCGCGCTCGCCAAGAGGAACCGCTGTCCGTCGGTGGGCGGGTCGTCGACGAGGCGAACGCGCTCGAACCGCTTCCCGGCGGACGTCTGCTCGGTGACGTTCCTCCGCCAGGCGTTCGCCGGGTCCTGGGCGATGTCCTCGCCGGCCTGCCAGCGAGCCCACTTCGGGCTGTCGCGGTCGGAGGCGTACCCGCGCCGGGTCTCCATTCGCCAGGCGGTGTGCCGGAAATCGCGGAACAGGTGGGCGATGGTGGAGAACGGCAGCAGCTCGGAGGCGGGGGTTCTCGGGGCGTAGCGGGTGAGCAAGCTGCGCGGAACCCGCACGAACGTCTCGGAGGGTTTCACGTCGCGCAGCTGCGCGAGGTGTTCAGGATCGGTCTCACGGTCCCCTTGGACGAGGATCTCGTCGGTGCCCTCGATCTCGTACAAGGTCGGGCAGTCCCCGTCATCGCTGGTCGTACCGATGAACCTCAGCGCCATGTCGCCTCCGCCTCCAGGTCGGTCAGTTCCCAGAATGCGCGGGATGGCGCGGCAGGGAAGCGGGATTGCAGCAGATTGCGCGCTCACGCCCGGTCACGGGGATTGCGCGCAACCTGCTGACGCGTCTAACCGAGCGGGTGGCCGCCGTGCGCCTCCACAGCGGCGGTGACCATGGCCAGATAGGCGGCGTAGGTCTTGCGCTGATTCCAGGTGAACATGATGGTTCGGGAGTTGTTCGCGATGGCCTTCTCGGCCTGGGCGGTGGCGATGACGAGACGTCCCCGGTCCTGCTCCGTGGCGAGCTGCACGTAGCCGTTCCACGCTCTCGTCGGCTCCTTGGACACCACTTTGATGACGTCCCTGAGCGGGATCACGGAGTCCTTGGCGCCGGTGACCTTGCCGATGAACTTGCGTTTGATCTCGGCCCGGTCGGCGTGGAGCGTCACGGTCGCCATGTACCCCTTGAACGCTTGGGGTTCCGGCTGAAGAGGGGACTCTTCCTTGGAGAGGTTGTGTGCCATCCATCCACTTCCGTAGTCGGGTAAGCGAGGCGATAGGGGGCGTCTTCCCTCTGCGTCGGGAAGACGCTGTCCGTTCTCAGGGCTTCGTGACCGCCCACTCGATGGGGTCGGTGCCGTCTGGTGCGTACACGATGCGCTCAGGCTGCTTGCTGCTCGGTACCGGGTAGGCGACGAGCCCCGCTGCGCAGCGTCCTGCCTTGACGGGCTTATCCATGGGGAACTCTGGCTTCGGCATGTCACCGCCGGAGAGCCCCGTGGGCTCGATGCTTGTGCCGTCCTCGTATGCCAACGACCACGGCGTAGGGCTGACGTTGATGTTGGGGCCGCTGATGTTGCAGACCTTGATGTTGATCGTGGCCCAGATGTCGCCGCCCTGGAAGTCCGCGGGCTTCTGCGGCTGCGGCCCCTTGTAGGGCTGCTGGTAGTCGACGACCTGAACGGTGATGTGGACGTCGTTCGCGTCGTCGTCGATGGCCTTCTTCGCGCCCATCTTCAAAACGCCGTCGGTGGTCTGTGAGTCATCGGTGCTGGGCGCGGCGGTCGCCGACTTCGTGACCGTGACGGTGGGCGCCGGCTTGGCGTCGCCGCCACTGCATGCGGTTGCGGAGGCGATGACGAACAGCGCGCCGGTGAGCGCGGCAGTGCGGGTGTGCATGGTCCCCCCAGGGCTCTTTGCTGCTGAAGGTGCATCATGCACGCGGTGGCGAAGGTGTGTAGACCCTGTGTCCATCTTGTAATGCCAAGGCGAGCGTCAGACCTCTGATGGGCTGCCACAATCCGGCTTATGGATCAAGGAGACGCAGCCGTATGGGCTGCTGCCATCTCGGCTGTATCGACTGTGGTGGGTGGGCTGGGTGGATACCTCGCCGGGCGGGCTCAGGGCCGCGCCGCCGTGGACGGCGTAAAGCTCCAGTTGGACGGACAGCGAGAAGACGCGGTGTGGCAAGCTGAGGTTGATGCGTTCGCTGAGCTTGTTGCTCAGCTCAACACGGCGCGCATGCAAGTGGGTAACGCGGTAGCTCTCTGTGATGCAGATCCAGATGCTCTTCAGAACCTGGAGCGCCTCGGGTTCGGTACGCGGGAAAACGTACAGCCAGTCCTAACCGGATCCCTGCGAGCATGTCTGGCCGCCGAGAACTCCCTTCGTTTCCGCACGGAGCCCGCTTACGCGGACAGAGCGACCGAGGTGAACCAGGCGTTGAGCGATGTGGTGTCTGCGGTGGTGCTGTGGGGGGCAGCGCGCATGGATGGAGTGGAGGGCACGTCGGCGCTCCGATCCGACTGTGACGCCAAGGTGGCGGTCTTTCGCTCCACTTTGAGTCACTTCATTGAAGACGCGCAGGGCCGATTCGCCCGTTCGCGAGCGCAGTGAAGGACTTGCCGCGGCCGTGGCGAAGTTTCCGGCTGCGGCACGTCCTTCACAGAGCGGCTACCGGGCCGTCGTGACGGTGACAGGAACGTCTGGGCAGCGGCTGAGCACGTCGGTGAGCGATGCCTGCTCGATGGCGTCGATGCTCAGGCCCCAACGGATCTTGTCCGCGATCCAGTCCGTGACGTACTCGCAGCGGTAGCCCTCGGCCGGCGGGAGCCAGGTGCTCGGGTCCTGGTCGGCCTTGCTGCGGTTGCTGGCGGCGGACACCGCGATCAGGGCCCTGTCGTCGCCCAGGTCGTTGGCGTACGCCTCCCGCTCCGCCGCCGTCCATGTCGAGGCACCCGAGTCCCATGCTTCGGCGAGCGGGACGAGGTGGTCGATGTCGAGGCCGCGTGGCCCCTGGATGTACTGATCGTCGTAGGGCGAGTACCACTCGCCTCCGGTTAGCAGGCACCGAGCGCCCTGTTCCGGAGCGACGACGGCTTCCGCCTTCAGTACCTCGGCCCGGGTGTTGCAGCCGTCGCGGTCGGCGTCGATCCAGTGCCGGAACTTGGTGCGGTCGTAGCCGGTGCGGTCCTCGTCGCGGATGGGGAGTAGAGCAAGGGCATCGCGGACCGGGGCGGTGATTGTCTGACCAGGGTCGCGCTCGGCAGCGTCGACGGCGTGGGCGGTGGTGGGGGCGAGCAGGGCGGCGAAGACGGCAGCCGCGGCAGCGGTGCGTGCGAAGCGCACTGAGTGGTCCTCTCGAAGGTCACGGACGGGGCGTGATCTTCGTAGCGAGCCCGCGAGGCGACGCGCCCGACGTCCGGGCGGTCCGTACTCCGATCGGTCGGTAAGTGTGCTCGTCGGTCGTGGGGGCCGGAGGGCTGTGCTGCCTCACTCGGCATTACGATCGAACATGTGAACGATTCCCGTCCGCTTACGCGCCTCGACATGCTGCGTTTCGCTCGCCGGGTGGTGGAACAGCAGGCCACCCGGCAGCTCGCCCTGATCGACCGGTGGATCGCCGAAGAGGAGCGTCGTGAGGCCGAGCGTCGGCAGGGTGAGGAGCGGCGTCCCCCGGAGCCGGAGTGGTTGATCCAGTACGGCCTCAACCGGCGGAACCTCGACGCCGTGCACGTGGGCGGCTGCTGGGCGGCGAGGAAGAGCGGGCGGTGCAGACCGGCCACCCGGGAGCAGGCCATCGACGCACTTCGGCAGCAGGTACCGGCGTGCCCGCATTGCCGACCGGACACGGCCCTTGGCGTTCTCGACTAGGAAGGCCGCCTCGTGGATCACAACTCATAGCGGTAATTTCTGGCGTCCGTGGGGCACAGAACCACATACTCGGCAGATGAGTACTCTGAAGATCGCCATAGAGGCGACCGAGCGCAACGGGCGTCTGCGCGACGACGAACCCGACGCTTGTGTCCACGCCTACGACGCCGAGGCTGGTTCCTTCCCGTTCCATGACGGCATCACCGTCGACTACACGGTCAAGCCGGACATCGACTGGTCGCGCCCGCTGCTGCGCGGCCAGCGTTGCGCCGTCTGTAGCGACGGCGTGAGGGGTGTCGAAGTCTGACCGCGGAGCGGCCCTGGTCGACTAGTACGTCAGTCGGCTGGGGCTCTTCTGCTTGTGAGCATCGTCAACAGACGGGGGCCTGATCCCGTGGTGCGGCGGTCTACTTCGCCTGGGTCTTCAACGGGTCCAGTCGCACCACGTGAACGATCGCTGTGATCATGAAGGCCCACACGGCGATGGGGAACAACGCGTTGACATCGGGCTTGACCATCGCGAAGCCCCACACGATTGCGCTGCCCGTGAAGTAAACAGCCGCCACCCACGCTGGGACGATGCTGCGGCGCCAAGCCACCACGAAGGGCACAAAGGCGAGGACGGACATGCTGACAAGCGGCAGCGCCGCCCACGCCCATCGCTGCCACGGCTCACGGAACATGCGCGGTCGCGGCGCGTAGGTCAGATGCGTGTTTGGCGTCGGTTCCCCCTGTGCTGACATGCCGCCCAGGATGCACCTCCAAGCCCTTAAAACGCAGCTGTTCGCGCGAACTTCAATGGACGGGGTCACCGTCGCCTTCTGGTGTCGTGTGTGCGTCGCCAGGCGTTGCGCGCACGACAGCCGACGCGCAGCCTAAGTCGGAGCCCGTGGCAGCGCGGGCACGTCCGCACCTTCCTGAACCACTCGACCTCGCCCGCTCCGCGGCACCGGCGGCACGGCGTGAACGGGCGGACCACGCATAACACTGCGTAACCGCCGAGCAAGAGAAGAGCTGCGGCCATAGCAATCAACAAGGGAGTCTCTCTCCCTTCCGTTCCTGGGTGTTTCCCGTGTCTCGCCGCCCTTGCTGCTAGACGCTAGATGGCAGGTCACGGGTGGATTGTGCTGCTAGCAGGGGTGCTAGACCTAGCAGGGCGGGCTGCTAGGTCTAGCGGATGTGCGAGCGTCAGGCGGCTGCCCTATCGGCGTCACGCCGAGTGATTGCGGCGGTGACATCGGCGCGCTTGATGCCGCGCCGGTTCTTGCCCTCGCCGTCGTCGGTGCTGCCCCACACCTGGCTCGTCTTCACGCCCCAGGGCTTGAGCGCGGCCGTGACGTTCTCACCCGTCCAGCCCTCGTACACGTCCGGTCGCAGCTCGGTGAGTCGGGCGGCGATCCGCTCGTTCCACACCTGCTCCTCGTCGGCGCCGACCACCTTGAGGATGTCGCCGAGGACGTCCATGCCGGCCGACTCCGCCGGGCCCTCGCCGATGGCGTGGCCGGTGATGTTGCCGTAGGCCTCGCGGAGCTGGCGGGCGCGGGCGATGACCTGCTCGGCGCCGGGGCCGTCGACGAACGCGGAGGCGACGATGAGCGGGTCGTCGCCCTCGCCGGACATCCAGCAGATACCGCGGTCGGAGCGGCTGAACATGGTGGCGCGGATGCCGGCCTTGTAGGCGCCGGTGCCCAACACCATGTCGTTCGCGGTGTGCCCCATCACCTTCAGGCAGAACCTGAGCACGGCGTTCGCGCTGATGCCGGGCGGCAGGCTCTTGGCGTCGGGGCGCTGGGTGGCGAACATGCCGACGATGCCGAGGGCCGGGCCGCGCTTGGCGATGTCCGTGCAGATGGACTCCAGCTCGGCGCCGTACTTCTCGTGTTCGAACGGCACCTGGCACTCGTCGAAGCCGACGACGATGGGGTGCAGCCCGAGGCTCTTGTCGCTGGCCAGCGCGGGGGTGACCTTCGATTCGGGGCAGCGGGACTTGGGCAGCTGGCGGATCACCTTGGCGCGGCGGCGCAGTTCGTCCTTCAGCTCCCGCATGGCGTTGACCACGTACAGGAGATCCTCGTCTTCCTCGCCGGACCGGTAGCGGTGGCAGACCGGCTCCAGCGGGCCGAGGTCGCCGGTGCCCTTGAAGTCGAACGCGTACAGCTCGGCGCGCGGGTCCAGGGCGGCGATGAGCAGCAGCAACCTGAGCAGGAACGTCTTGCCCATGCGGGGGATGGAGCCGATGACAACGGAGGCGAACATCAGGGTGACGACGATGTCCCGCATCCGCTGGTCGTTGCCGAACACGACCGGCTTGAACAGGTCCACCTCGCCCTCTCGCAGCAGCGGCCAGGCGGGCTTGGTCGTCTCGTTCATGGGCTTGTCACCGACCCACAGGATCAGCCGGCCTTCGTGCTCGTCAGGGTCGCCGGACGGCCAGACGCATCCGAGCTTGCGGCGCAGGCCAGAGGCGAGGGCCTGCCGCGATTCCATGACGTCCTCGGGGGTGACTCCGTACGGCAGGTCCAGGTCGGCGCGGTAGCCGGGGCCGTCGCGGGTGATCTCGCTGGTGAAGCGCATGCCGTTCATGTCGCCGCTCTTCTTGATGGCGGCGGTGATGCGGGGGTTGCCGATCGACTCCAGGGCGCGCAGGACGATCGTGCCGGTGAGCTTCTGCAGTTCGGTGCGCATCACGGCGGGGCCGATGACCGGGGCGTCGGGCTGCTGGCCGAAGTAACCGATGGTCAGCACCCCGCCAGCCGCGAACGCGTACAGGAATGCGGGGGCCATGACGTACAGCCACAGGGCGAAGCCGAGGCCGAACACGCAAGCCACGATGGTGACTAGGCCGCGCAGGCGGACGCGTCCGGCCCGCAGCCGGGCCAGGCGCATGTACTCCTCGACGTCCTCCTGTCGGACCGCGTAGTCCCGCAGGGGCGCGGCCTCGCGGTCCCAGATCCATCGGTTCGTCGCGGTGATGAGGCGGGCGGCGCCGCGAGGTGCCATGAGAGTGAGCTGCGTGGCGTACCAGGGGGCACGCAGGCCGTGATAGGCGGTGGCGTACCCGGCGTGACCTGCGGCGCGCTCGACGGTGGCCAGCAGGTCACGGCGGGAGCGCAGCCACGGGGCGATGACGGGGCGCCGCTTCTCGGTGGTCACTCCGGGCTCGGGCAGCTTCGGGTTGTCGACGGGAAGGGGCGGTGGGGCCGGCATGCCGGTCTCGGCGGACGTGGGTGCGAGGGTCTCGGCGTTGGCGGGGATGACGGTGTCCGTCATGCAGCTCGTTCCTTGTCTCTCACAGTGGGGCAGGGGCACGGGGCGGCCGGTCTTCTTTGGCCGGGTGACGGCCGCCCCGTGGCGGATCTACTTCTTGCGGGCCTTGGCGCGGGCGTCCTCTCGCTCCTGCGCCTTCTCCCGGATCCGGTCGGCCTGCCGCTCCAGGGCGGCGGTCGGCTTGCCATAGGCGCGGCGGCGTTCGATACGGATGCCGAGGGCGATGATCTGCGCGATCTCGCGGGCGTTGTACGGGTCATGCTTGGAGACCGGCATCGTCAGAGCCCCTTCCGGTAGTCGCGCCACATGGAGCGCAGGACGAGCACGCAGATGGTCAGGGCGGTCACTGCGATGGCGAGCACCACCAGGGCGATGGACAGGCCGATGAGGACGGCGACGATGACCGTGCCGACGACCGCGAGGGCGAGGATGCCGAGGCAGCCGAAGCCGATGTACGTGCCGACGGGGTAGGCCTTCAGCGGCGTCTGCGGTACCGGCGCAGGGGTGACCGGCCACGGGTAGATCGGCTGTCCGTCGGCGGTCAGGCCGATGGGCTGAAGTTGGTCATGCTGCGGACCCTGTGCGGGAAGGTTCATGACCGCGTCCCCTCGACGATCTCGCGGCGCAGTTCGGTGGCGTCACGACGGGAGAGCCCCAGCTCCGCGCGCAGCCGGTCGATGGTCACCGGGCGGCCGGTCTCGGTGACCGCCTTCCGGTTCAGCCTCTGAGCCCTTTTCCGCAGCTCAGCAGGTGTGAGGGTTACCACTTCGGTGACCACCCGCCGGGGGGTGGAAGCGGGCAGGGAAGCGGTCACCTTGCTGGTAGGCCGGGCGGTCGCGTATGCGTCCCACGCGTAGGGCAGGGGATCGGGCACGGCGGCCACCTCGGTCACCACCCGCGCCGGGTGGGCGGGGGGCGCCGGGGTGGTCACCTCAGCCTCGCTCCGGGCGAGGGCGTGAGTACGCCACAGGGCCACCGGTACGAGCAGGGAGACGACCACCACCATCGGAATGTTCACCTTCATGACGCTGGCGTCGAGCAGGTGAGCTGCCACCTGCGCGGCGCCCATGAGCGTGAGGGACAGCGTGATGTCGAACGCCCGGAACCACCGCAGGGCGGCGATCACGTAAGCGTCGATGGCGAGCGGCAGCATGACCGCAATGCCGGGGTGAGCGCCGAGGCTGCGGGCGAGGTCGTACTCGGCGGTCGCGGTGAACGCGATTCCGGCGCCGAGGGAGAGACGCTGGAGCCACACCCGGGTGGAGTCGTATGCGGCGAGTGTCGTCATCGGTCGCCGCCCTCGATGGTGAGGATCAGCATGGCGGTGACGACCTCCAGCCGGCCGATGAGGCGGCACAGGTCCGGTTCGGTGAGGGTGGTGTAGTCGAGAGCGTCCGTCTCGACGAGAAGCTGCCGGGCGATGGCGACGTGACGGCGAGCGGCGTCGTCGAGTTCGCGGCGGGGGGTGGGTACGTTTTCCATTGGTCTGGCTCCCTTGCTAGTGAGGGCGTCGGACCACCAGGCCTCGTACCGGTGGTGAGATCACCGGCGGGGCCGCTTTGCAGCGTTTGCTAGATCAGGGGTGGTGTTTCGGCGACCGCCGTTTCGCCGACCTGCGCGCGATGGTGCGGCCATGAGCGGGGGAGGGGCCGGAGCGGGGCGAGCGCGACCCGCCGAGGAAACTCCCGGGGAGCAGCGCGGGAGCCGCCACCCGGGTGAGCCCGAGGCCCCGGCCGACCTGCGCCTGGTGCCGCCCGCTCTCGCGGCCTGGGGGACTGCTGCCGTGGTGCTCGGCGCCTCGCCCGCCTGGAGTGCCGTCCTCGCGGTCGGCTGCGGTATCGCCGGGGCCGCTCTGCTGTCGGCGCGGCGCCGGACCGGTCCCGGCCGGCTCGACCGGTCCCGCGCTCCGGTCGCCGCCGTGCTCCTGTGCGTGGCCGCGGCCGCCGCCTCCGCCGGGCTGCACGGAGCGGACGTACGGCGGGGCCCGGTGCCGGAGTCTGCGCGGCGGTTCGCCACCGTGACCGCCGAGGTCGAGCTGAGCGGCGACCCCTGGCTCAGCAGACCACGGGTGCGGGGCGACCACGCGGCACCGGTGGCGGTACTGGCCCGGGCGGAGGTGCGGCGCGTCGAGCAGGACGACGGGAGGACCGTGCGGACGCGGAGCCCCGTACTGATGGTCGTGGACCGGGACGTCCCGGCGCCGAGGGCGCCACCCGGCGGAGCCGTGCCCACCGCGCGGACCCCGCACGAGGTGCGCACGGCCTGGCTCGGACTGCTGCCGTCCACCCGGCTGCGGGTGACCGCCCGGCTGGTGCCCGCCCTGACGGGCGGGGACCGCACCGCGGCCGTGCTGCGCGTACGGGGCGATCCGGAGCCGGAGATCGTGGCGGGGCCGAACGGTCCGCAGCGGCTGGCGGGCCGGCTCAGGGCCGGGCTGCGGGAGGCGACCGAGGAACTGCCCGCGGACGCCCGGGCGCTGCTGCCCGGGCTGGTCGTCGGCGACACCTCACGGATCACGCCGGAACTCGACGAGGCGTTCAAGGAGACGGACCTCGCGCACACGCTCGCCGTCTCCGGCAGCAACCTCACGATCCTGCTCGCCCTGCTCCTCGGGCCGCCCGGCCTGGCCCGGCGCGCCGAGCGCCGCGGACTCGCCCCACGCCTGGGACTTCCGTTGCGGGCGACCGCGCTGCTGGCGGCGGCGCTCACGCTCGGCTTCGTGATCGTGTGCCGGCCCGACCCCAGCGTGCTGCGGGCCGCGGCCTGCGGCTCGGTCGCCCTTCTCGCCCTGGCGACGGGACGCCGCAGATCCATGATCCCCGCCCTGGCCACGGCCGTGCTGCTGCTGGTGCTGTACGACCCGTGGCTGGCCCGCAGTTACGGGTTCCTGCTCTCCGTGCTGGCCACTGGTGCGCTGCTGGTGCTGGCGCCCGGCTGGAGCGAGGGGCTGCGCCGGCGCGGGGTGCCGGCCCGGCTCGCCGAGGCCCTGGCCGCGGCCGCCGCCGCACAGGCCCTGTGCGCGCCGGTCGTGGCGGTGCTGTCGGCCCGGGTGAGCCTGGTGGCGGTGCCCTGCAATCTGCTCGCCGAGGTGGCGGTCGCCCCGGCCACGGTGCTCGGGTTCGCGGCCCTGGCCGTCGCACCGGCGGCGATGCCCGCGGCCAAGGCGCTCGCTTGGTGCGCCGGCTGGCCCGCCGGATGGATCGCGAAGACCGCCCGGACCGGTGCGGCGCTGCCCGGCGCGGGAGTGGACTGGCCGGCGAGCTGGTCCGGGGCGCTACTGCTCGCGGCGGTCACCGTGGCCGTGGTGCCGGCCGGGCGGCGGCTGCTGCGGCACCCCTGGTGGTGCGGCGCGCTGGCCGTGCTGCTCCTGCTGGCGGTGGTCCGGCCGGCACCGCTGACCTGGGTGATCACCGGCTGGCCGCCTCCGGGCTGGCGGTACGCGATGTGCGACGTCGGGCAGGGTGACGCCACCGTGCTGGCGGCCGGTGAAGGGACCGGGGTGGTGGTGGACGCCGGGCCCGATCCGGAACTCGTGGACCACTGCCTGCGCGCACTCGGCGTCACACGGGTCCCGCTGCTCGTCCTGACCCATTTCCACGCCGACCACGTCACGGGCCTGCCCGGTGTCCTGCGGGGCCGCTCGGTGGCCGAGATCGAGACCACGGACCACCAGGAACCGGCCGACCAGGCCGAGTTCGTCAGAAGGGAGGCGGCGCGACGGCACATCCCGCTCACCACGGCAGCGGCGGGGGAGGAGCGGCGCAGCGGGGCACTGAGCTGGCGGGTGCTGTGGCCACCCCCGGTGCCCGCCCCGGGCCGGGCACCGGTACTGGAACCCGACGGCCCGAACGATGCCAGTGTCGTTCTGCTCGTGCGGTCCGGCGGGCTGCGGCTGCTGCTGCTCGGAGACCTCGAACCCCCGGCCCAGCAGGCCCTGTTGCGGTCCCCGGCCGTGGCCGGACTCGCG
Source organism: Streptomyces sp. NPDC047869 (assembly GCF_040704065.1). Classification (NCBI taxonomy): domain Bacteria; kingdom Bacillati; phylum Actinomycetota; class Actinomycetes; order Kitasatosporales; family Streptomycetaceae; genus Streptomyces; species Streptomyces sp. NPDC047869. The sequence continues at coordinate 69,367 of NZ_JBEYRK010000004.1, forward strand.
GGGGTGGACGTGCTGAAGGTGGCCCACCACGGCTCGGCGTACCAGGACCCGGACCTGATACGGCTGGCCGCCCCGCGGGTGGCGCTCATCTCCACCGGCGCCGACAATCCCTACGGCCACCCGGCACCGGTGACCGTGGCCGCGCTGCGGGCCGGCGGGGCGACGGTGCTGCGCACCGACCGCGACGGGGCGCTCGCGGTCGGCGGCGACGGCGGAACGGAGGGGGAGGTGCGGGTGACGAGAGACTGAGCGGCGGGTGTTCGCCCAGACTGGGCGTATGGACTCAGCCCAGGCAGACGCCTACCTCCGCCGTATCGGGGCCGCGCGCCCGCACCGTCCCACCGCCGAGGCGCTGCGCGAGCTGCACCTGCGCCATCTGCGGACCGTCCCCTTCGAGAACCTCGCCATCCACCTGGGCGAGGAGATCGTCCTGGAGGAGGAGCGTCTGCTGGACAAGGTGGTCGGACGGCGACGGGGCGGCTTCTGCTACGAACTGAACGGCGCCTTCGGGGCGTTGCTCGCCTCCCTCGGCTACGAGGTCGCGCTGCTGGCGGGACGGGTGTACGGGAACGAGGGGCGCCTCGGCATCCCGTACGACCATCTCGCGCTGCGGGTGCGCACGGCGGACGGCGCCGACTGGCTCGCCGATGTCGGGTTCGGGGCGCACAGCCACTATCCGCTGGCGTTCGCCGAACGCGGTGAGCAGAAGGACCCCGGCGGGACGTTCCGGGTGACGGAGGCCGGTCCGGACCCGGCCGGCGTGACCGGTGCGGCTCCGCGCCTCGCCGGCGTGACCGGTGCGGCTCCGGGCCCGGCCGGTGCGTCCGGTGCCGCGGGTCCGGCGGACGGGGGCGGGGACCTGGACGTGCTGCGGGACGGCGGACCGCAGTACCGGCTGGAGACGCGGCCGCGGGCGCTCGGGGATTTCACGGGCGGGGCCTGGTGGCACAGCACCTCGCCGCGTTCGCACTTCACCCGGTCCCTGGTGTGCTCGCTGGTGACCGAGGACGGCGGGCGGATCACCCTCGGCGGACGCGCGCTGACCACCACGTCACCCGACGGGAGGAAGGAGACACGGGAGCCGGCGACGGACGAGGAGGTGCTGGCGCTGTACCGGGAGGGGTTCGGCATCGAGCTGGCCGCCGTTCCGACGGTGCGGCAGGGAAACCGGGCGGGCTGAACCGGGCCGTGCCCGGTGCCGGAGAATGTGTCCGTGAGCGATGTGAGACATGTGCTGGTGCTGCCCGACCGCGACACCGCCGAGGAGGTGGCCGAGGCGCTCGCGGAGCACTTCGGCATCGACGAGGATCCCCGGCCGGTCCGGGACGCCCTGGCCGGGGAGGACGACGCCGAGGACGCCCAGTGGCTGCTGGCGCTGCGCGACGAGGCCGGCCGGCTCGACCCCGCCGAGCTGGACGCGTTCGCGGGCCGGTGGGACGGCTGGCGCGAGGAGCCGTGACTCCAGGCTCCACTCGGGGCGCGGCTCGGGGTCCGGACCGGGGTCCGGACCGGGGAGAGGCCGGAGAAGAGGCCGGGGGAGAAGCCGGGGTCCGGTCCGGGTGCGCGGGCCGGTCCGCTGTCGGTGCCGCGTGGGATGCTGTAGGCGATGGCCAGAAAGACTGCGAATGACGACCTTCTCGCCCCGGTGACCCTTGCCGTGGGCCAGGAGGACCTGCTGCTCGACCGTGCCGTGCAGGAGGTGGTGGCCGCCGCTCGGGCCGCCGACGCCGACACCGACGTACGGGATCTGACGCCGGACCAGTTGCAGCCGGGGACGCTCGCAGAGCTGACGAGTCCCTCGCTCTTCGCCGAGCGCAAGGTCGTGGTCGTGCGCAACGCGCAGGATCTCTCGGCCGACACGGTCAAGGACGTGAAAGCGTACCTCGGGTCGCCCGCCGAGGAGATCACCCTCGTGCTGCTGCACGCGGGTGGCGCGAAGGGCAAGGGGCTGCTGGACGCCGCGCGCAAGGCGGGCGCGCGGGAGGTGGCCTGCCCGAAGATGACCAAGCCGGCGGACCGGCTGGCCTTCGCGCGGGGGGAGTTCCGCTCGTTCGGCCGGTCGGCGACACCGGAGGCCTGCCAGGCGCTCTGCGACGCCATCGGCAGCGATCTGCGGGAGCTGGCCTCCGCGGTGTCGCAGCTCGTCGCGGACGTCGAGGGGACGATCGACGAGGCGGTCGTCGGCCGGTACTACACCGGGCGGGCCGAGGCCTCCAGCTTCACGGTCGCCGACCGGGCCGTGGAGGGACGGACGGCGGAGGCACTGGAGGCGCTCCGGTGGTCACTGGCGACCGGTGTGGCCCCGGTGCTCATCACCAGCGCGCTCGCCCAGGGAGTGCGCGCGATCGGCAAGCTCTCCTCGGCGCGCGGCGGCCGGCCCGCGGACCTCGCGCGGGAGCTGGGCATGCCGCCCTGGAAGATCGACCGGGTGCGCCAGCAGATGCGGGGCTGGACACCGGACGGCGTGTCCGTGGCCCTGCGCGCGGTCGCCGAGGCGGACGCGGGCGTGAAGGGCGGCGGGGACGACCCCGAGTACGCGCTGGAGAAGGCGGTCGTGACCATCGCCCGGGCCGCGCGATCCCGAGGCCGGGGCTGACAGCGGTCACCTCGCGCCCACCGGCCCACCGGCACGGGCCCACCGGCACCGGCCCAGGGCGAGCCGGGCCTGATCCAGTCGCCCCGTGGCGGCCGGCGAGGAGAATCGTACGTATCAGCCGTACATCGCCGACGCACTGAAAGGTGGCGATCGCCATGGCTGAGCATCCGCACGCGACCCTCGTCCGCGAGGCCTACGACGCCTTCCTCCGCGTCGACCTGGACGCCCTGCGCGGGATGATGACGGCGGACGTCACCCACCACGTGCCCGGCAGCCACGCGCTCGCGGGCGACTTCAAGGGCCAGGACGCGGTGATCGGCTTGTACCGCAGGCTCTTCCAGGAGACCGGCGGCAGCTTCCGCGCCGAGCTGCGCCATGTGTTCGTCGACGGCCGAGGCCATGCCGTGGCCCTGCACCACATCAGCGCCGAGCGTGAGGGCAGACGTCACCGCGTCGACGGATGCCTCGTCCTCCGTGTCGTCGGCGACAGGATCACCGACATCGATGAGTGCGTCGACGACGTCGACAAGGAGAACGCGTTCTGGGGCTGAGGCCCGGCGCATGCCGAAGGCCCCGTTGCCCGCCCTGGGGAAGGGAGAGCGCCGGGGCCTTCGGATCAAGACTGAGGATTCGCACCCGCGTGGCGAACGCAGGCCGCGTACGAATCCGGGGTGCCGGAGGGGAGCGGATGAGAGAGGGCCCGCTCTGGGTCCTTCCGGCGGTCAGATCAGAAAGGAGGTTCAGCCCTGGAGGGACGAGACCTTGGAAGCAAGCGCCGACTTCTTGTTGGCGGCCTGGTTCTTGTGGATGACACCCTTCGAGACGGCCTTGTCGAGCGCACGCGCGGCAGCGCGCTGCAGCTCGGTGGCCTTCTCGGTGTCACCCGCGGCAGCGGCCTCACGGGCCTTGCGGATCGCGGTCTTCAGGGAGGACTTGACGGCCTTGTTGCGCAGCCGGGCCTTCTCGTTGGTCTTGATCCGCTTGATCTGGGACTTGATGTTCGCCACGAAGGAGCCTTTTCAGGTTCAGGTGCGGGGCCGCTCGGGTCCCGTACCGGTGATCCAAAATTATCTGGTCGTGCCTCGCGCTGAGAGGGCATGAGGCACAGCCATCTACAGTACCAGTGGCCCTGCGAGCGGCCCAAAACGGTCCATGGTTCCTCCGCGTGGGACCATGGAGACTACGTATCGATCCGACCCGAGGCATAAGGCGCCTCAAGAGACAGGACCCTGCGTGCCCGCGACCCCTAACCATGTGCCCGAGCCGAGCCGTACCGCCCCGGCGCTGATCCGCAATTTCTGCATCATCGCGCACATCGACCACGGCAAGTCCACGCTCGCCGACCGGATGCTCCAGCTGACCGGTGTGGTCGAGCAGCGGCAGATGCGTGCTCAGTACCTCGACCGGATGGACATCGAGCGCGAGCGCGGCATCACGATCAAGTCCCAGGCGGTGCGTCTGCCCTGGGCCCCGACCGAGGGCCCCGACCAGGGCACGACCCACATCCTCAACATGATCGACACCCCGGGTCACGTCGACTTCACCTACGAGGTGTCGCGGTCGCTGGCCGCCTGCGAGGGGACCGTCCTCCTCGTCGACGCCGCCCAGGGCATCGAGGCGCAGACCCTCGCCAACCTCTACCTGGCGATGGAGAACGACCTCACGATCATCCCCGTACTGAACAAGATCGACCTGCCGGCCGCGCAGCCGGAGAAGTTCGCCGAGGAGCTGGCGAACCTGGTCGGCTGCGACCCGGACGACGTCCTCAAGGTCTCCGCCAAGACCGGCCTGGGCGTCGACGCCCTGCTGGACAAGGTCGTCAAGGAGATCCCGGCGCCGGTCGGCGTCGCCGACGCCCCCGCACGCGCGATGATCTTCGACTCGGTCTACGACTCCTACCGCGGTGTCGTGACGTACGTCCGTGTCATCGACGGCCAGCTCAACAAGCGCGAGCGCATCCGGATGATGTCGACGGGCGCCACGCACGAGCTGCTGGAGATCGGGACCAACTCGCCGGAGATGCTCCCCGCCGACGGCCTCGGCGTGGGCGAGGTGGGCTACCTGATCACCGGCGTGAAGGACGTCCGCCAGTCCAAGGTCGGTGACACCGTCACCAGCCAGGCCAAGGGCGCCACAGAGGCGCTCGGCGGCTACAAGGACCCCAAGCCCATGGTCTTCTCGGGTCTGTATCCGCTGGACGGCTCCGACTACCCCGAGCTGCGCGAGGCCCTGGACAAGCTGCAGCTCAACGACGCCGCGCTGGTCTACGAGCCGGAGACGTCCGCCGCCCTCGGCTTCGGTTTCCGCGTCGGCTTCCTCGGCCTGCTGCACCTGGACGTGATCCGGGAGCGCCTGGAGCGCGAGTTCGGTCTCGACCTGATCGCCACCGCCCCCAACGTGGTCTACCGCGTGCTCATGGAGGACGGCACCGAGCACACGGTCACCAACCCGAGCGAGTTCCCCGAAGGCAAGATCAGCGAAGTCTACGAGCCGGTCGTGCGAGCCACGATCCTCGCGCCCACCGAGTTCATCGGCTCGATCATGGAGCTGTGCCAGACCCGGCGCGGCACCCTGCTCGGCATGGACTACCTCTCGGAGGACCGGGTCGAGATCCGCTACACGCTGCCGCTCGCGGAGATCGTCTTCGACTTCTTCGACCAGCTGAAGTCCAAGACGCGCGGCTACGCCTCGCTGGACTACGAGCCCACCGGCGAGCAGACGTCGAGCCTGGTCAAGGTCGACATCCTGCTGCACGGCGACAAGGTGGACGCCTTCTCGGCGATCACCCACAAGGACGCGGCCTACGCCTACGGCGTGCGGCTCGTCGCCAAGCTGCGCGAGCTCATCCCGCGGCAGGCCTTCGAGGTGCCCATCCAGGCCGCCATCGGCTCCCGGGTCATCGCCCGTGAGACCATCCGCGCCATCCGCAAGGACGTCCTCGCCAAGTGCTACGGCGGTGACATCTCCCGTAAGCGGAAGCTGCTGGAGAAGCAGAAGGAAGGCAAGAAGCGGATGAAGATGGTGGGTTCCGTGGAGGTTCCGCAGGAAGCCTTCATCGCCGTCCTGTCCAGCGATGACAGCGCGGGGTCGGGCAAGGGCAAGAAGTAACCGGAGGTTACAGCCGGTCACATCCGCAAAACGGACACGGAGGGGCTCGTCGTGCGAAAGTGCGGCGGGCCCCTACGCGTGCGTAGCGTCGCTCTGAGTGGAAAGTGACAGGCCGATGCCCCTTACGCAGCGGCCTGTCGCCCCTTACCCTGATGCCTGCTCGATAGTTACTCGCGAGTTAAACAACGAGTCCCAACCCCACCGTGAGTCAACCCAGCCGCACCTGAGCCAGCCGCACCGTCGCGGGCCCCGGAGGATGTCGTGAGCGACACACAGACCCTGATCGAGAACCGTCCGCCGTCAGTGGCGGCCCTCTTCCTGGAGCGCGTGGCGGCCACACCGGACGCCGAGGCCTACCGCCATCCGGTGCCCCCGGCCTCCGGGGAGGGCCCCGACGACTGGAAGTCGCTGAGCTGGGGCGAGGCGGCCGAGCGGGTCTACGCCATCGCCGCCGGCCTCATCGAGCTGGGCCTCCAGCCGGAGCAGCGGGTCGCGCTCGCCGCCTCCACCCGGGTCGAGTGGATCCTCGCCGACCTCGGCATCATGTGCGCGGGCGGTGCCACCACCACGATCTACCCGCAGACCAACGCCGACGAGTCGGCGTTCATCCTCTCCGACTCCGACAGCCGGATCCTGATCGCCGAGGACGCGGCCCAGCTCGCCAAGGCCGTGGAGAAGCGTGCCGAGCTGCCCGCGCTGACCAAGGTCGTCGTCATCGACCCGGCCGGTGTCGAGACCGGCGACTGGGTGACCACGCTCACCGAGCTGGAGCAGCGCGGCGCCGCCTATCTCGAGATGCACCCCGAGCTGATCAAGGAGCGGGTCGGCGCGATCACCCGCGACCAGCTCGCCACCCTGATCTACACCTCCGGCACCACCGGCCGCCCCAAGGGTGTGCGCCTGCCGCACGACAACTGGGCGTACATGGCCAAGGCGATCGCCGCGACCGGCCTGGTCAGCGGCGACGACGTGCAGTACCTGTGGCTGCCGCTGGCGCACGTCTTCGGCAAGGTGCTCACCTCCGGGCAGATCGAGGTCGGCCACGTCACCGCCGTGGACGGCCGCGTCGACAAGATCATCGAGAACCTGCCGGTGGTGCGGCCGACGTACATGGCGGCCGTGCCGCGCATCTTCGAGAAGGTCTACAACGGCGTCGCGGCCAAGGCCCGCGAGGGCGGCGCGGCGAAGTACAGGATCTTCCAGTGGGCCGCCGAGGTCGCCCGCGAGTACGCCAAGGTCTCGCAGGACAACTTCCGCCGCACCGGTGCCCACGCGGTGCCGTTCGGCCTGGCCTCCAAGCACAAGGTCGCCGACACCCTCGTCTACGGCAAGCTCCGTGAGGCCTTCGGCGGCCGGCTGCGCGCCTGTGTCTCCGGCGCCTCAGCGCTCGCCCCCGAGATCGGCTTCTTCTTCGCCGGCGCCGGCATCCACATCCTGGAGGGCTACGGCCTCACCGAGTCCTCGGCCGCCTCCTTCGTCAACCCCGGCGAGGCCTACCGCACCGGCACCGTCGGCAAGCCGCTGCCCGGCACCGAGGTCCGCATCGCCGACGACGGCGAGATCCTGCTGCGCGGCCCCGGCATCATGGACGGCTACCACCAGCAGCCCGAGAAGACCGCCGAGGTGCTGGAGTCCGACGGCTGGTTCCACACCGGCGACATCGGCGAGCTGTCCCCCGACGGCTACCTGCGCATCACCGACCGCAAGAAGGACCTCATCAAGACCTCCGGCGGCAAGTACGTCGCCCCGGCCGAGGTCGAGGGCCAGTTCAAGGCGGTGTGCCCGTACGTCTCCAACATCCTGGTGCACGGCGCCGACCGGAACTACTGCACCGCCCTCATCGCCCTCGACGAGATCGCGATCCTGCAGTGGGCCAAGGACAACGGCCTCGGCGGCAAGTCGTACGCCGAGGTGGTGGCCGCGCCGCAGACCGTCGAGATGGTCGACGGCTACGTCAAGGAGCTCAACGAGGGGCTGCAGCGCTGGCAGACCATCAAGAAGTACCGTCTGCTGCCCCGTGACCTCGACGTGGAGCACGGCGAGATCACGCCGAGCCTGAAGCTGAAGCGGCCCGTCGTGGAGCGGGAGTACAAGCACCTCATCGATGAGATGTACTCGGGGACCCGGGAATCCTGACGCCATCGTGTGAGGACGGCGGGGGCCGCACCCCGGTGCGGTCCCCGTCCTCTTCCGACTCGCTTCGCATCCCGCCCGGAACCGACCGTCTTCCTCCGCCTCAGTAGCACAGTTCTCACGCGTTGCCGCCCGCTTCGTGACTCACCGCTTAGGCTCGCGTTCTGTCTGTCACCCTGGCCGCATGGACATGGCGGCCATACCGACGCAGCGGGAGTACGACACCCACGCCCCGGCGGTGCGCGGGCACGCCGGCCTGCCCGGCAGCCCCCTCGCCCCGGGCTCCGCCCGCGCCCTGGTGCGCGCCGCGCTCGCCGACGTCCCCGCGCTGCCCCGGCGGTTCGTGGACGACGCCCTGGCCGTCGTCAGCGAACTCGTCACCAACGCCGTCGTCCACGCGGGCACCGACGTCGACGTCGACTGGCGCCTGGAGACGACCGGCGCCTTCGTCGTCGAGGTCGGCGACCGCCATCCCGCCCGCCCCCCGCGCGACCCCGGCACCGGCGACACGTCGAGCGAGACGTCCGAGTACGGGCGCGGACTGCGCCTGGTCGCCGACCTCGCGGAATCCTGGGGCGTCACCTACCGCCGGGGCGAGAAGACCGTGTGGGCGCGGCTGCGGCCCGGTGGCGAACCCCTGGAAGGACCGGCTGCCGACCACACCCTGGACATCGCCGAGGTCCTCGCCCCGCGGCCGCGGGGCGAGGAACGCGACCGGGACTGGCTCGGCCGGGGCGCGCTGTCCTTCCTCGCCGAGGCCTCCGACCTGCTCGCCGGACAGCTCGACGAGAACCTGGTCGCCGCCCTCACCGGCCGGCTGATCGTGCCCCGGCTCGCCGACTGGTGCGCGGTGTGGCTGGAGGACGAGGCGACCGTACGCGGCGGCGACGGCGCCGCACCCGCCGGCGTCTGGGTGGCCGACGAGGACCGCGCCGAGGAACTGCACCGCGCCCTGGAGAAGGCCCCGCCCCGGCCGACGGAGGGCCTGAGGCCCGACCCGGAGCCCTACCCGTGGCCCGGTGAGGCACTCGGCACCCACGGCACGGCCCTCGCCTTCCGCCTCATCGCGGGCGGCCGCCCGCTCGGCACCCTGGTCCTCGGGCGGTGCGGGCAGCCCCGGTTCCCCGACGAGGTAACCGGCCTGGTGGAGGACCTGAGCCGCCGGGTGGCCCTCGCCATCGGTGCGGCCCGCCAGTACGCCCGGCAGGCCACCATCAGCGCCGTCCTGCAGCGCGGGCTGCTGCCCGGAGCGGTCGCCGAGATCCCCGGGATGAGCAGCGCCCTCGTCTACGAGCCCTGCGACAAGGGCGGCCCGAGCGGCGACTTCTACGACCTGTTCCCGGCGGGCGACGGCCGCTGGTGCTTCGCCGTGGGCGACGTCCAGGGCAAGGGCCCGGAGGCGGCCGTCGTGATCGGGCTCGCCCGGCCGTGGCTGCGCCTGCTCGCCCGCGAGGGCTACCGGGTCGCCGACGTCCTCGACCGGCTCAACCAGCTCCTCCTCGACGACGCCACCGAGGCCGCCGACGCCGCCGCCCGCGCCCTGGTCGCGGCCGGCGGCCGGCCCGTGGCCGCCGGGGACGGACCGCAGACCCGCTTCCTGTCCCTGCTCTACGGCGAGCTGACGCCCCACGCGGACGGCGGCGTCCGCTGCACCCTCGCCTCCGCCGGGCACCCCCTGCCGCTGCTGCTGCGCCCCGACGGCGAGGTGCGCACCGCCGCCCGCCCGCAGACCCTGCTCGGCGTCGTCGAGGACGAGACCTACACCAGTGAGACCGTCGAGCTGCGGCCCGGCGACAGCCTGCTGTGCGTCACCGACGGCGTCACCGAGCGGCGCTCCGGCTCCCGCCAGTTCGACGACGGCGACGGGCTCGCGCGGGCCCTGTCCGGCTGCGCGGGCCTGACCGCCGAGGAGATCGCCGAGCGGATCCGCCGCCTCGTGCACGACTTCGGCGGCGGTCTGCCCGAGGACGACCTGGCCCTGCTGGTGCTCCAGGCGGGGTGACTCCCGCCGTACGGGACAATGGGGGACATGCCTTCCGCACTCCCCGACGGTGAGCCCGTCCCCGACGACGGCACCCTGCCCGCCTCCGCGCTCGCCGGGGCCGCCGGCCGCCCCCTCGGGTTCTACCTGCACGTCCCGTACTGCGCGACCCGCTGCGGTTACTGCGACTTCAACACGTACACCGCCACCGAGCTGCGCGGCACCGGCGGCGTGCTCGCCTCCCGGGACAACTACGCGGACACCCTGACGGACGAGATCCGGCTGGCGCGGAAGGTCCTCGGCGACGACCCCCGCCAGGTCCGCACGGTCTTCGTGGGCGGCGGCACGCCCACCCTGCTGGCCGCCGGCGACCTGGTACGGATGCTGGCGGCGATACGCGACGAGTTCGGACTGGCGCCGGACGCGGAGATCACGACCGAGGCGAACCCGGAGTCGGTCGACCCGGCGTACCTCACCACCCTCCGTGAGGGCGGCTTCAACCGGATCTCCTTCGGCATGCAGAGCGCGCGGCAGCACGTGCTGCGGATCCTGGACCGCACGCACACCCCCGGCCGCCCCGAGGCCTGTGTGGCGGAGGCACGGGCGGCGGGCTTCGAGCACGTCAACCTGGACCTGATCTACGGCACACCGGGGGAGAGCGACGACGACTGGCGGGCCTCGCTGGACGCGGCGATCGGCGCGGGCCCCGACCACGTCAGCGCGTACGCCCTGATCGTCGAGGAGGGCACCCAGCTCGCCCGCCGCATCCGCCGCGGCGAGGTTCCGATGACGGACGACGACGTCCACGCGGACCGCTACCTGATCGCCGAGGATTCCCTGTCCGCCGCGGGCTTCGACTGGTACGAGGTCTCCAACTGGGCCACCTCCGAGTCCGGGCGCTGCCTGCACAACGAGCTGTACTGGCGGGGCGCGGACTGGTGGGGCGCGGGACCCGGCGCCCACTCGCACGTGGGCGGGGTGCGCTGGTGGAACGTCAAGCACCCGGGCGCCTACGCGGCGGCGCTGGCCGCGGGCCGGTCCCCGGGCGCGGGCCGCGAACTGCTCTCGGACGAGGACCGGCGGGTGGAGCGGATCCTGCTGGAGCTGCGGCTGCGGGAGGGGGTGCCGCTGCCGCTGCTGAAGGAGGAGGGGCTGGCGGCCTCACGCCGGGCGCTGGCGGACGGACTGCTCCAGGAGGGCCCGTACGGCGAGGGCCGCGCCGTCCTGACCCTGCGCGGGCGGCTGCTGGCGGACGCGGTGGTGCGGGACCTGGTGGACTGATCACTCGGCGTCCGGCACCGGCGGGTGCGCCGGCCGCACCGCTACGCCGTCACGAAATCGATCAGTTCCTCCACCCGTCCCAGCAGTTCCGGCTCCAGGTCCTTGTAGGACCGGACCCCGGACAGGATCCGCTGCCAGGCCGCCCCCGTGTTCTCCGGCCAGCCCAGCGCCCGGCACACGCCCGTCTTCCAGTCCTGGCCGTGCGGGACGCGGGGCCAGGACTGGATGTCCAGTGAGGCCGGCTTCACCGCCTCCCAGATGTCGATGTACGGGTGGCCGACGACCAGCGCGTGCTCGCTCGTCACCGACCCGGCGATGCGCCACTCCTTCGTGCCCGGCACCAGGTGGTCCACCAGGACGCCGAGGCGCGCGTCCGGGCCCGGCGCGAACTCCGCGACGATCGACGGCAGGTCGTCCACGCCCTCCAGGTACTCCACGACCACGCCCTCGATGCGCAGGTCGTCGCCCCACACCTTCTCGACCAGCTCGGCGTCGTGCCGGCCCTCGACGTAGATGCGGCCGGCGCGGGCCACGCGCGCGCGTGCGCCGGGAACGGCCACCGAACCGGACGCCGTGCGGGTGGGCCGTGCCGGAGCCGACGACGGCCGCACCAGGGTCACCACCCTGCCCTCCAGCAGGAAACCGCGCGGCTCCAGCGGGAACACCCGGTGCTTGCCGAAGCGGTCCTCCAGCGTGACCGTGCCCGCCTCGCAGCGGATCACCGCCCCGCAGAACCCGGTACCGGGCTCCTCCACCACCAGCCCCGGCTCCGCCGCGACCTCCGGCACGGGCTGGGACTTCTTCCACGGCGGGGTCAGATCGGAGGCGTACTGGCGCATTCGGACGACGATAGGAGAACCGGCGGGTCTGTGCTCATGACACGCCGAAACGCGCCGCCAGCTCTTCGCGTTGGCGCCGTACGAAGGCCGCGTCCACCACCGCTCCGTGACCGGGCACGTACAGCGCGTCCTCGCCGCCCAGGGAGAGCAGGCGGTCGAGCGCGTCCGGCCAGCGGGACGGGACCGCGTCCGGGCCCGCCTGCGGTTCGCCCGACTCCTCCACCAGGTCGCCGCAGAAGACGACCTCCGGGTCGCCCGGCACCAGCACCGCCAGGTCGTGGGCCGTGTGGCCGGGACCCACGTTGGCCAGCAGCACCTGACGCCCGCCGCCGAGGTCCAGCGTCCACTCCCCGGAGACCAGGTGCCGGGGCGGCACCAGCGCGTCCACCGCCTCGTCGGCGTCCGGGACCGGCAGGCCGTTCCTGACCGCGTCCAGGCGCAGCTCCCCGCGCTCGTGCGCCAGCACCGCGTCCATGCCGACCGCCGCGTACACCTCGGCCCCGGCGAGGGCGGACGCCCCGAAGACGTGGTCGAAGTGGGGATGGGTGAGCGCGAGATGGGTCACACGGTGCCCCGCGAGCCGCTGCGCCCGCTCCCGCAGCCGCGCGCCCTCGGCGAGGCTCGACCCGGCGTCCACCATCAGCGCCGTACCCGCCCCGAGCACCAGGCCCGCGGTGCAGTCCCAGCCGGGCAGCCGGCACCGCCCGACCCCGTCGGCCAACCGCTCCCACCCCAGCTCTTCCCAAGTCACGGTCATAACGCGACGCTAACGGTAGGACGAGATGTGGCGGGACCGACCTTGCCCAGTGAGTACCCCACGGCCGTACACTGGCCGGGGAACGCTGGCACTCGGACACGCAGAGTGCCAGGCGGACGACCCGAAGGGCCGAGCGGAAGACATGCTGGAGGTGCGCGCGGATGCTGAGTGAACGCAGACTTCAGGTGCTGCGCGCCATCGTCCAGGACTATGTGGGCACCGAGGAGCCGGTCGGCTCCAAGGCGCTCACCGAGCGGCACAACCTCGGCGTGTCCCCGGCGACCGTGCGCAACGACATGGCCGCTCTGGAGGACGAGGGATACATCGCCCAGCCGCACACAAGCGCCGGGCGCATCCCCACCGACAAGGGCTACCGGCTGTTCGTCGACAAGCTCGCGGGCGTCAAGCCGATGACCAGCCCCGAGCGCCGGGCGATCCAGAACTTCCTCGACGGCGCCGTCGACCTCGACGACGTCGTCGCGCGCACGGTGCGGCTGCTCGCGCAGCTGACCCGGCAGGTCGCCGTCGTGCAGTACCCGTCCCTGACCCGGTCCACCGTGCGGCACGTGGAACTGCTCTCGCTCGCCCCCGCGCGCGTGATGCTGGTGCTGATCACGGACACCGGCCGGGTCGAGCAGCGGATGGTGGACTGCCCGGTGCCGTTCGGGGAGACGGCCCTCGCCGACCTCCGGGCCAGGCTCAACAGCCGGGTCGCGGGCCGCCGGTTCTCCGACGTGCCGCGTCTGGTCGAGGACCTGCCGGAGGCGTTCGAGCACGAGGATCGCGGTACGGTCTCCACGGTGCTCTCCACTCTGCTGGAGACACTGGTCGAGGAGAACGAGGAGCGGCTGATGATCGGCGGCACCGCCAATCTCACCCGTTTCGGACATGACTTTCCCCTCGTGATCCGGCCCGTCCTGGAGGCCCTCGAGGAGCAGGTCGTGCTCCTCAAGCTCCTCGGCGAGGCGAAGGATCCGGGCGTGATGGTGCGCATCGGGCACGAGAACGCACACGAGGGACTCAACTCCACGTCCGTCGTGTCGGTCGGCTACGGTTCGGGCGGCGAGGCGGTTGCCAAGCTCGGCGTGGTCGGACCGACCCGCATGGACTACCCGGGAACGATGGGAGCGGTACGCGCAGTGGCACGGTACGTCGGACAGATCCTGGCGGAGTCGTAAGTGGCCACGGACTACTACGCCGTTCTCGGCGTGCGCCGCGACGCGTCGCAGGATGAGATCAAGAAGGCGTTCCGCCGGCTCGCGCGCGAGCTGCACCCGGACGTCAACCCCGATCCGAAGACCCAGGAGCGGTTCAAGGAGATCAACGCCGCTTACGAGGTGCTGTCGGACCCGCAGAAGAAGCAGGTCTACGACCTCGGCGGCGACCCGCTCTCCCAGGCGGGCGGCGCGGGCGCGGGCGGTTTCGGGGCCGGTGGCTTCGGCAACTTCTCCGACATCATGGACGCGTTCTTCGGTACGGCGTCGCAGCGCGGGCCGCGCTCGCGCACCCGGCGCGGCCAGGACGCGATGATCCGGATCGACATCGAGCTGGACGAGGCGGCCTTCGGTACGACCAAGGACATCCAGGTCGACACCGCGGTCGTCTGCAACACCTGCAGCGGCGAGGGCGCGGCTCCGGGCACGACCGCCCAGACGTGTGACATGTGCCGCGGCCGCGGTGAGGTGTCGCAGGTCACCCGGTCCTTCCTGGGTCAGGTCATGACCTCCCGCCCCTGCCCCCAGTGCCAGGGCTTCGGCACGGTCGTGCCGACCCCGTGCCCGGAGTGCGCGGGCGACGGCCGGGTGCGCTCCCGCCGCACCCTCACCGTGAAGATCCCGGCCGGTGTCGACAACGGCACCCGGATCCAGCTCGCCGGCGAGGGCGAGGTCGGCCCCGGCGGCGGTCCGGCCGGTGACCTCTACGTAGAGATCCACGAGCTGCCGCACTCGACCTTCCAGCGGCGCGGCGACGACCTGCACTGCACGGTCACCATCCCGATGACCGCGGCGTCCCTCGGCACCAAGGTGCCGCTGGAGACGCTGGACGGCCTGGAGGAGGTCGACATCCGGCCGGGCACCCAGTCCGGACAGTCGATCCCGCTGCACAACCGCGGCGTCACGCATCTGCGCGGCGGCGGCCGGGGCGACCTGATCGTCCACGTCGAGGTCACCACCCCGACCAAGCTGGATCCCGAGCAGGAGCGGTTGCTGCGCGAGCTGGCGAAACTGCGGGGCGAGGAGCGGCCGACGGGGCAGTTCCAGCCGGGGCAGCAGGGGCTGTTCTCGCGGCTGAAGGACGCGTTCAACGGGCGCTGAGGCCAGGGGGCCGCGGCCCCTCGGCCCCGGCCGGGGGGCTCCGGCCCCCCGGACCCCCGCCTGCCCGCCCACACCCGGCCCGGTGGGCCGGAAAGTGGCATGTGCCAAGGGGAAGACCCGATTCGGCGCATACCCCCGGACGTGACAACATGCGGACATGTCCTCCGCGCTGACCGATCTCTTCCCCCGGCCGATCGTGCAGGCTCCCATGGCGGGCGGGGTCTCCGTGCCGCAGCTCGCCGCGGCCGTGTCCGAGGCCGGCGGGCTCGGGTTCCTCGCCGCCGGGTACAAGACCGCCGACGGCATGTACCAGGAGATCAAGCAGCTGCGGGGACTGACGGGGCTGCCCTTCGGCGTGAACCTCTTCATGCCGCAGCCCGACTGTGCGGAGTCCGGCGCCGTGGAGCTCTACACCCACCAGCTCGCCGGTGAGGCCGCCTGGTACGAGACCGAGCTGGGCGACCCGGACAGCGGTCGGGACGACGGCTACGACGCCAAGCTCGCCGTACTGCTCGACGACCCGGTGCCGGTGGTCTCCTTCCACTTCGGGGTCCCCACCCGTGAGGTCATCGACTCCCTGCACCGCGCCGGGACGTTCACCCTGGTCGCCGCCACCACCCCGGAGGAGGCGCGCGCGGTCGAGCGGGCCGGGGCGGACGCGGTGATCGCGCAGGGCGTCGAGGCCGGCGGCCACCAGGGCACCCACCGGGACGTCCCCGAGAACGACGGCTCCGGCATCGGGCTGCTGTCGCTGCTCGCGCAGATCCGCGAGGCGGTGCGCATCCCGGTGGTCGCCGCCGGCGGCATCATGCGCGGCAGCCAGATCGCCGCCGTCCTCGCGGCGGGCGCGAGCGCCGCCCAGCTCGGCACGGCGTTCCTCGCCACCCCGGAGTCCGGCGCCCACGCCCTGCACAAGCAGGCGCTGACCAACCCCCTGTTCGCACGCACCGAACTGACCCGCGCCTTCTCCGGCCGCCCGGGGCGCGGCCTGGTCAACCGCTTTCTGCGCGAGCACGGCCCCTACGCCCCCGCCGCCTACCCCGAGGTCCACCATGTGACGGCGCCGCTGCGCAGGGCCGCCGCCAAGGCCGGTGACGCGCAGGGCATGGCACTGTGGGCGGGCCAGGGCCACCGGCTGGCCCGGGAGCTGCCGGCCGGGCAGCTGGTGGAAGTGCTGACGGCCGAACTCGCCGCGGCCCGGACCGCGCTGTCGGCCGGGGGTGACGCGCGATGACCGCGCCGGTGTTCGTCGTCGACTCGCTCGAGGGCGTGGGCCCCGGCTCGACCATCGACGTGACGGGACCCGAGGGGCGGCACGCCGTCTCGGTACGGCGGTTGCAGCCCGGCGAGGAAGTCGTGGTCACCGACGGCAAGGGCCGGGGAGCGTCCGGGGTCGTCCTCAGCATCTCGGGCAAGGACCACATGGTCGTCGAGCCGCGCGCGTTCCCGGTGGAGCCCGAACCCAGCCCTCGTATCACCGTGGTCCAGGCCCTCCCCAAGGGCGACCGCGGTGAGCTCGCCGTGGAGACGATGACCGAGACGGGCGTCGACGCGATCGTGCCCTGGCAGGCCGCGCGCTGCATCACACAGTGGAAGGGCGACCGGGGGCAGAAGGCCCTCGCCAAGTGGCGCGCCACCGCCCGCGAGGCGGGCAAGCAGTCCCGCCGCCTCCGCTTCCCCGAGGTCGCGGACACCGCGACGACCCGACAGGTCGCCGCCCTGCTCGCCGCGGCCGACTTCGCCGCCGTGCTCCACTCCGACTTCGAGCACGACAGCGCCCCCCTCGCCACCGCCGAACTCCCCGAGCGGGGCGAGATCGTGCTGGTCGTGGGACCCGAAGGAGGCGTGGCGCGCGACGAGTTGGCGCTCTTCGAGGAGGCGGGCGCCAAGCCGTGCGTGCTGGGCCCTACGGTGTTGCGCACATCCACCGCCGGCACCGCCGCGGCGGCCCTCCTGCTGGGCCGCACCGGCCGCTGGTCCTGAACACCCGGGGAACACCATGGAACTCGCCCAAGTCCGGCTCCTCGTCACCGACTTCGCCGCCTGCTACCGCTTCTACGCCGACGTCCTCGGCCTCAAGCCGCAGTCCGGCACCGGCGTGGGACCGTACGAGAAGTTCAGCCCGCACGCCGGCTCGGCCGGGATCGCGCTGCAGGACCGC
Organism: Streptomyces sp. NPDC047869; assembly: GCF_040704065.1. NCBI lineage: Bacteria > Bacillati > Actinomycetota > Actinomycetes > Kitasatosporales > Streptomycetaceae > Streptomyces > Streptomyces sp. NPDC047869. The sequence goes on from NZ_JBEYRK010000004.1 coordinate 86,538, forward strand.
GCCATGATGGCCGGGATCCTGGCGGAGCTGGGCGAGACCGCCACCGGGCACCGCTCCCTGGTCGTGCTGCGCGTGGACGACCTCGACGCGTACTGCGCGGAGATCACGGCCCGGGGCGCGACCGTGCTGCACGGGCCGGCCCCGCTGACCGAACGCATGCGCGTGGCCCACCTCAAGGACCCGGAGGGCAACCTGGTGGAACTCCAGGAATGGCTCCTCCTGCGCGCCTGACGGCGGGGGAGCGCACCGGCCGCCGCTGCCCGAACGGGTGAGTGGCCGTATGCGGCCTTCCGTCCCGGGGGGCGGCGGTGGCACGCTGCCCTTCATGGGGGCATCGAGGCGGATTCGGCGCCGGCCGCGGGCCGTGCGCGGTGTGGCCGTGGCGGGGCTCGTGGTGCTGGGGGCGGGCGCGGTGGTGGCGTGTCAGCCGGGGGACCTGAGTTCGGCCTCGGCCGCGTACACCACCGACAGCACCGCGACCGCCGAGCTGAAACGGCGGCATGTGGACGTGAGCTGGCTGACCTGCACCGGCAACTACGGCGGCAAGGGCGGTGGAACGTCCCGCAGTTCGCCCTCGCCGACGGAGAGCACCGTCGTGTCCGTGGACTGCCAGGGGCAGACCCGGGACGGGCGGAGGATCACCGTCAAGGGGAAGGTGACCCGGGCCGTGGACGGGGCCTGCGTGCGCGGGGACCTGACGGCCAGGGTCGGCGGCAGGCAGGTCTTCCGGGTCAGCGGGCTCGGCGACTGCGACGCCACACCCGGTCCGACGTACCGGCCGCCCACCCAGCGGGGCGGGCAGCCGACCGTCACCGTGACCGTGACGCGGACCATCTGGTGCAAGCACGATCCCAGTTGCTGGCCCGTGGAGGGCAAGTGATCGGAACCGGGAGCGGGGGACGCCGGTCGCTGCGTACAGTGACGGGGTGACTCAGGCGGCTTCGACGGCATCCTCCGGCTACCTCCGATTCCCGCACCCGCACGGCGACTTGGTGACCTTCGTCGCCGAGGACGACGTCTGGCTGGCCCCGCTCGACGGCGGGCGCGCCTGGCGGGTCAGCGCCGACAACGTGCCGGTGAACCACCCCCGCGTCTCGCCCGACGGCACCGCCGTCGCCTGGACCTCCACCCGCGACGGCGCCCCCGAGGTGCACGTCGCCCCGGTGGACGGCGGCCCCGCCAGACGGCTGACGCACTGGGGCAGTTGGCGGACCCAGGTGCGCGGCTGGACCCCGGACGGCGAGGTGCTCGCGCTCAGTACCCAGGGCCGGGCGAGCCTGCGCCGGAGCTGGGCCCGGGCCGTCCCGCTCGACGGGGGGCCGGCCACCACCCTGCCGTACGGGCCGGTCGGCGATGTCGCCCACGGCCCGCACACCGTGCTGCTGTCCGCCCCGATGGGTCGCGAGGCCGCCTGGTGGAAGCGGTACCGGGGCGGCACCGCGGGCAAGCTGTGGATCGACCGGGAGGGCGACGGCGAGTTCGTCCGGCTGCACGAGGAGCTGGACGGCAACATCGAGTACCCGCTCTGGGCCGGCGACCGGATCGCGTTCCTCTCCGACCACGAGGGCACCGGGGCGCTCTACTCCTCCCTCGCCGACGGCTCCGACCTGCGCCGGCACACCCCGCTGGAGGGCTTCTACGCCCGGCACGCCGCCACCGACGGCACCCGGGTCGTCTACTCCCGCGCCGGTGAACTCTGGATCCTGGACGACCTCGACGGCGCCGAACCGCGCCGGCTGGACATCCGGCTCGGCGGACCGCGCGTGGACCTCCAGCCGTTCCCCGTGAACGCCGCCCACTGGTTCGGCTCCGCCGCCCCCGACCACACCGCGCGCGGCAGCGCGGTCGCCGTGCGCGGCGCCGTCCACTGGGTCACCCACCGCTCCGGCCCCGCCCGCGCGCTCGCCGCCCAGCCGGGCGTACGGACCCGGCTGCCGCGCACCTTCCGCTCCGAGGGCGAGGAGTGGGTGGTGTGGGTGACGGACGCCGAGGGCGAGGACGCCCTGGAGTTCGCGCCCGCCACCGGCGCCGCCCTCGGCACGCCCCCGCGCCGGCTCGCCGCCGGTGAGCTCGGCCGCGTCCTGGAACTGGCCATGGCACCCGACGGCAGCCGGGCCGCCGTCGCCGCACACGACGGGCGGCTGCTGCTGGTCGAGCGGGAGACCGGCGAGGTGCGCGAGGTGACCCGCAGCGAACACGGCGACGTCCACGGCCTCGCGTTCTCCCCCGACTCCGGCTGGCTCGCCTGGGCCCACCCCGGGCCCCAGCCCCTCTCCCAGCTCCGCCTCGCCAACACCACCGACCTGTCCGTCACCGAGGCGACCCCGCTGCGCTTCCAGGACTACGCGCCCGCCTTCACCCTGGACGGCAAGCACCTCGCCTTCCTCTCCAGCCGCTCCTTCGACCCGGTCTACGACGAGCACGTCTTCGACCTGGCCTTCGTGGAGGGCGTCCGCCCGCACCTGATCACCCTCGCCGCGACCACCCCGTCCCCGTTCGGGCCGCAGCGGCACGGCCGGCCCTTCGGCACCCCCGACAAGGAGGAGACGCCGGACAGCGAGGGCACCCCGGCGACCCGGATCGACCTCGACGGCCTCGCCGACCGCATCGTGCCCTTCCCGGTCGAGGCCGCCCGCTACTCCAACCTGCGCGCGGCCAGGGACGGGATGCTCTGGCTGCGCCACCCGGTGCGCGGCGTCCTCGGCGCGGGCCGCGCCACGGCCGACGCCCCCGACCCGAAGACCCGGCTGGAGCGTTACGACCTCGCCCAGCAACGCCTGGAACATCTCGCCGCCGACGCCGACCACTTCGAGGTCAGCGGTGACGGCAAGCGGGTGCTGCTCTGGAGCGACGGCCGGCTCAGGGTCGTACCCGCCGACCGGCACGCCTCCGACGACGAGGACGGCGACTCGAACATCGCCGTCGACCTGACCCGGATCCGGCAGACCGTCGACCCGGCCGCCGAATGGCGGCAGATGTACGACGAGACCGGCCGCATCATGCGGGACAACTTCTGGCGGGCCGACATGGGCGGCGTCGACTGGGACGGCGTCCTCGACCGCTACCGGCCCGTCCTCGACCGCCTCGCCACCCACGACGACCTGGTGGACCTGCTGTGGGAGGTGCAGGGCGAACTCGGCACCTCGCACGCCTACGTCACCCCGCGCGGCGGCTTCGGCGACGGCGCCCGGCAGGGGCTGCTCGGCGCCGACATCTCCCGCCACGAGGACGGCGGCTGGCGCGTCGACCGCATCCTGCCCTCGGAGACCTCCGACCCGGACGCCCGCTCCCCGCTGGCCGCGCCGGGCGTCGCCGTGCGCCCCGGGGACGCGATCGTCGCGGTCGCCGGGCAGCCGGTCGACCCGGTGACCGGCCCCGGCCCGCTGCTGACCGGCACGGCCGGCAAGCCCGTCGAACTGACGGTCTCGCCGGCCGGCGGCGGCGATCTGCGGCACGTGGTCGTGGTCCCGCTCGCGGACGAGGAGCCCCTGCGCTACCACGCCTGGGTCGCCGGCCGCCGCGCCCATGTCCACGAGCGGTCCGGCGGCCGGCTCGGCTATCTGCACGTGCCCGACATGCAGGCGCCCGGGTGGGCCCAGATCCACCGCGACCTGCGGATCGAGGTGGCCCGCGAGGGGCTGGTCGTCGACGTCCGGGAGAACCGCGGCGGCCACACCTCCCAGCTCGTCGTGGAGAAGCTGGCCCGGCGGATCGTCGGCTGGGACCTGCCGCGCGGGATGCGGCCCGAAAGCTACCCGAGGGACGCCCCGCGCGGACCCGTCGTCGCCGTCGCCAACGAGTTCTCCGGCTCCGACGGCGACATCGTCAACGCGGCGATCCGCGCCCTCGGCATCGGCCCCGTCGTCGGCACCCGTACCTGGGGCGGCGTCATCGGCATCGACAGCCGCTACCGCCTAGTCGACGGCACCCTGATCACCCAGCCGAAGTACGCGTTCTGGCTGGAGGGGGCCGGGTGGGGTGTGGAGAACCACGGCGTCGACCCCGACGTGGAGGTCGTGCAGCGCCCGCAGGACCACACGGCGGGCCGGGACGTCCAGCTGGACGAGGCGATCCGGCTGGCCCTGGAGGCGCTGGAGGAGACTCCCGCCAGGATGCCGCCCGAACTGCCGTGACCGGATTCCGCGGCACCCCCGATACGATGCCCCGGTACTGATCACCGGCGTCAGGAGGCACACCCATGGCAGGGGAACCGCAGGACGACTGCCTGTTCTGCAAGATCGTCGCGGGGGCCATCCCGGCGACGGTCGTCCGCGAGACCGAGACCACCGTCGCCTTCCGGGACATAAACCCGCAGGCCCCCACCCACGTCCTGGTGATCCCCAAGGCCCACTACAAGAACGCGGCCGAACTCGCCGCCGACGCCCCGCAGCTCGCCGCCGACGTGCTCGCCGAGACCCGGGCCGTCGCCGACGAGGAGAAGCTGGACAGCTACCGCGTCGTCTTCAACACCGGCAGCGGCGCCGGCCAGACCGTCTGGCACGCCCACGCGCACGTCCTCGGCGGCCGTGGCCTCGAATGGCCCCCCGGATAACCGGTCATGTCCGTCCGTGAGTTCGTCGTCCTCGGCACCGCGAGCCAGGTCCCGACCCGGCACCGCAACCACAACGGCTACCTGCTGCGCTGGGACGGCGAGGGCATCCTGTTCGACCCCGGCGAGGGCACCCAGCGGCAGATGCTGCGCGCCGGGGTCGCCGCCCACGACCTGAACCGGATCTGCGTCACCCACTTCCACGGCGACCACTCCCTCGGGCTGGCCGGAGTGATCCAGCGGATCAACCTCGACCAGGTGCCGCACGAGGTGACCGCGCACTACCCACGCTCCGGTCAGCGCTTCTTCGACCGGCTGCGGTACGCGACCGCCTACCGGGAGACGGTCCGCCTCACCGAGGCACCGGTCGCCGCCGACGGCGTCCTCGCCGCGACCCCGTCGTACACGCTCGAGGCCCGGAAGCTGTCCCACCCCGTGGAGTCCTACGGCTACCGGCTGACCGAGCCGGACGGGCGCCGGATGCTGCCCGGCCGGCTCGCCGCGCACGGCATCGGCGGCCCGGACGTCGGCCGCCTCCAGCGCGAGGGCCGGCTCGGGGACGTGACGCTGGAGGACGTCAGCGAGGTGCGGCGCGGGCAGCGGTTCGCGTTCGTCATGGACACCCGGCTGTGCGACGGGGTGCACGCCCTCGCCGAGGGCTGCGACCTGCTCGTCATCGAGTCCACGTTCCTCGACGAGGACGTCGCGCTGGCGGCGGACCACGGCCATCTGACGGCGGGACAGGCGGCGGCCGTGGCGCGCGGCGCCGGGGTGCGGCACCTCGTCCTCACCCACTTCAGCCAGCGCTACCCGGACCCGGAGGAGTTCGAGCGGCAGGCGCGGGCCGCCGGGTTCGAGGGCGAGCTGACCGTGGCCTACGACCTGATGCGGGTGCCGGTTCCGAAACGGAGATAAAACCCCCGTACGATGCTGCGATGCCCCTCCCCAAAGCAGAACTGCACCTGCACATCGAAGGCACCCTGGAGCCCGAGCTGGCGTTCGAGCTGGCTGCCCGCAACGGTGTCGAGCTGCCCTACGCCGACACCGAACAGCTCCGCGAGGCCTACCGGTTCGAGGACCTGCAGTCCTTCCTGAACCTGTACTACGAGCTGATGGCCGTCCTGCGCACCGAACAGGACTTCGCGGACCTGGCCGACGCCTACCTCGCCCGCGCCGCCGCGCAGGGCGTCCGGCACGCGGAGATCTTCTTCGACCCGCAGGCCCACCTCGCCCGGGGACTGGACATGGGCACCGTCGTGGAGGGGCTTTGGCGGGCGCTGGGCCGCAGCGAGGAGAACCACGGCGTCTCCACCCGGCTGATCCTGTGCTTCCTGCGCGACGAGTCCGCCGAGTCGGCGCTCGAGACCCTTCAGGCGGCCCGGCCCCACCTGGACCGGATCACCGGCGTCGGCCTCGACTCCGCCGAGGTCGGCCACCCGCCGGTGAAGTTCCGGGAGGTGTTCGAGGCCGCTGCCGCGCTCGGGCTGCGCCGCGTGGCGCACGCCGGTGAGGAGGGGCCGCCGGAGTACATCACCGAGGCCCTGGACGTCCTCGGCGTGGAGCGCGTCGACCACGGTCTGCGCTGCATGGAGGACCCGGCGCTGGTCGAGCGGCTGGTCCGGGACCGCGTCCCGCTGACCCTGTGCCCGCTGTCCAACGTCCGGCTGCGCACGGTGGACGTGCTCGCCGGGCACCCGCTGCCCGCGATGCTGGACGCCGGGCTGCGGTGCACGGTCAACTCCGACGACCCCGCCTACTTCGGCGGGTACGCCGGCGACAACTTCGACGCGGTGCGCTCGGAACTGGGCCTCGGTGACGAACGGCTCCGGGAACTGGCCCGCAACTCCTTCCTCGCCTCCTTCCTGGAGGACGACGAGGAGCGCAGGGCCCGCTACCTCGCCGAGGTGGAGGCGTACGAGTTCGGGTAGGCGGCGGCGGTGTCGTACGCCCCCTGCGCGGCCGGAACCGGGGCCTCCACCTGGATCTCCACCACGGGCAGCGGCAGCCGGCCCGCGCGCAGCGCCACCAGCGTCATCGGCACCGCGACCGCCAGCAGGCCGGCGGCCAGGACCTGGCCCATGACCGGGAATCCCGCCCCCGCCGCCAGCACGCTCCCGGTCAGCGGGCCCGCCGCCGTGCCCAGCGACGCCGCCGAGCCGACCAGGACCGCCCAGCGGCCCCGCGGGTCCAGGGACGCGGCCAGCCCGATGACGTACGACAGCACGACCGGGTAGAGCAGGTTCCAGGAGATCTCGCCCGCCGCGAAGGCCGGCAGACCGTCGGCCGAGGCGCTGAGCACGATGCAGCCCGCGATGAGCGCCGTACCCGCGCCGATCGGCACCGCCCGGCCGAGGCGCGGTCCGAGTGCCCCGGCGCCCAACACGCCGACCAGCCCGGCACCGAGTGCGACGGCGAACACCGCGCCGACGGTGACCTCGGTCAGGTGGGCCTGGCCGAGACCGATGCGTCCGCTGACGCCCCACAGCGCGTTCTGCGCCAGTGACCAGCAGGGCATGGCCGCGGCGAGCAGCAGTCCGGCCCGCCGGTGGGGCAGCCGGGCGCCGGGTCCGGCCGGACGGCGGGCCAGAGCCGTGGCGGCGGACAGCCGGCCGGTGAACGGCCACACCGCGAGCGCGGTCAGGGCGATCGCGGCGAGCGGCAGACCGTGGCCGGGGCCGAGGTGAGGGATCGTCAGGTAGAGGACACCGGCGAGCGCGGAGACGCCGAGCAGCCCGAACGTGGTCGCGCGGTGCGGATCGCGCTGGGCGGCGATGCCGCCGGCGGCGACCGCCGTAACCGTTCCGGAGCCGAACCCGCCGAGGAGCGCGCCGATGACGACGGCCGGTACGGCCTCGCTGAGCGCGGCCCCGCCGTAGCCGAGGAAGGCGAGCGTGAGGCCGAGGCGGGCCAGGGTGCGGGCGCCGGCCCGCTCGACCCGGGAGGCCAGCAGGAAGCCGGCGGCCGCCGAACTCAGCAGCAGGGCACTGCCGATGGCCCCTGCCTGGGTGGTGGTGAGCGGAAGCCCGGTGTCCAGCCGGCCGACGGTGGTCGGCAGCAGATACGGGGCGAGGTACCCGGCCGTGAAAAGGGCGACGAGGGGCCAGGGCATGGAGCGGGGGGCGGACACGGGCGTTCCCAGGGCAGGCGAAGGAGCGGCTCGAGAGCCGGGGGAGAGGGGAGGGCGACGGCCGTCGACGGACGGGAACGCGCGAGCAAGTTGTATCAAGCACGCGGTTCCAGAAGAAGTTCGGGTGGGGTGATCTGGATCACTCTTGTGTTTGGGTCGAATGATCACGGGTAAAAGTGCGCGCCTTCCCGCATGTCCGTCCCTCAATTCCCGCCCGCCGGGCCGCCGTCCGGCTCTGCGGGCGCCATTGACGGCCCCCTGTTCGTATATCTAGCCTCTGTTCTCATACATAGACGGCATTCACAACGGGAGATGGTCTGGTGGGTGGCGACCGAAGTCCGCAGGACGTGGCGCGGCGACTGAAGGAGGGCATGGCGCGCGGTGTGCTCTCCTTCCCGCTCACCGCCTTCCACGACGACGGCACCCTCGACCCCGACGGCTCCCGCGCGCACGTCGCGGGCCGGCTCGCCGCCGGACCGGGAGCCGTCTTCCCGGCCTGCGGCACGGGGGAGTTCTTCTCCCTGGACGAGGAGGAGTACCGGCAGGTCGTCACCATCGCCGTCGAGGAGGCGGCGGGCCGGGTGCCCGTGGTCGCCGGCACCGGGTACGGCTGGGCGCAGGCCGCCCGGTTCGCGCGGATCGCCGAGGACGCCGGCGCCGACGCCCTGCTGGTGCTGCCGCACTACCTCGTCGCCGCGCCGCAGGAGGGTCTCGCCGCCCAGCTCGAGCGGCTCGCGGAGCGCACCCGGCTGCCGATCGTCGCCTACCAGCGCGGCCAGGTCGCCTATACCGTGACGTCGTTGCGGCGCGTCGCGCGCATCCCGAACGTCATCGGCCTCAAGGACGGCCACAGTGACCTCGACCGCCTCCAGCGCCTCACCCTCGCCGCCCCCGGGGACTTCCTGTTCTTCAACGGCGCCGCCACCGCCGAGATCCAGGCCCGCGCCTACGCCACCGTCGGCGTCCCCGCCTACTCCTCCGCCGTGCACGCCTTCGCCCCCGAGATCGCCGGCGCCTTCTTCACCGCGCTGCGGGACGGCGACCACGCCGCGACCGGGAAACTGCTGCGCGACTTCTACGTCCCCCTCGTCGAACTCCGCGACCGTGTCCCCGGATACGCGGTGTCCCTGGTGAAGGCGGCGGCCCGGCTGCGCGGGGAGCGCGTCGGCCCGGTCCGGGCCCCGCTCACCGACCCCTCGCCCGCCGACCTCGCCGAGCTGAGGACCCTGCTCGCCGCCGGACTCGACCTCGTAGGAGCCTCCCTGTGACCCGTGACCTGACCATCGCCGAGGTGCGCCTGACGCCGATCCTGGTCGCCGACCCGCCACTGCTCAACACCCAGGGCGTGCACCAGCCGTACACCCCCCGGCTGATCGTGGAGGTCGTCACGGCCGACGGGATCACCGGCCTCGGCGAGACCTACGGGGACACGAAGTACCTGGAGCTGGCCCGCCCGCTGGCCGAGCGGCTGACCGGACGCTCGATCATGGATGTGAACGGCCTCTTCGCGCTGGACCTCGCCGTGGACGAGAGCCGGGTCCAGGGCGCCGTGGACGCCGGCGGACTGCGGGGCGTGCAGAGCGCCGACAAACTCCGGCTGTCCGTGCTGTCCGCTTTCGAGGTGGCGTGCCTCGACGCCCAGGGCAGGGCGCTCGGACTGCCCGTGCACGCGCTCCTCGGCGGCAGGCTCCGCGACGCCGTCGAGTACAGCGCCTACCTCTTCTACAAATGGGCCGGGCACCCCGACGGCGTGGCCTGCGAGCCGGACGACCGGGGCGCCGCCCTCGACCCGGCCGGAGTCGTCGCCCAGGCACGCCTGTTCAAGGAGCGGTACGGGTTCACCTCCTTCAAGCTCAAGGGCGGCGTCTTCCCGCCCGAGCAGGAGATCGCCGCCGTACGCGCTCTCGCCGAGGCCTTCCCCGGCCACCCGCTGCGCCTCGACCCCAACGGCGCCTGGTCGGTGGAGACCTCGCTGAAGGTCGCGAAGGAACTCGGTGACGTCCTCGAGTACCTGGAGGACCCGACGCTGGGCACCCCGGCGATGGCCGAGGTGTCCGCCGGGACCGGCATCCCCCTCGCCACCAACATGTGCGTGACGACCTTCGGCGAGATCCGGGAGGCGTTCACCCGGGACGCCGTGCAGGTGGTGCTCTCCGACCACCACTACTGGGGCGGGCTGCGCAACACCCGGCAGCTGGCCGCGATCTGCGCCGCCTTCGGCGTCGGGGTGTCCATGCACTCCAACACCCACCTCGGCATCAGCCTCGCCGCCATGACCCACGTGGCGTCGACCGTGCCGAACCTCCACCACGCCTGCGACTCCCACTACCCCTGGCAGTCCGAGGACGTCCTCACCGAGCGGCTCGCCTTCACCGGCGGCCGGGTCGCGGTGTCCGACGCGCCAGGCCTCGGCGTCGAGCTGGACCGGGACGAACTGGCCCGGCTGCACCGGCGGTGGACGCGGGACGACGGCGCGCTGCGGGACCGTGACGACGCGGCGGCGATGCGGCGGGCCGAGCCCGGGTGGCGGACGCCGGCGATGCCCCGCTGGTGAGGCCCCGGCGGTGACGCCGCCGTCGCTGCGAGCGGCCGTGCCCCTGGCGGGAAGTGGTGCACACTGGCCAGATCCGCACCAGCTCAGGGAGCGCACCGTGACCCCGTCCCGCACGATCGCCGGAGAGGAACCCGAACACCTCACACAGGCAGCGCGCCGCCAGGCCCAGATCGACCCGCTCGCCGCCCTGAGGGCCCCCGGCGACCCGCCCTGGGACGTGTACCTCACGGGCACCGTCTTCCTCGACATCGTCTTCACCGGCCTGGACTCGGCGCCCGTGCGCGGCACCGAGTCCTGGGCCCGGGGAATGGGCTCCAGCCCCGGCGGGGTCGCCAACATGGCCACCGCGCTCGCCCGGCTCGGCCTGCGGACCTCCCTCGCCGCCGCGTTCGGCGACGACCACTACGGCGAGTACTGCTGGGACGCCCTCGCCCAGGGCGAGGGCATCGACCTCACGCCCTCCCGGACCGTGCCCGGCTGGCACTCGCCCGTCACCGTCTCCATGGCGTACGAGGGGGAGCGGACGATGGTCTCCCACGGCCACGAACCGCCCCCGGAGGAACCGGCACCGGACTTCCCGCCCCGCGCGCGGGCCGCCGTCGCCTCCCTGGCCCCCGGCAAACGCGCCCCCTGGATCGCGGAGGCCGCCCGCGCGGGCACCCGGATCTTCGCCGACGTCGGCTGGGACGAGACCGGGGCCTGGGACCTGGCCGGGCTCCCCGATCTCGGGCACTGCGAGGCGTTCCTGCCCAACGCGGCGGAGGCGATGCGGTACACCGGGGCCGACTGCCCGCGCGATGCCGCGCACGCGCTGACCGAGCACGTCCCGGTGGCCGTCGTCACCCTCGGCGCTGAGGGGGCGTACGCCGTGGACCGGCGCACCGGGGAGGCCGCGGAGGTCCCGGCGATCGCCGTGGAGGCACTGGATCCCACCGGGGCCGGGGACGTCTTCGTGGCCGGGTTCGTCGCGGGGACCCTGGCCGGCCGGCCGCTCGCCGACCGGCTCGCGCTCGCGGGACTCACCGCGGCCCTGTCCGTGCAGGAGTTCGGGGGCTCGCTGTCGGCACCGGGGTGGTCCGAGATCGGGGCGTGGTGGCGCCGCGTCCAGTCGGTGCCGGGCCAGGACCCCGAGGCGCTGCGCCGGTACGGCTTCCTCGACGGGCTGGTGCCCGAGGAGCTGGACCGGCCGTGGCCGCTGCGGCGGGCGGTGCCGACGATCGGGTTCGGGCGTTCGGCCTGACGGTGCGGGGACGCCCCGGCCGCGGGGCGTCCCCCCGCGGAAAAGCCCTACGGCGTTGTCGGTGGCCCGTCGTACTCTGGACAGTGCGAGGCCGCCCTCAGCTACGCGGCCGTGACGAGGAGGAACCGCAGGCCTTAAGCGCCGGCCCATGACTCAGACACCCCAAGCTCACATCCCCGCGCGGGAGCAGGCGCGAGCACAGCTCACCGTCCCCGCCCAGCACCCCATGGTGACCGTGCTGGGTTCCGGCGACTCCCTCCTGCGCGTGATCGAGAAGGCCTTCCCGGCAGCCGACATTCATGTCCGGGGCAATGAGATCAGCGCGGTCGGCGAACCCGCGGACGTCGCTCTGATCTCACGCGTGTTCGACGAGATGATGCTGGTGCTCCGCACCGGGCAGCCGATGACGGAGGACGCAGTGGAACGCTCGATCGCCATGCTCAAGGCGAGCGAGAACGGGACGAGCGACGGCCCGGAGACCCCGGCCGAGGTACTGACGCAGAACATCCTGTCCTCGCGCGGCCGGACGATCCGGCCCAAGACGCTCAACCAGAAGCGGTACGTCGACGCGATCGACAAGCACACGATCGTCTTCGGTATCGGCCCCGCCGGTACCGGCAAGACCTACCTGGCCATGGCCAAGGCGGTCCAGGCCCTGCAGTCCAAGCAGGTCAACCGGATCATCCTCACCCGCCCGGCGGTGGAGGCGGGCGAGCGGCTCGGCTTCCTGCCCGGCACGCTCTACGAGAAGATCGACCCGTACCTGCGCCCGCTGTACGACGCGCTGCACGACATGCTCGACCCGGACTCGATCCCGCGCCTGATGGCCGCCGGGACCATCGAGGTCGCGCCGCTGGCGTACATGCGCGGCCGTACGCTCAACGACGCCTTCATCATCCTGGACGAGGCCCAGAACACCTCGCCCGAGCAGATGAAGATGTTCCTCACCCGGCTCGGCTTCGACTCGAAGATCGTGATCACCGGTGACGTCACCCAGGTGGACCTGCCGAACGGGACCAAGAGCGGTCTGCGGCAGGTGCAGGAGATCCTGGAGGGCGTCGAGGACGTCCACTTCTCCCGGCTGTCGTCGCAGGATGTGGTACGGCACAAGCTGGTGGGCCGTATCGTCGACGCGTACGAGATGTACGACAGCAAGCACGGCACCGAGAACGGCACCCACCGGGGCGGCCGTGGCAGGACCGGCGCCAAGGGTCCCAAGGGGAAGTAGACCAGCACGCCCATGTCGATCGACGTCAACAACGAGTCCGGCACCGAGGTAGACGAGCAGGCGATCCTCGACATCGCCCGCTACGCGCTCGCGCGGATGCGCATCCACCCGCTCTCCGAGCTCTCGGTGATCGTCGTGGACGCCGATGCCATGGAGCAGCTCCACATCCAGTGGATGGACCTGCCCGGACCCACCGATGTCATGTCGTTCCCGATGGACGAGCTGCGGCCGCCGTCGAAGGACGACGAGGAGCCGCCGCAGGGTCTGCTCGGCGACATCGTGCTGTGCCCGGAGGTCGCCAAGAAGCAGGGCGACGAGGCGCCGACGCAGCACTCCATGGACGAGGAGCTCCAACTGCTCACCGTCCACGGCGTGCTGCACCTGCTCGGGTACGACCACGAGGAGCCCGACGAGAAGGCCGAGATGTTCGGGCTCCAGGCCGCCATCGTCGACGGATGGCGGTCCGAGCGGGGACTGACCGGGCCTTCCCCGGCGCCGACCGTCTCGTAGGCGGGTCGGTCCACGTATGAATCCGCAGATCGTGATCGGCGCGATCGCGCTGGTCGTCATCGCCTGGTTGGCCGCCTGCGCCGAGGCGGGCATCGCGCGCGTCTCCAGCTTCCGGGCCGAGGAGGCCGTGAAGTCCGGCCGGCGCGGCAGCGCCCGGCTGGCCCAGGTCGCCGCCGACCCCACCCGCTATCTGAACGTGGCCCTGCTGGTCCGCGTCGCCTGCGAGATGGCGGCCGCGGCCCTGGTGACGTACGCCTGCCTGCAGGAGTTCGCCGCCACCTGGCAGGCCCTGCTGGTCGCCATCGGCGTCATGGTGCTGGTGTCGTACGTGGCCGTCGGCGTCTCGCCGCGCACCATCGGCCGCCAGCACCCGCTCAACACGGCGACGGCGGCCGCGTACGTGCTGCTGCCGCTGGCCCGGATCATGGGCCCGATCCCGTCGCTGCTGATCCTCATCGGCAACGCGCTCACCCCCGGCAAGGGCTTCCGCCGCGGCCCCTTCGCCTCCGAGGCCGAGCTGCGCGCGATGGTGGACCTCGCCGAGAAGGAGTCGCTGATCGAGGACGAGGAGCGCCGCATGGTGCACTCGGTCTTCGAACTCGGCGACACCCTGGTCCGCGAGGTGATGGTGCCGCGCACCGACCTGGTGGTCATCGAGCGCTACAAGACCATCCGGCAGGCGCTCACCCTCGCCCTGCGCTCCGGCTTCTCCCGCATCCCGGTCACCGGCGAGAGCGAGGACGACATCGTCGGGATCGTCTACCTGAAGGACCTGGTCCGCAAGACGCACATCAGCCGCGACGCCGAGAACGACCTGGTGTCCACCGCCATGCGTCCGGCGGTCTTCGTGCCCGACACCAAGAACGCCGGTGACCTGCTGCGCGAGATGCAGAAGGAGCGCAACCACGTCGCCGTCGTCATCGACGAGTACGGCGGCACCGCCGGGATCGTCACCATCGAGGACATCCTCGAGGAGATCGTCGGCGAGATCACCGACGAGTACGACCGGGAGCTCCCGCCCGTGGAGGACCTCGGCGACGACCGCCACCGGGTCACCGCGCGCCTGGACATCACCGACCTCGGCGAGCTGTACGGCCTGGAGGAGTACGACGACGAGGACGTGGAGACCGTCGGCGGGCTGCTCGCCAAGGCGCTCGGCCGCGTCCCCATCGCCGGCGCGTCCGCCGAGGTCGAACTCCCCGACGAGCGCAGGCTGCGGCTGACCGCGGAGGCGGCGGCCGGACGCCGGAACAAGATCGTGACGGTGCTGGTGGAGCCGGCCGGCAGCCCCGCCGAGGAGGAGGCGCCCGAGTGACCCCCGAGGAGCTGCGCGCCTTCTGCCTGTCCTTCAACGCGGTCGTGGAGGACTTCCCGTTCAACCCGGAGACCTCCGTGTTCAAGGTCCTCGGCAAGATGTTCGCCCTGACGAACCTGGGCGCGCGGCCCCTGACGGTGAACCTCAAGTGCGACCCGGAGGACGCGGCCCGGCTGCGCGGCGAGCACGAGGGGCTGATCGTTCCCGGCTGGCACATGAACAAGCGCCACTGGAACACCGTGACCGTCGACGGCTCTCTGCCCGACCGCCTGGTCCGGGAGCTGATCGAGGACTCCTACGACCTGGTCGTCGCGGGACTGCCGAGGGCGGAGCGGCTGCGGCTGGACCGGCCGTAAACGCCTTGCACCGGCCCGCTGAGGGCATGTCAGAATCGCGCATGACTGTTCGATATCCGCGCCCTCTGCGCCCCGGTGACCGTATCGGCGTGACCTCTCCGTCCAGCGGAGTGGCGAAGGAGCTCCGGGGGCGGCTCGACGTCGCGATCCGGGACCTCGAAGCGCGCGGTTACGAGGTCGTCGTCGGCCGGTGCATGGACGGCTCGACCCACATCAGCGCCCCGGCCGCCGAACGCGCCGCCGAACTGACCGGCATGCTGACCGACCCCGCCGTCCGGGCCGTGGTGCCTCCGTGGGGCGGCGAGACCGCCGTCGACCTGCTGCCGCTGCTCGACTTCGAGGCGATCGGGCGTGCCGAGCCCACCTGGGTCGTCGGCTGGTCGGACATCTCGACGATCATCACCCCGCTGACCCTGCTCACCGGTGTCGCCACCGTGCACGGCAACAACCTCATGGACACGCCCTACCGGACGCCCGAGGGCCTGCTGTCCTGGCTGGACGTCGTGACCGCCCCGCAGGGAGAGCCGCTCGCCCAGACCCCGCCCGCCCGCCACCGCGCCATCGGCTGGGACGACTACGCGCTGTACCCGGAGATCCGCGACCTCACCCTGGACACGGCCGGCACCTGGACCCGGCTCGACGGCACGGGCGACGTGGACGTCGAGGGCCGGCTGATCGGCGGCTGCATCGAGACCCTGGTCAACATCGCGGGCACCCGCCTGCTGGACACGCGGTCCTTCGCCGACGGCGACGACCTGCTCGTCTACGTCGAGGCGTGCGAGGACAACGCCTACACCATCTGCCGCAATCTGCACGGCATGCGTCTCGCCGGGTTCTTCGACCGCGCCGCCGCCGTCCTCGTGGGCCGCACCAAGGCCCCCGACAGCCGGACCCTCAGCCAGCACGAGGCGGTCCTCGACGCCCTCGGCCCGCTCGGGGTGCCGATCGTCGCCGACGTCGAGTGCGGGCACGTGCCGCCCTACCTGGCGCTGGTGAACGGCGCGCGCGGCCGTGTGGTGCACACGGCCGCGCGGAGCGAGATCGTTCAGACCCTGGACTGACCCCGGCGCAGGCCCAGTCCGACGAGGACGGCGGCGGTCAGCACGATCGCCGCGTCCAGCGCGAGCACCGTGTGGACGCCCGACAGCAGGTCGCGCGAGGTGGTGGCCAGCACGCCCAGCAGTGGGATGCCGACCGTGATGCCCACCTGCTGGGTGGCGGTCACCAGGCCGGTGGCCAGGCCCTGTTCCTCGTCCGGGACGCCGGAGGTGACCGTGAGGCCGTACGAGATGATCGCGCCCAGGTGGCACATGCTCGCCAGGGACACGGCCGCCGCGGCGAGCCACACCGACCAGATGTGGGCGTTCAGCGACAGCAGGGTGGCGACCAGCGCGCCCTGTCCGGTCAGCGAGCCGACCAGGGTTCGGCGGGCGCCGAAGCGGCCGATGACCCGGGGCGCCATCGTGCCGGCGACGGCCGACAGCACGCCCTGGAAGCCGAAGACCAGGCCCGTCTCGAAGGCCGAGAGACGCAGGGTCTCCTGGAAGTACAGGGTCAGGACGAAGATCACCGTCGACATCATCGAGAAGGTGACCAGGCCGCCCAGGTTGCCCCACGCCACCGTGCGGCGGCGCAGCATGGGCAGGGACACCAGGGGCGAGGCCGAGCGGGACTCCACGGCCGTGAACAGGGCCAGCAGGAGCAGGCCGGCGATCAGCCCGGCGACGACGTCGGTGCGGCCGAAGCCGTGGTCGGCGGCCGTGGACAGGGCGTAGATCAGCGACAGCAGGCCGGCGGTGACGGTGACCGCGCCGGGCACGTCGAGGCGCGGGCGGTCGGGGGTGCGGGACTCGGGCAGCAGCCCCGGCGCCAGCGGCAGCACGATCAGCGCGAACACGGTGAGCAGGGCCATGGTGGAGCGCCAGCCGAACGCGTCGGTCAGGACGCCGCCCGCCACCATGCCGACCGTGAAGCCCAGCGACAGCAGCGTGCCGGAGATGCCGAGGGCGCGGTCGCGGGCCGGGCCCTCCGGGAAGGTGGTGGTGAGCAGGGACATGCCCGTCGGCACGATCGCCGCCGCGCCGAGACCCTGCAGCGCGCGCCCGGTGAGGAAGGACGCCGGGTCCCAGGCCAGGGTCGCCAGCAGGGAGGCCGCGCCGAACAGGGCGAGGCCGGTCAGGAACAGCCTCCGGCGGCCGTACAGGTCGCCGACGCGCCCGAACAGCAGCAGGAAGCCACCGGAGGGGAGAGCGAACGCGGTGACCGCCCACTGCAGGGCGGAGCGGCTCATGCCGAGATCGGTGCCCAGCTCGGGCAGGGCCACGTTCAGGACGGAGAAGTCCAGCGCGACCATGAACTGGGCCGCGCACAGGACGAAGAGGACCAGCTTGTCCCGCGCCGACAGCCGGGGGGTGCCGAGCGGTTCGCCCGCGGGGGCGGGGGCCTGGGTGGTGGTCTGAGTGGTGGTGTCGAACGCCATGGACAGAGCTTCGGGCGATCGGAATACGCGTGGGGAGTCGGAACTTATGGTGGTGGTGGCACCACCAGACACGACGGGGGAGGAGCGGTACGTGGCCGCTGCGGAGGCGACGCGCAGTCAACGGCGGGACGAGCTGCGGGAGTTCCTGATGAGCCGACGGGCCCGGGTCAGTCCGCAGGAGGCCGGGCTGCCGGGCGGCGGGGGCCGGCGGCGGACGCCCGGACTGCGCCGGGAGGAGGTCGCCGTGCTGGCCGGGGTGGGCGCGTCCTGGTACCAGTGGCTCGAACAGGGGCGGGACATCTCCGTCTCGCCGCAGGTCCTCGACGCCGTCGCCCGGGTGCTCCGGCTCAGCGACGCCGAACGCCGGCACCTGTACCTGCTCGCCGGGTTGAACCCGCCGGCGCCCCAGGTAGCGCCGGACAAAAGGGACATGTGCGAGGGGCTGCGGCGGCTGATCGACACCTGGATGCCCTACCCGGCGCACATCATGGACACGTACTACAACTGCGTGATGTACAACGACGCGGCGGCGCTGGTCCTCGGCATGCGGCCGGACATCACCCAGAACTGCCTCGTCGACTTCTTCGTCGATCCGCTGTACCGCTCGCGCAGCAACAGCTGGGAGCGGAACGCGCGGACGGTGGTGGCCCAGTTCCGGGCCGCGTGCGCGGCCCGGCCGGACGACGAGGGGTTCCGGGCGGTGCTCGCCGAGGCGTCGGCGCGCAGCCCGGAGTTCGTGGCGCTGTGGGCCGAGCGGGACATCGAGGACCAGGGACAGGTGCGCAAGGAGCTGACGCACCCGCTGGTCGGGCCGCTGGTCGTGGAGTCGACGGTGATGAAGGTGCCGGCCCGGCCCGATCTGATGATCGTGCTGCACACTCCGCTGGACGAGGAGAACACCGCGGCGAAGCTGGAGTGGCTGGCCTCTCCCGAGGGGCGGCGGGACGCCATGCACCCCGTGGCGGGGTGAGCCCGCGGTGGCTTCGTATGCTCTGGGCATGACCGACAGCAACGCGCTTGACCCCGAGGACCGCAAGATCGTCACGCTGGCCCGCTCCGTGCGCGCCCGCAACGCTGTGCCCGAGGGGGCGGCCGTACGGGACGAGACCGGGCGTACCTACGCCGCCGGGTCGGTGGAGCTCCCCTCGCTGCGGCTGAGCGCCCTGCGGACCGCCGTCGCCATGGCGGTGGCCTCCGGCGCGCGGTCGCTGGAGGCGGCGGCCGTGGTGAGCGAGGCCGAGGAGGTCGCGCCGGAGGACCTGGCCGCCGTGGCGGACCTCGGCGGGGCCGGGACGCCGGTGCTGCTGGCCGGACCCGACGGAGAGGTGCGGCGGACGGCCCCGGCGGCCACCGCCTAGTCGCCTACGGCGCTGCCCGTCAGAGGGCGTCGGGGCCGCGTTCGCCGGTCCGCACCCGTACGACGGTCTCCACGGGCAGCGCCCAGACCTTGCCGTCCCCGATCTTCCCGGTCTGCGCGGCGCCGACGATCGCGTCGATCACGTCGTCGGCGACCGCGTCCTCCACCACGACCTCGATGCGCACCTTCGGCACCAGGTCGACCCGGTACTCGGCGCCCCGGTAGACCTCGGTGTGGCCGCGCTGCCGGCCGTACCCGCTCGCCTCGCTGACGGTCAGGCCGTGCACGCCCAGTTCCTGCAGGGCGGTCTTGACCTCGTCCAGCCGGTACGGCTTGACGATCGCGGTGATGAGCTTCATGCCTGGCTCTCGACCTTCCGGCTGGGTGCCTGCTGGGCGGCGACGAGGGAGTGGTTGACCGGGGCGCCATGGCCCAGGACCCCGTGATCGTAAGCCGTCTCGGCGTGCACCGTAAGGTCCAGGCCGGTGTGCTCCTGCTCCTCGCTCGCCCGGAAGCCCAGCGCCCGGTCGATCAGCCTGCCGAGCCCGTACGTCACCCCGAAGGCGTACACCCCGACGGCCGCCACCGCCAGCAGCTGCCTGCCCAGCGGGACCAGCCCGCCGCCGTAGAACAGGCCCTCGGCGCCGCCGGTCATCGCCTTCTCGGCGAACAGGCCGATCAGCAGGGTGCCGATGACGCCGCCGACCAGGTGGACGCCGACCACGTCCAGCGAGTCGTCGTAGTTCAGCCGGAACTTCCAGCTCACCGCGTAGGAGCAGACGACACCGGCGGCCAGGCCCACCACCAGCGCGCCCAGCAGGGAGACCGTGCCGCAGGACGGGGTGATCGCGACAAGGCCGGCCACCGCGCCCGAGGCCGCGCCCAGGGTGGTCGGATGGCCGTCGCGCTTCTGCTCGACGAAGAGCCAGCCGAGCAGGCCGGTGCAGCCCGCCGCGAGCGTGTTGAGGAAGGCCGCCGCGGCGAGGCCGTTCGCGCCGAGCGCGGAGCCCGCGTTGAAGCCGAACCAGCCGAACCAGAGCAGACCGGCGCCGAGGATCACCATGGGCAGGTTGTGCGGACGCATGGCGTCCTTCCTGAACCCGAGCCGGGGCCCGAGCACCAGGCACAGGGCGAGCCCGGAGGTACCGGAGGTGATCTCCACGGGCATGCCGCCGGCGAAGTCGAGCGCCCCGAGCCGGTCCACGATCCAGCCGCCGGGACCCCACACCCAGTGGGTCACCGGAACGTATACGGCGAGCGCCCAGACCGGGACGAACACCAGCCAGGCGGAGAATTTCGTGCGGTCCGCGACCGCGCCGCTGACCAGGGCCGCCGTGATGATCGCGAAGGTGAGCTGGAAGGTGGCGAAGAGCAGGGTGGGAACGGTGCCGTGCACGCTGCCCGGGCCGATCCCGCTCATGCCGGAGTGCCCCAGGCCGCCGATCAGCCCGCCGAAGACGTCGTCCCCGAAGGCGAGCGAGTAGCCGGCCGCCAGCCAGACCACCGTCACCAGGGCGATCGACACGAAGCTCATCATCAGCATGTTGAGGACGCTCTTCGTGCGCACCATGCCGCCGTAGAAGAGGGCCAGACCCGGGGTCATCAGCAGGACGAGGGCGGTGGCGGCGAGGAGCCAGGCGGTGTCGCCGGTGTCGACGTGGGCTGCGGCGAGGATCACGGGCGTCTCCAACGGTGTGGGGGCTCGTCAGAGGTTCACCGGTCGGCATTTCCGGTTGCGTACGGGTGTGTTTCCGTGACGTTTCGTTGCGTAGGGGTTTCGTCAAGCTCACATCAAGAGACGGTGGCGGCCGTTGGTACGGCGCGGTCCCGTGGATCAGGGACAATGAACGCCATGAGCGTTCGTACCCAGTCATCCGAGCCGTCGGGCGAGACCGCCCACCGCGCCGGCTTCGCCTGCTTCGTGGGCCGCCCCAACGCGGGCAAGTCCACCCTCACGAACGCTCTGGTCGGGCAGAAGGTGGCGATCACCGCCAACCAGCCGCAGACCACGCGGCACACGGTCCGCGGCATCGTGCACCGCCCCGACGCCCAGCTGATCCTGGTGGACACCCCGGGGCTGCACAAGCCGCGCACCCTGCTCGGCGAGCGGCTCAACGACGTCGTGCGGACGACGTGGGCCGAGGTCGACGTGATCGGCTTCTGCCTGCCGGCGAACGAGAAGATCGGTCCCGGCGACCGCTTCATCGCCAAGGAGCTGGCCGGGATCCGCAAGACCCCGAAGGTCGCCATCGTCACCAAGACCGACCTCGTCGACTCCAAGACCCTGGCCGAGCAGCTCATCGCGATCGACCGGCTCGGCAGGGACCTGGGCATCGAGTGGGCGGAGATCGTCCCGGTGTCGGCCGTCGGCGCCAAGCAGGTGGACCTCCTGGCCGACCTGCTGATCCCGCTGCTGCCCGAGGGCCCGGCCCTCTACCCCGAGGGCGACCTCACGGACGAGCCCGAGCAGGTGATGATCGCGGAGCTGATCCGCGAGGCGGCCCTGGAGGGCGTCCGCGACGAGCTGCCGCACTCCATCGCGGTGGTCGTGGAGGAGATGCTGCCGCGCGAGGACCGCCCGGCGGACCGGCCGCTGCTCGACATCCACGCCAACCTCTACATCGAGCGCCCGAGCCAGAAGGGCATCATCATCGGGCCCAAGGGCAAGCGGCTGAAGGACGTCGGCATCAAGTCCCGCAAGCAGATCGAGGCGCTGCTGGGTACGCCGGTCTTCCTGGACCTGCACGTCAAGGTGGCGAAGGACTGGCAGCGGGACCCCAAGCAGCTGCGTCGCCTGGGCTTCTGAGGGCGGCCCCGGACGGGCTCACGGGCTCGACGGGACCATGTCCTGCAGCCCCACCACCCTCAGCAGCCGCAGCCTCTCGTACGACTCCGTGCCCGGACGGGCCGTGTGGATGATGAGTTGCTGATGGCCCTCGTGGCTCAGCAGGACCTCGCAGTCCAGTTCCAGCAGGCCCACCACCGGGTGCACGAAGCGCTTCGTGGACGGGCGGCGCAGGGACACCTCGTGCGCCTCCCACAGGCTGGCGAACTCCTCGCTGGCCGCACGCAGTTCGGCCGCCAGCGCGGCCGGTTCCGGGTCGTCGGGGCGGGCCGCGGCCACCGCGCGGAGGCCGGCCACGTGGTCGAAGGCGTGCGCCGGACGGTCCTCCGGCGGGAAGAGGCCGCGGGCCGCCGGGTCCAGGAAGAACCGCCGGGTCAGGTTCCGCTCGCGCGGCGGACGGGCGAGCGCGTCCCCGACCAGCGCCTTGGCCAGGGCGTTCTGCGCCAGCACCGTGCCGCAGTCCGTCACCACCTGGGCGGGTGAGTCGTACAGCCGGTCCAGCACCAGCAGGAGACCCTGGCGGACATGCGTGGACGCCGCGCCCCGCCGCGGGGGCTCCTCGCCCACCAGGTGGAAGAGATGGTCCCGCTCGTCGTCGGACAGGCGCAGGGCACGCGCCAGCGCCGTCAGCATCTGGCGGGACGGGCGGGGGCCGCGGCGCTGTTCCAGCCGGGTGTAGTAGTCGACGGACATCCCGGCCAGCTGGGCCACCTCCTCCCGGCGCAGTCCCGGGGTACGGCGGCGCGCGCCGGCCGCGAGGCCCACGTCGGACGGCTCCAGGCGGGCCCGGCCGCGGCGCAGGAAGTCGGCGAGTTCGGCTCGGTTCACCCTTCAAGGCTGCGGCACTCCGGCGGCGTTATCCAGGGACCGCCGGTCCCCCGATCGGGAGGTCTCTCCCGGGGCCGCCGAACGCGGCCGAGGCTGGGAGCACCGAACGAGAGGAACCCAGCCATGCTGACCTTGATCACCGGCGCCACCGGACAGGTGGGACGCGGATTCGTCCCCCGCCTGCTCGCACAGTCCGGGCCGCACGATCGGATCCGAGTGCTCGTGCGCGACGAGACCCGTGCCGCCGGCCTCGCCGACCGCGGCGCGGAGGTCGTCGTCGGCGACCTCCGCGACACCGAGGTGCTCGGCAAGGCCCTCGCCGGGGCCGACGCCGTCGTCAACGTCGCCGCCTCGTTCCGCGGCGTGCCGGACGAGGAGGTGTGGGCGGTCAACCGGGACGCCGCGGTGGAACTCGGCCGGGCGGCGGTCGCCTCCGGGGTACGGCGTTTCGTGCAGACCGGCACGATCCTGTCGTACGGCACCGGGCGCGGCCGGCCGCTCGTCGAGGACGATCCGACGGTGCCCGGCGGCCCGATGTGGATGACCTACCCGGAGTCCAAACTGGAGGCCGAGCGCGCACTGCTGGCGCTGGACGGGCTGGACGTGCGGGTGGGCCGGCTCGCCTTCGTCTACGGCGAGGGCGACCCGCACCTGCCCGGCATCACCCGCTGGACCGCGAGCCAGCCGGCCACCAAACGGCACCATCTGGTGCACGTGGCCGACGTCGCCCAGGGGCTGACGCGCCTGCTCCACGCCCCCGGTGCGGGCGGCCGGATCTACAACATCGCCGACGACGCCCCGGTCACGGTCCTGGAGATCCACCGGCTCCTCGGCGCCGAGCCGCCCGCGGACGGCCCCGACCCCGACCCCTGGTACGGGCTGGCCTCCACCGACCGCATCCGCCGCGAGCTCGGCTACCGCCCCTACTTCCCGACACTGTGGAGCGCCCGGGACGCCGGCGCCCTGTGACCCTCACTCCACGCCCCTGATCCGCCCGACCAGCACCGCCCCCGCCAGACCGATCACGGCCGCCACCAGGTACAGCACCCGGTAGCCGCCCAGGTACGTCACGATCGGCGCGGCAAGGGCGGGCGCCGCGACCTGCGGCAGCGCGTTGGCCACGTTGATCACGCCGAGGTCCTTGCCGCGGTCCAGCGCCGTCGGCAGGACGTCCGTCATCAGCGCGAAGTCGACCGAGGTGAACACCCCGAAGCCGACCCCGAGGACCGCCGCCGCGACGATCGCGCCGGGCCAGGTCTGCCAGACGGCGAGGGCCGCCGTCGCCACCGCCATCAGCACGCCCGACCAGATCACGAACGGCTTGCGGCGCCCCGTGCGGTCCGACCACGCGCCGCCCACGACGACCGTGGCGAGCAGGGTCGCACCGTTCACGGCCGTCAGGATCAGCACGCCCTCGCCGGGATCGCCGTGATGGAGGCGGTCCCGCAGGTAGTACAGCAGGTACAGCAGGACGAGCGCGTTGCTGAGGTTGATCAGGAAGCGGGTCAGCCAGGCCCAGCCCAGGTCCGGGTGGCGGCGCGGGCTCAGCCGGAAACCCGCCAGGAAGGCCCGCCAGGACCAGGCGGGCCGGTCCGCCCCGGCCAGCCGCAGATCCTCGTACCGCAGCACGTACGGCAGCACGCCCGCCACCGTGAACGTCGCGCACGCCGCGTACCCGGCCCCGGTGCCGCCCGCCGCCGTGGCCAGACCCGTGCCCACGACCACGCCCAGGATCTGGGCCGCGCCCAGCCAGCCGCCCACCACGCCCCGCCGGCCGCGCGGCACCCGGTCCGGAACGGCCGCCGTCACCGCCGCGAAGGCCGCGTTCAGGGTGAGCTGCGCCAGGCACCAGCCCAGTGCCATCGTCCACACCCCGCCCGCGCCCGCGAGCAGCAGCAGAGAGAGCGCGCCGCCCGCCGCACCGGCCACGATCCACGGGGTACGGCGGCCCCGGCGGGCGGTGGTGCGGTCGGACAGGGCGCCGAAGAGCGGGTTGGCCAGCAGTGAGACGACCGCTCCCGCGCCGGTCACCCAGGCCAGGACCGTCTCCTTCGGCATCCCGGCGGCGGGCGCGAAGTCCTTCGCCTGGGAGGCCAGCAGGATCTGCAGCGGCCCGAACCAGCCCACCCAGATCGCCCCGTTGGCCAGCGCCAGCGCCGCCGTCCAGCCCGGCCGGACCGGCTCGACGGGCTCGGCCAGGGCGGCCGAGGCGGCGGCGGTCATCTCTGCGCCCGCAGCACGTCCCGGAACCAGTGGTAGGAGGCCTTCGGGGTGCGCTCGAGCGTCTGGTAGTCCACGTGCACCAGGCCGAAGCGGCGCGCGTATCCCTCCGCCCACTCGAAGTTGTCCATCAGCGACCAGACGAAGTAGCCGCGCACGTCGACCCCCGCCTCGAGAGCCGTGTGCAGGGCGCGGATGTGGGCGTCCAGGTAGGCGATCCGGTCCTGGTCGTCGAGGCCCTCGTAGGAGCAGCCGTTCTCGGTGATGACCACCGGCGGGAGCCGGTCGCCGTACCTGTCACGGAAGCCGGTCAGCAGCTCCGTCAGCCCCTCGGGGACCACCGGCCAGCCGAAGTCCGTGACCGGGCGGCCCTCGATCGGACGTACCGAGAAGGGGAGTTCGGCCGGCATGCCGATACCGCCGAACTCGGTCGCGGTGCCCTGCGGGGCGCCCACCCTGGACGGGGCGTAGTAGTTGACGCCGTACCAGTCGACCGGCGCGGAGATGATCTTCAGGTCGGACTCCACGTCTCCCGGCATCAGTTCGCCGGCGCCCTCCGGATACGCCCCCAGCAGGACCGGCTCCGCGAACAGCCGGTTGAGCAGCAGGTCGTAGAAGCCCGCCGCCTCCTGGTCGGCCGGGTCCCCGGAGGCCGGCCAGACCGGGCCGTGGGAGTTGGCGATGCCGATGTCCGCCGCCCCGGCGGCGCGCAGGGCCCCCACCGCGAGGCCGTGGGCGAGGAGCTGGTGGTGGGCGACGGGGAGCGCGTCGAACAGCAGTTTTTGGCCGGGGGCATGCACGCCGAGTGCGTGGCCCAGCAGGGTGTGCTCGGCCGGCTCGTTGAGCGTGATCCACTTGGTGACCCGGTCGCCGAGCCGCCCGGCGACCAGGGACACGTACTCGGCGAACCGGGCGGCCGTGTCCCGCTCCAGCCAGTCCAGCCCGGCGGGCAGGTCCCAGTGGAAGAGGGTGGGCACGGGCCGCACGCCCGCCGCGCACAGCTCGTCCACCAGCCGGTCGTAGAAGTCGAGGCCGCCGGGCGAGTTCACCCTGGGCCACGACACGGAGAAGCGGTACGCGCCCACGCCGAGGCCGGCCAGCAGCGCCACGTCCTCCCGGTAGCGGTGGTAGTGGTCGCAGGCCACCGCCGCCGTCGAACCGTCCTTCACCCGCCCCGACCCGGCCGTGAACACGTCCCACACGGACGGCTCCCGCTCCTCGGCCGCCCCCTCGATCTGATGGGCCGAGGTCGACACGCCCCACAGGAAGCCGGCCGGGAAACGGGGGATCGCCTTGCCTGCGTCAGTCGCCATGGCCCGGATCATCCGTACCGCCGGTAACGGAAGTCAACGCCCCGGCGCGAACTGGCGCGAGCGGCCCGCCTAGGCCCCCTCCTTCAGCACCCTCGTAATCAACTCCCTCTGTTCTTGGGTCAGTCGGGGGTCGGCCGCGTAGACCGTGCGGCCGTCCACCGTGATCTCGTAGGCGAAGCCGTCCGGTACCCCCGCCGGTGGCGTGGGGCTGCCGGAAGCCAGGACCCGTTCGGCGAGGGACCGCCACTCCCGGTCGTCGGGCCGGGCCGAGGTGTCCACCTCGGCCCGGCGCTCGATGCCCGCGAACCCGCCCGTGCGCCGTACCTGAATACGCATGGGTGCCTGTCTAGTACGGAACTACAGCGTCCGCACCCCGACCTGTTCCCAGGCCTTCCGCACGGCCTCGAGTTCGTCGCCGGAGCCGTACCGTTCGCGGGCCGCCTTGACGGTCAGCGTGGCGAAGTCCGCGAACAGGGCCTGCTGCTTCAGCTCGCCGCCGGTCAGCACGTCGTACCAGAGCTGCCCGGCCCTCTCCCAGGAGTGGCCGCCCATTGCGGTGGCGACCAGGTAGAACGCGTGGTTGGGGATACCGGAGTTGATGTGCACGCCGCCGTTGTCGCGGCCGGTGCGGACGTAGTGCTCCATGGTCGCCGGCTGCGGGTCCTTGCCGAGGTTCGGGTCGTCGTACGCCGTGCCCGGTGCCTTCATCGAGCGCAGGGCGGTGCCGTGCACGCCCGGGGCGAGCAGTCCCGCGCCGATCAGCCAGTCGGCCTCGGCGGCTGTCTGGCCGAGGCTGTACTGCTTGATCAGCGAGCCGAAGACGTCGGACAGCGACTCGTTGAGCGCGCCGGGCTGGCCGAAGTAGGTGAGGTTGGCGGTGTGCTGGGTGACGCCGTGGGTCAGCTCGTGGCCGATGACGTCGACCGGGATGGTGAAGTCCAGGAAGATCTCGTTGTCCCCGTCCCCGAACACCATCTGCTCGCCGTTCCAGAAGGCGTTGTCGTAGTCGGTGCCGAAGTGCACGCTGGCGTCCAGCGGCAGACCCTCGCCGTCGATGGAGTTGCGGCCGTAGGCCTTCAGGTACAGGTCGAAGGTGGCGCCGAGACCCGCGTAGGCGCGGTTGACCGAGGCGTCCGTGCCGGGCTCGGAGCCCTCCTCGCGGACCTTGGTGCCGGGCAGGTCCTGCCGGTGCCGGGCGTCGTAGACGGTGCGGTGCGGGCGGTCGGCGGCCGCACCGGCGGGCGGGGCGACGGCGGGCGCGCCGAGCACGGTGGTCAGGCGGCGCTTGGTGCGCTGGAAGGCGTCGTGCTCCAGGGACCGGCGGGCGGGACCGGAGACCGCGGAGTCCTCGGCCTGCGCGAGCCGGTCGAGGACGTGCGGCGGGACGATCGTGCAGAAGACGGGCTCGAAGCCCCCGTTGGTGGTCATACCCGGCACCATCGCACTCCGTGACACCGCTGTCACTACTCGCAACCATGATTGGTGAAATACCCGGACATCCCACGTCGCACAGCGTCACGGAGTGGTAAGAGATGAGGGCCGGCGAGTGCGATTGCGCAATCTATGTCCGAATAGTCATGGCGGTCCCGCATAATGGGACAGGCCCGCGCATCCGGTGCGGCTCGGCTAGGCTGCGGAGCATCATGCGTTTCGGGCTGCTTCTCCTTAGCTGCCGCGGCGAGGGCCTGTAGACAAGGCCGACCCCCTCCCCGCGGAGCTCTGGCGTTGCGTCGTCGGCCGTCCAGTCGGACATCCGGACACTCTGAGGAGCCCACGCATCATGGCCAACCGCCAGCAGCCCAGTTCCATGCCGATCCACAAGTACGGCCGCTACGAGCAGGTCGGCATCCCGGACCGCACCTGGCCGGAGAAGCGGATCACCGTCGCCCCCCGCTGGCTCTCCACCGACCTGCGCGACGGCAACCAGGCCCTGATCGACCCGATGTCGCCCGAGCGCAAGCGCCGGATGTTCGACCAGCTGGTGGCGATGGGCTACAAGGAGATCGAGGTGGGCTTCCCCGCCTCCGGCCAGACCGACTTCGACTTCGTACGCTCGATCATCGAGGAAGAGGGCGCGATCCCCGAGGACGTGACGATCTCCGTCCTGACCCAGGCGCGCGAGGACCTGATCGAGCGGACCGTGGAGTCCCTGAAGGGCGCCAGGCGGGCCACCGTCCACCTGTACAACGCGACGGCTCCGGTGTTCCGCCGGGTCGTCTTCCGCGGCTCCAAGGACGACATCAAGCAGATCGCCGTCGACGGCACCCGCCTGGTGATGGAGTACGCCGAGAAACTGCTGGGCCCGGAGACGGAGTTCGGCTACCAGTACTCCCCGGAGATCTTCACCGACACCGAGCTGGACTTCGCGCTGGAGGTCTGCGAGGCGGTGATGGACGTGTACCAGCCGGGCCCGGGCCGCGAGATCATCCTCAACCTGCCCGCCACGGTGGAGCGTTCGACCCCGTCCACGCACGCCGACCGGTTCGAGTGGATGCACCGCAACCTGTCCCGGCGCGAGTACGTCTGCCTGTCCGTCCACCCGCACAACGACCGCGGCACCGCCGTCGCCGCCGCCGAGCTGGCGCTGATGGCCGGCGCCGACCGCGTCGAGGGCTGCCTGTTCGGGCAGGGCGAGCGCACCGGCAACGTCGACCTGGTCACCCTGGGCATGAACCTGTTCTCGCAGGGCGTCGACCCGCAGATCGACTTCTCCGACATCGACGAGATCCGTCGTACGTGGGAGTACTGCAACCAGATGGAGGTCCACCCGCGCCACCCGTACGTGGGCGACCTGGTCTACACGTCCTTCTCCGGCTCCCACCAGGACGCCATCAAGAAGGGCTTCGACGCCATGGAGGCCGACGCGAAGGCCAAGGGCGTCACCGTCGACGACATCGAGTGGGCGGTGCCGTACCTGCCGATCGACCCCAAGGACGTCGGCCGCTCCTACGAGGCCGTCATCCGCGTCAACTCGCAGTCCGGCAAGGGCGGCATCTCCTACGTTCTGAAGAACGACCACAAGATGGACCTGCCGCGCCGGATGCAGATCGAGTTCTCGAAGCTCATCCAGGCCAAGACGGACGCCGACGGCGGCGAGATCACGCCGAAGGACATCTGGGCGGCCTTCCAGGACGAGTACCTGCCCAACCCGGAGAACCCGTGGGGCCGCATCCAGGTCCGCACGGGCCAGTCGACCACGGACACGGACGGCGTGGACACGCTGACCGTGGAGGCGACCGTCGACGGTGAGGACACCGTCCTGACCGGCTCCGGCAACGGCCCGATCTCGGCCTTCTTCGACGCCCTGCAGTCCATCGGCGTCGACGTACGCCTGCTGGACTACCAGGAGCACACGATGAGCGAGGGCGCCTCCGCGCAGGCCGCCTCCTACATCGAGTGCGCGATCGACGACAAGGTTCTGTGGGGCATCGGCATCGACGCGAACACGACGCGTGCGTCGCTGAAGGCCGTCGTCTCCGCGGTGAACCGCGCGGCCCGCTGACCCCTCCGACCGGGCTTTTCGGGGCCCCGGCCGCCGTTCACGGCGGCCGGGGCCCCGTCGAATATCGGCCATCGCACCGGGCAGGTCACGGAAAGGTCTCGTACGGGGTACTGACTCAGGCTCCGGGATGTGGCTAACATCACGCAAGCGCTGCGATGTTGCCGCGCGGTTACGGAGGTGCGACGTGCTGCCAGTACGGGGACGAGACGGCCGTGCCGCCAGGGCTGCGCGCATCCTGGGCACCCGCACCGCGTGGACGCCCGTAGGGGACGGCGAGTTCTACTGCCCGGGCTGCGGGGGCGACCGCAACTACCAGCGGCTCTCCGGCCGCCGCCGCCTCACCCTCCTCGGGGTGCCCCTGCTGCCGCGCGGCGCCACCGGGCCGGTCGTGGAGTGCGCCGCCTGCGCCCACCACTACGGCACCGAGGTCCTCGACCACCCCACCACCCGGCGCTTCTCCGCGATGCTCCGCGACGCGGTGCACACCGTCGCCCTCGCCGTCCTCGCCGCGGGCGGCACCTCCTCCCGCACGGCCCTGGAGACGGCCGTCGGCACCGTCCGCGCCGCCGGCTTCCAGGAGTGCACCGAGGACCGGCTGGCCGCTCTGGTCGAGGCGCTCGCCGCCGACACCGGCCGGGTCCTCGGCGGGCCGTGCGGCGCGAGTCTCGCCATAGAGCTGCACGAGGCCCTGGACCCGCTCGCCCCGCACCTCGCCCCGGCCGGCCGCGAGTCCCTGTTCCTCGACGCCGCCCGCATCGCCCTGGCCGACGGCCCCTACACACCCGCCGAACGCGACGCCCTCACCACCGTCGGCGCCGCCCTCACCATCTGCGCCGACGACGTCGGCAGGCTGCTGGCGGCCGCCAGGACGCCGTCGTAGAGTCCAGGCCCGGGCCGGGGGCCGGCCGGCGCACCGACCGCCGCGGCCACCGGTTCAGCACAGTGGCGTCAGGGGGAGCCGGTGGGCAGCCGAGCGGTACTCGTCGCGGTCGAGACCTACGAGGCCGGAAGCGCGTGGGAGCTGGACGGCCCCGTGCGCGACGTCCTGGCCCACCGCGCCTGGCTCCTGGAGCAGGGGCTCGCCCCCGAGGAGGTCACGGTGCTCGCGGCGCCCCTGCCGCACAGCCGTGACCTGCTGACGGACCACGGCGTCGACTGGCGCGCGGCCACCCGGGAGAACGTCCACCGGGTTCTGTTCCGCGAGGTGGCCGAGGAGTCCGGGGACTGGCTCTACGTGGCCTGGTCCGGGCACGGGCTCATCGACATGGACGGACACCGGCGCCTGCCGTACCTGGACGCCACTCCCGGGGACCTGCGCAGTCTGGATCTGGAGGCCGCGCTCGCCGCGTTCCGCTCGGACGTGGCACCCGGGTATCCGCGGCAGCTCTGGGTGATCGACACCTGCCAGACCTTCGTCGACGCCGCCGCGTCGGCCTACGCCCTGCGCCCCGACCCGGTGCCCCGGGGCCGGCTGCGGCACGTGTCCGGGCAGCGGGCGCTGTTCGCCTGCGGGCCCGGCGGAACCACCGCCAACCGCCCCGGCGAGGAGCCCGGGGAGCTGCGCGGGCCGGTGGACGGCGCGCGGCTCGTGCGGGCCGCCGGCCCCTTCAGCGCCGCCGTCCTCGATCTGCTGCGGGCCCACCCGGGATGGGCGACCGACACCGAACCTCTGACCGCGGCGCTGCGGCAGGAGTTCCGCGCCGGCGCGCACCGCAGGTCGGGGGCGCGGTCGCCCACCTCGCTCTGGTTCGACGACGCCGGCCGGTCGAGCCGTACCGAGGTCACCCGTGCCCGCGCGCGACGGCGTCTGACGATCGCGGAGCAGCGCAGGCTGTACGAGGCGCTGGCCGCCGTACCGGTGATGCGGGACCCGGGACTGAGGGCCGCCGTCATCACCCGCCTTCCTCCCGAGATCTGCTCGTCGGTGCCGCGTTCCCCGGTCATGCGGATCGAGATCCTGGAACTCCTCGGCACCTGCGCGCTGTTCGAGAACGGTCTGGGCCATCTCTGGGGCGCCGTCTCGCTCTTGGACGCCGGCACCGACGCGCGCGACGACCTGGAGGCCGTACTGCGGGAGTTCCCGGAGTGGTACAGCGGCGCACCGGAGCAGGACACCGAACGACGGAGCTGAACCAGGCGCGCTCTCACAGGTACAGCGGGTCGAGATCAGCGTCGGCCCGCCTCCAGGCCTGAGCCCGCAGACACTGCGGATGCCCGGCTCCCAGCGAGTCCTCGATCCGCTCGGCCGCCTGGCGGTGCAGCTCGGCCGCCTCGTCCGACAGACCCAGCGCACGCAGGCTCGTCGCGAGATTCGTCTGTGCGGTGAGAGTGAGCGGATGTGTCTCGCCGCGGTGCTCCCGCAGCCGGGCCAGGACCTGGGCGTCCAGGGAACGCGCGCGGTCCAGGTCGCCCAGCGCGAAGTGGACGCCGGCCAGGTTCATCTCGGTGAGCGTGGTGAAGGGGTGGCCCGCGCCCAGCGTGTCCGCCAGTTGTGCCAGGGCCCGCTCGAGCAACGGCCCGGCCCGGTCGGGCTCGTACAGCTCCAGCAGTGTCACCGCGTGGTTCACCACGGCGCAGAGCGTGTGCGGATGCCGGGGGCCGAAGAGGGCCTCGAGGACCCCGAGCGTGCGATCGCTGAGCAGGACCGAGTCCCGCGACCAGCCCGCGTGCCGCAGGTCGACGGCGTGGTTGACGGCGGCGCGCAGCGCGTCGGGGTACTCCGCGCCCAAGCGGCGGGTGAGCGCCTCGAGGGCGTCGTCCGAGTTTCGTTCCGCCTCGGCGACCCGCCCGGCCCTGCGCAGGACGACCGCCAGCCGCGTGACCGCGAGAGCCGTCTCCGGGTGGTCCTCGCCGAACACGGCGCGGGCCCGTTCCACGTGCGTCTCGGACAAGGACAGCGCCTGAGCGTACTGGCCCAGTTCCAGGCGGTCGAGCGCCACGGAGGCCAGCGCGCTCAGGGTCAGGGGGTGATCGTCTCCGTACATCTCCGCCGCCCGCGACCGCGTTTCCTCGGACAGCTCCAGAGCCCGGGCGAAGTCGCCGCCTGCCCGCAGACTCACCGCGAGGGCGGAGGCGCACTCCAGGGTGAAGGGATCCGTGTCGCCGAATTCCCGCGCGGACCGTGCGTGGATGTCCGTGTCCAGCCGCAGCGCGCCGCCCAGGTCGCCGCGTGCGCGCAGGTCACCTGCGGCCAGACGCTGAACGCGGAGATGTTCCTCCTCGTCCGCTCCCGCCTCCTCCAGGACGGCGACCATACGGGCGGTGAGCCGTGCGGCCTCCTCGTGACGTCCCGCGCTCCGCAGCACCTGGTGCAGGTGCTGCCCGAGGAACAGCACCTGGATGTCCGCCTCTCCGAAGCGCTCCCGCCAGTGCGCGTACACCCTCTCGGTGAAGTCCAGAGAGGCGTCGTGCGCGCCCCAGTGGAACAGGAACCGGGCCACCTCGTAGGCCAGTTGCCGCACGTAGACGTCGGACGACTCCCAGGCCCGTGAGGCGAGGACGTGGGGGTACAGCGCCTGGAAGGACGGCCAGCGGCCCGGATCGGCCGGCTCTCCCGGCAGATTGTCGGCGAGCAGCAGGTGGGCGGCGTGCCGGAAAAGCTCCTCTTCGGCCGGGGTCATGCGGTTGCGCAGCACGGTCTGGACGAGCCGGTGCAGCTGGACCGAGTCCGCGCGGTGGTCGATGCGGGCGAGTGAATAGCGGTTGATCGCCCGAAGGGCCCTGCCGAGCCGGAGGGGGTCGCCCAGGACGGCGTCGAGCTCCGCCGTGACGTGGTGCCGGCCGCGTTGCAGGAGGAATGACCGGGGGACCGGATCCGCGGCCAGGAACGAGCACAGTCTCAGCAGGTGCAGTGCTTGGGGGCTGCTCGTCTCCAGGTGGTCGAGGGAGATGTCCCAGGCCCTGGCGACCGTCTCGGGGTACGACGGCGAGGGGTCGGACATCTCCAGGATCTCGACGCGCTGCTGCTCGAAGATCTCCACGTACTCGTCCACCGACATACCGGTCTCCGCGACCCAGGCCGAAGCCTGCTCCACGGCCAGGGGCAGGTCCCCGAGGAGCTCCGCGATCCGGTCGGCCTCCTGCTCGGTGGTCCCGGGGCCGCTGTGCCGGAACAGCTGGACGCTCTCCTGGCGGGTGAACACGTCCACCTCCACCGAGTGGGCGATGGCGCCCCAGCGCGGGTTGCGCGAGGTGACGATCACGGAGCCCGGGCCGTTCGGCAGATATGGCTGGACGAGGGACGGGTCCTCCGCGTTGTCGAAGACCAGCAGCCACCTTTGGAACGGCCGGCCGGTACGGAGGGCCTCCAGCACGAGAGGCACGGCCCTCGCGGCATCCGCGTGCTCGGTCAGTCCCATTCTCCGGGCCAGTTCGGTGAACGCCGCTTTCATCCGGGTCTCGTCCTCGGCGGGCAACCACCACACCAGGTCGTACTCGGAGGCGTGCCGGTACACGTACTCCAGGGCGAGCTGTGACTTGCCCACGCCGCCCATCCCGTGCAGCGCGTGCGGCAGCACCGCCGCCACCGGGTCCGAACTCAGCCCCGCCTCCAGTGCGTCGAGCAGTTCGCCACGGCCGGTGAACCGGGCGTTGCGCGGCGGCACATACCCCCAGACGGTGGGCTTCCCTCCGGGGACGAAGGGCTTCCGGACGGGCAGGCCGCCGTCGTCCCGACGGGCATCGGACGCGCCGGGCGCGGCGGTCCCTTGTACGGTCTCCTCTTCCCCGTCGGCTTCCCCCTCGGCGTCCGACGCACCGCCCGCCCCCTGCACGGCCATCGGAGCGGCGTCCACGGACGTCGCCGCCCCCGACGAGCGCACATCCCTCACCGTGCCGTCCTCCACGGCGTCCAGCGCGCTCGCCCGACGCGCGTGCGGACCGCTCAGGGCGTGCAGCACCGAGCGTTCCACCGACCGGAAGTCCTGGTCGGCGTCATCGGCCTGGACGACGAAGGACCGCTCCCCCTTGAGATAGCGGAGCAGGTCCCGGGCCGCGGCACTGCGCGGCGCGAGCAGTTCGGCCGTCTGCTCGATCACCAGCTCGGTGGCGCTCCGCGTGCCGTGGGCCAGCAACTCCTCCCGTATGCCCGGCCCGAACCGGTACTCGCACCGGCCGTCGTCGTACCACAGCACCGGCGAGACGAGCCCGCCGAGCAGGAACTCGGCCATGTGCTCGGCGCGCGTGCCGGGAAGGGTGCGCCGCTGGACCTCGCTCATCGTCGACAGTTCGAGCCGCACGGCCGCCATGCGCGTGGCGAGCTGGAAGGCCTCCGGAGAGGCCCAGCCGCGGAAGGCGGCGACCTTCTCGAAGGCCGTCGCCGCCCGTGGCACGGACGCGGGCTCGGCCGGGGCGACGCCCGTGAGGACGGCGCCGAGCACCAGCTCGCGCGGGCCGTCCCCGGCGACGAACCGGGACCAGGGCCCCAGCCAGGCCGGGTGCGGCTCCAGCACCGGTACCGGCACGGTGTCCTCGGGGCGGGAACGCGACCACAGCAGGGCGGAGACCGCCTCGGCCGGTTCCCAGCCGGGCCGCCACTGTGCCGCCCGCCCGCCCGCGGCACGCAACCTGACCAGGTAGGGGTGGAGTCCCGTGCGGTGCCACAGGCGCTGGGGCAGCATGTGCAGCGCCGCCACCGGCTGCCGCCGGCCCCACAGCGCGAGCAGCCGCTGGGCCGCTCCCGAGCGCCAGGCGGGAGCCGTCCCGTCGGTGAGGACGAGCACAGCGGTCCGTCCGGCGGGATCGACAAGGCTGCGGGGCGAGACCCGCCGTGCGTCGAGGTAGGGGCCGGGCAGGGACACCACGGCCTGGCCGGCGACGGAGGCGTCCAGGGCCAGCTCCGTGACGTCCCGGAAGCCTCCGAAGCGCCGGGTCGCCTCGGTCAGGCGCGCCACGGCCGGCCGCCACACGGCCATCTGCGGCGCGGTGTCCACCAGCAGGATCACCCGCCAGCGGCGCTCCGGCGAGGGGCGCAGCACGGGCGGCAGGAACGGCGCCAGCGCCAGCCGGTCGGCCGTGGCGTCCTCGTCCAGCTCGTTCGTGTGCGTGGAGGGCACCGCGGTGCGGAACGGACGCAGGGCTCTGCCGACGGCCCGGCCCTTCGGCCGTCGCTCACCGGACTGCGGAAGCAGCCACGACACCTTGCGTGCACCGCCACCCGGGGCCGGCCGGGCACCGTCCGCGCCGCCGGCACCGTCCGCGCCCGGCTCCTGCGCCCGCGGCTCCGCGCCCTGTGCGCCGGGCTCCGGCCCGGTCCCGTCGGCGTGGGGGTCCGCGGGGGCCCGGTGCGGCTCACCCGCCCCAGGACGGGCCCCCGCCCCGGGGCGGGCGTGCGGGTCCCGCTCGCCGCGGTTCCCGCCGCCGGGCCGGCGGCGGGCGGACGGCACGGTGAGCCACGGGTGCTCGCTCGCCAGCCAGAGGGCATCGGCCAGCTCCCGGGGCTCGAGGCCGGAGGGCGACGGCAGCCCTGACGGGTCGTCCGCCACGCGTGGCCCGTCCCGGCCCCGCTCGTCGCGCTCCCCGGGCACGGCATCACCGCTCACTCCGGCGCCGCCTCCTCACCGCCGAGCGGATGCCACACGGACTCCAGCAGGGTCGTCCACTCCTCCGCCGCGGCCGGGCTGTCCGGATTCTCGGGGAAGTGTCCCGCGGCGATCAGGTGCACCGCGTTGAGCAACTGGTCGGCCGCCAGGCCGCCCACCCGGTCACTGCGTCTCATGAACTCCTCGATCAGCCGGTCCTGCCGCGCTCCCAGCAGGTCGCCGAAGTGCGCGGCGACCATCTCCCCGAGCGCCGCCGCGTCCGGCTCGGGGATGTCGAGGCGCAGGCACCTGCGCATGAACGCCTCGGGGAACTCCCGTTCACCGTTGGAGGTCATCACGATGACCGGGAAGGCGTGACAGCGCACGACCCCCGCGGTGACGGTCGCCGTCTGGCCCGGGTCCGCGGTGTGGACGACGGCGGTGGGTTCCTGCGTCTTCACCCGGATCAGCGGGGGAATCTCGTAGTAGCCGTCCTCGAACAGGGTCAGCAGGTCGTTGGGCAGATCGATGTCGCACTTGTCGATCTCGTCGATGAGCAGGACCCGCGGCAGCCGGTAGGGCAGCAACGCCGTCCCCAGCGGCCCCAGTTGGACGTAGTTCCCGGTGCTGGGCGCCTCCGCCGGCCGCGACGCCGTGTGGCCGGCCTGGGCGCGTCCGATCGCGTCGTACTCGTACAGGCCGGCGGCGAGGGTGGTCCGGCTGGTGACGGCCCACTGCAGCACGCGGCCCAGGCGCAGCTCACTGGCGATGCGGTAGGCGAGGCCGGACTTGCCGACGCCCGGACGCCCGGTGACCAGCAGGGGCCGGCGCAGCAGCAGGGCGGCGTTGACCAGACGGACCTCGTCATGGCGGGGGAGCCGGTGGACCGAGGTCCGGCCGAGCCTGCGCCCGGCCTCCTCGTCGTCCGGCGGGGCGGGCATGGCCGGCGGGGTGCCGAAGGTGCGCCACGGCGGTCCGGCCGGCCATGTGCGCTGCTCGTAGGGCACCTCAGGCACGGGTACGCCCGTCCCTCGGTACAGAGGCCCCGGCGGCCGCGACCCCGGCTGCGGCATCATGCTCACTCGGTCCCCCCTACGAACGTGGCGGGAGCACTCGGGCCCCCGTCGAGCAGATGATCGGGGTTGTCCCAGATCAGGCCCATCGACCGGATCGCGGTGAGGTCGTGCGGCGCGGGCCGGCCGGACGCGGCGTCGATCCGCCACTGCTGCGCCAGCCGGCGCAGACCGCGCAGCCCCTCGCCGGCCGGCATCTCCCGCACCGCGGCCGGCCAGGCGTCCGGTACCCCCCTCTCGCGGGGATACAGCAGCATCGGAACGCCCAGCTCCAGCGCCAGCACCAGTTCCTCGGCCCCCAGCTCGCCCTTCCGCATCGGAGGCGCGCACAGCAGCAGGCCGATCACATCGTGGTCGCTGCCCACCGCGACGTCCAGCCGCCCCAGGTGGGCCGCGTCGGCGACAGCGGGGTCGGAAGGGCACTGGTACACCGTGGTCCCGGTGCGTGGCCCGTCGCCGGCGGCCGTCTTGTAGTGGGCCCAGCGCGCCCGCCACGCCCGGTGGAACTCCTGGCGCTGCACCCGTTCCAGACTGTGCAGGGACACCCGGTACTGGCTCAGCAGCGGTTTGGGGAAGCGCCGTGCCGGATCGCGGTCCCACCACTCGACCGGCTCGGTCAGCAGTTCCAGCGGGAGGAAGAACTCCAGGGCCACCTCTTCCGAGCGGTCTCGCCACTGCGGGGCCATCCTGCTCAGCAGCCCGGAGACGCAGGCGCCGAGCTGCGCGCGGGTGACCGGGGCACCGGAGTCGGTGCCCGGCTCCCGGTGGAGGGCCGGGGACTCCCAGTACTTGACGCAGGCCGACACGTGGTAGCGCTGGGACCGGGGTGCGCGCCTGCGCGCCCCGGCGGCCTGGGGCCGCTGGTCGGGCGCCACGCGGATGTACACGCGGATCTCCGGGCGGCGCGGTCTCACCGGGCGCGCCGGTTCGGTGCCGGAGCCGGGCGGCGCCGTCCGCAGGCCGGCTCGCAGGGCGAGCAGGCCGTCGTCCTCGTGCAGCAGCCCCCACTGCCGCGCGAAGTGGTCGTTCCAGCGGACGATCTCCGTGGCACAGGGCACGAACTCAGGGAGACACGCGAGGTGTTCGAGCAGCACCATGGACGGCGGCAGGCCCGACGCCGGGGAGTTGAGGTCGCAGAGGTGCACGAACGCCTGCCACGGGGTCGTGCAGTACGGGGGCAGCACCCGTCGGCCGTCGGTCACG
The DNA here is from genome assembly GCF_040704065.1 of Streptomyces sp. NPDC047869. Classification (NCBI taxonomy): domain Bacteria; kingdom Bacillati; phylum Actinomycetota; class Actinomycetes; order Kitasatosporales; family Streptomycetaceae; genus Streptomyces; species Streptomyces sp. NPDC047869. The sequence continues at coordinate 124,755 of NZ_JBEYRK010000004.1, forward strand.
CGGGACACCAGCGCGGCCAGTTCACCCGCCTCCAGCAGCCGCTGGAGCGCCTCGCGCAGCGGGGCCCAGCTCCGAGTGCCGTAGACGGTGTGCGCCTGCCACTCCTCCAGCAGGGGCTGGAGGTGCCGGTCCAGCGCGGGCGCGACCAGCTCGGTCGCCTGCCTCAGGGGCGTGAGGGCGCCCTTGCGTACGACGCACGCGCGGACGACGCTCACCAGCTCCTGACGCGGCACGGCGTACGACTCCTCGGGCAGACCGTCGACCGCGTCCCGCAGAAGCTGCAGCCACAACCGGCGCCCGCCCTCACGCATCAGATTGGCGTCTGGGTCCTCGAGGACCGCCACGATCTCCTCGATGATGCGGAGCTGGTCCTCGTTCAACCGGTGGTGCGTCGCCACGCGCGTTCCCTTCGTACATGTCCTGGTACGAACGCGGGACGCCGCACCCGGCGGCGGGCCGGCGCGCATGTCCCGTCAACTGGCTCACAACGACCGTACCCAGCCGATCGGTTGTGTGCCTCAGGATGGAGCGACCCGGTCGAGGACATCGTCGAGTACCGCCCAGAGGGTGTCGTTCGACCAGTAGGCGCTGTGCGCCGCCGAGACCGGCTGCCGGTTGTCGACCTCCACGTCCGTCACCCCGTCGACGAAGACCTCGGACGCTCGGTACGAGAGCAGGTCGCGGCGGTCGTAGACGTTCACCCAGGGCGGGAAGTCCTTCGGCAGTCCGCTGCCGTACGGACGCGAGGGGAGGGCGTCCAGCTCGTAGAGCAGTGGCGCCTGGGAGCCCACGGTGACCAGGGCCTTGACCTGCCGGGGGCGTCCGCCGGGGCCCGTGTCCGCGCCGTCCAGCAGCACTCCGGCGGCCAGCAGGTCGAAGGAGATGATCCCGCCCAGGCTGTGGGCGAGCACCACGACCGGGCCGGACTGGGCGCGCACCCGCTCGGCGACCAGCGCGCGGACGGCCTCGCCGCGGACCAGGTAACTCACGATGTCGCCGACGAAGCCGACGGACCTGCCGCTCAGCGCGGTCCGGTGGGCGACCGCCAGACGGGAGCCCAGCACGTTCTCGAAGAGCCGGGCGGCGAACCGGGCCCCGGCGGCCAGGGCTTCGCCGACTCCGCGGTCGTCACCGCCCAGCGCCCCGGTCAGCCGGTCCACGAGGGCGTCGCGTGCCGCCGCCGGCACCCGGCCCGGGTCGCCTCCCTGGTGCAGGGCGTGTGCCACCAGGGCGCGCGCCGTGAGCCTCGGCAGCACGGACGGGGACCCGCCGTCCGCCGCGACCGCCCGGCGCAGGTCCACCGCCGCGGCCAGCTCGGCCGCGGCCCGGGCCAGCGGCAGACCGAGGCCGGCCTCGGTCCACGCCGCGCTCGCGGCGTCCGATGAGGGCAGCGCGGCCAGCGCCTCCAGCAGTTCGTCCCCCGGCGCGGCGCCCCCCGGTACGAACGGCGCGGGCCCGGCGGCGGTGGCCGTACCGGTGAGCGCGGACAGCCGCAGCTCCGCCAGCGGGTCGGCGTACAACAGGGCCCACCGGGCCACCTGTTCCTCGTCCGGGGCCGGAGCCTCGGGCCCGCGGCCGCCCTGCTGTGCGAAGCCCGGGATGGACACTCCTCCGTCACGCAGATACGAGCCGAGGGCGGAGCCCCAGTCACACGGCTCGACGCGAACGTCCGGACGACGCGCGGCGACCGCCTCCCGGACCCGCCGCAGCGCGTCGCCGTAACCGGGTTCGCGTACCCCGGTGCCGTGCACGAACAGAAGTGTCACCATGCGCGTCTCCCCCTTCGGCCCCGCGGGACCTCACGAGCCGGCGGTTGCTCCCCGGGGGTGATCCTGCCCCGCGCCCGCCCCGGGCAGTACCCCCGACACGCCCGCGCTTCCCCGAACTCCGCGTCGTCCCGGCGAACATGGGCGGGTGTCCCTGCCGAGCCGCTGCCTCCTCGTCCTTCCCGCCCTCCTCGCCTCGCTCACTGTCGGCCCGCCCGCCCACGCCGCCGCCCACTGCGTCTCCTCCGTGCCGTACACGGCCGGGCAGGGCGGCTACGACACCTACCGCATCCCCGCGGCCGTCGTCACCGGCCGTGGAACCGTGCTGGCCTTCGCCGAGGGCCGGCACGACGGCGCCGGGGACAGCGGCGACATCGACGTCGTGCTGCGCCGCTCCACCGACGGCGGCTGCACCTGGGGACCGATGACGGTGGTGGCCGCCGGGCGGGGCGACACCCGGGGCAACCCGGCACCCGTGGTCGACCCGCGCACCGGCACGGTCGTGCTCGTCACCTCGTACAACAGCGGGGCGGTGACCGAGGCGCAGATCATGCGCGGCGAGGTCACCCCCGCGCAGAGCCGCCGGGTGTTCGTGCAGCGCAGCCGGGACGACGGCCGCCGCTTCACACCGCCGCGGGACATCACGGCCGCGGTGAAGCCACCGCACTGGCGCTGGTACGCGACCGGCCCCGGCCACGCCCTGGCCCTGACCCGCGGCCCCCACGCCGGCCGCCTCCTCGTCCCCGCGGACCACTCCACCGCGCCGCCTCCCGGTTCCCCCGACACCGGCCAGGAACCCCGGTACTACGGCGCCCACGCCCTCTGCAGCGACGACGGCGGCCGCACCTGGCACCTGGGCTTCGTGGACGACGGCCACGACGGCGTGACCAACGCCAACGAGACCAGCGCCGCACAACTTCCCGACGGACGGCTGTACTTCTCCTCGCGCGACCAGAACGGCAGCAGCCCCGGCAACCGGCTCGACGCCTGGTCGAGCGACGCGGGCGAGACCCTGGACGCCCCCTACGCCATTCAGAGCACCCTGAACGACGTCCCGGTGGTCCAGGGCAGCGTCCTGCAACTGCCCCACCCGGAAGTCCCGTTGCTGTTCTCCGCCCCATCCGTGCCCACGGCCCGCCGGGCGATGGCCCTGTGGCACAGCACCGACGGCGGACGGACCTTCGCCAGAGCACTCACCCTGTCCGGCCGCCCCGCCGCCTACTCCGACCTCGTCCCGGTCGACGCGGACACGGTCGGGCTGCTGTACGAGACGGGGACGAAGGGGCCGTACGAGACGATCGAGTTCCGGCGGCTGCCGGCGCGGACGACGCGCTGACCGCAGTGGCCTGCGCCACGGGCACGACGGCCCGGGACGGCGATAGGAGCCGTCCCGATGGCAGGGTGAGTTGGCCATCCTTTGCCCGTTGTTGATCCGACGAACGTTGCCTGCATCGGCTCGAACATGTGAGTACCCCAGATGAAGCAGCAGTAAATGCTATGAGGTCCGCGCCGATAGGCGGTAACATAAACTGCTCGGAGATCGCTTCATATATTTCCCGAGAGACCGGCGGGCAAGGTAAAATAATCAATTTCACTGCCCGCGATAATCCTGAGATCGTGATCCCTGAAAGAATGGGTCAAGAGGCGACTTCCTATCGCTATCACGACGTCTACACTGACGGGAGGTACGTATATGATCCGGCGATGAGTGCAGACCCCATTCCCTACGGTGACTACGAGCGATCCATTCGGCTCCTGAACCCGGGGAAAAAGATCATCATAGGCGATGGGGGATACTCTGGCCCCCTTTGGTAGTGCAGATCGGACGTTTCATGTCGACTCGAACCGTAGACGCGATTAAAGCTCTCAGTAGGTTTGGTGAACTTGCCTGGTTCAAGCTGCCGGCGGAATACAACGATGAGTACGGTTACCATCAAGTGGCTTACATGGGATGGTGCTATAAAGCTCCGCAAGAAGGCGTCGACCAGTTTATCGAGGATGCCGTCAAGGGCATTCCTACTCAACTCGAATGGGTGCTTGACCAAACGAGAAGAAACCGGATCCTGCTGCCGAATCGCGTTCTGTTCGAGGCTGGCGGTCTCGAGAATCCAGCATTTGCGGATGTTGTTCATCGCATGAACACTCAGGATCAGGAATTCTGCATCAAATCCATTTCGGATGTCGCTCTCATCATTCAGTATCTGCAACGGATCCCGACTCCATAGTCAGGCCGGATCGAGGTGAGGGCGCTCGTGCCTCCACCTACAGCAGCCCCGCCGCCGCCAGCACCTTCCCCACCCGTGCCACCTCGTCCCCCGACAACGGCACCTGGGGCTCGGCCGTCGCCGCGCAGTCGATGATTCCGCGTAGGTGGAGGGCCGCCTTGAAGGCGCCCAGGGCCGCGGAGCTGCCGCCCATGCGGGCCGGATCGGCCACCCCGACGATGCCGAACAGCGCGCACAGCCGATCCTGTTCGGCTCGTGCGCCCTCCCAGTCGCCCGCCCGGCACAGGCGGTACAGCCGGACGTACCCGTGCGGGTCGACGTTGGCCAGTCCGGGTACCGCCCCGTCGGCGCCCAGCGCCAGCGCGGAGTCCGCGATGAGTTCGGAGCCGGTCAGCACGCTGAAGCCGGCGTGGGCGCGGGCACCGGTGACGACCTCCCGGAACGCGGCCAGGTCTCCGCTGGAGTCCTTCAGCCCGGCCAGCACCCTGTCGGCGGCCAGGCCCAGCACCAGCTCGGCGGGGAGCTTGGTGTGCACGGCGACGGGGATGTCGTAGGCGATCACCGGAACCGGGCTCGCGGCGGCGATCCGGCGGTAGTGGTGGACGATCTCGGCGGGGTGGGTGCGGGCGTAGAAGGGGGCGGTGACGACGACGGCCTCCGCTCCCGCCGCGCAGACCGCCCGGACGTGCTCCAGGACGCGCGGGGTGGTCATGTCGATGGCCCCGGCGAGCACGGGCAGCTGTCCGCCGGCATGGCCGGCGACGGCCTCTACCACCTGCCGGCGCTGCCGGTCCGTCAGGAACGCCGCCTCCGAGGTCGAGCCGAGCACGAACAGCCCGTGCACCCCGCCCGCGACCAGATGGTCGACCAGCCGCAGCAGCGAGGGCACGTCCACCTCGCGCTCCGGTGTCAGAGGGGTGCAGACGGGCGGGACGACACCGGTGAGCGGGACGGGGAAGGTCATTCACGGCTCCTGGCGGGCTGGGTCGCGGACCGGCTGGTCCTCCTGCACAGGATGGTGGCAGCGGTAGCGGTGTCCGGGCCGCGACGCGGCCGAGAAATCCGGCATCTCCCGCGCGCACAGCTCGTCGTCCTTCCAGCAGCGGGTGCGGAACGGGCAGCCGCTCGGCGGCCGGGTCGCCGACGGCACCGGGCCGGTCAGCGGGATCGGTTCGACGGGGTCCAGCAGGCCCGGCGTGGCCGAGAACAGGGCACGGGTGTACGGGTGCCGGGCGGCGCCGGCGGTCCGGCCGGCCGGGGCCTCCTCCACGATCCGGCCGAGGTACATGGTGATCACCCGGTCGCTCATCCGCCGTACCGTCTGGATGTCGTGCGAGACGAACACCAGGGCCAGCCCCAGGCGTTCGCGCAGGTCCAGCAGCAGGTTGAGGATCTGTGCGCGGACCGAGACGTCCAGCGCGCTGGTCGGCTCGTCGGCGACGACGAGGGCGGGGTCGAGGGCGAGCGCGCGGGCGATGGCGACCCGCTGGCGCTGCCCGCCGGACAGTTGCCCGGGCAGGGCGTCGGCGAGGGCCCTGGGGAGGCCCACCAGGTCCATCAGCTCCGCGACGCGCTCCTCCCGTTCCGCCCTGGTGCCGCGCGCGTGGACGTCCAGCGGGTCGCGCAGCACTCGGCGTACCGTCAGCCGGCGGTTGAGGGCCGTCGAGGGGTCCTGGAAGACCATGCCGGTGCCCGCGCCCGCCGTGGCCCGGCGTTCGGCGGGCGGCATCGCCCACAGGTCGCGGCCCCGGAACGACACCGACCCGGAGACCGGCCGCTCGATGCCCACCAGCACCTTCGCCAGCGTCGACTTCCCGCACCCCGACTCGCCGACCACACCGACCGTCTCACCGGGCGCGACGGTGAGGCAGGCGCCGGTCAGGGCGTACACCCGGTCGCGCCTGAACAGGCCTCCGGTGCGGGCCCGGTGAACGACATGGGCGTCCCGCACCTCCACGACAGCGCTCACCGCGGGACCTCCTCCGTCGGCGTGTGGCAGGCCCCGGTCACCGGCGGGCGGCGGTCGGCCGTGCAGCAGCCGGTCGGGCGGCGGTCGGCCCGGCAGCAGCCGGTCGGTCGGCGGCCCGTCGATGCCGATACGACGCCCGAGGGTGCCTCCCGCACCTCCACGACAGCGCTCACCGCACGGCCTCCTCGCTCTCCGCCGACGTCAGCGCCACGGCCGGGTGATGGCAGGCGGCCGTGTGCGTGGCCGTGCCGGTGAGGACCGGCACGGTGGTGTGGCACAACCCGGTCGCCCGCGGGCAGCGGTCGGCGAAGCGGCAGCCCGCCGGGAAGCCGGCCGGTGCCGGTACGACGCCCTTGATCTGCGTCAGCCGTTCCGCGGCCGACTCCAACGAGAGCACACTGCCGAGCAGACCGCGCGTGTAGTGGTGGGCCGGTGCCGCCACCACGTCGGCGGTCACGCCCGTTTCCACGATCCGCCCGCCGTACATCACCGCCACCCGGTCGGTGACGTCCGCGATCAGCGCCAGGTCGTGCGAGACCAGGACCAGCGCGAAGCCCAGCTCCTCACGCAGCCGCAGCAGCAGTTCCATCACCTGGGCCTGCACGGTGACGTCCAGGGCGGTCGTCGGCTCGTCGGCGACGATCAGAGCGGGGTCGCGGGAGAGGGCCATGGCGATCAGGACGCGCTGGCGCTGGCCGCCGGAGAGCTCGTGCGGACGGCTGCGCAGGGTGCGGCCGGGTTCGAGGCCGACCAGTGACAGGAGTTCCGCCGGGGTGCGGCGGCCGCCGCGCCGGACGAGCTGCCCGAGCTGGGCGCGGACGGTCATCGCCGGGTTCAGCGAGGACAGGGCGTCCTGGTAGACCATCGCCATCTCGTGGCCGAGCAGCCGGCGCCGTACCCGGGCCGGCTCGGCGAGCAGGTCGCGCTGCCGGAAGCGGACCTGCCCGCGCACCCGGGCCCCCCTGGGCTGGAGCCCCATCACGGTGAGCGCGGTCAGCGACTTGCCGCAGCCCGACTCGCCCACCAGGCCCAGTACTTCACCGGCGTGCACCTCGAAGCCGACCCCGTCGACGATGTCCACGTCCCGGTGCCGGCCGGGAAAGCCGACGGCGAGGTTCTCCACCGCGAGCACCGGCGGCCCGCCGGGCGCGGGCCGGGGCCGGGCCCGGGAGCGCAGCCGCCGCGCCGCCTCGGCCAGTCCGGGCAGCGGCAGCACCTCGCCGGTGCCCGGCTCCGCGGCCTCCGGACGGTCCTCCGGCGCCTCCGGGCGATCCTCCGGCGCCTCCGCAGGGTCCTCGGGCGCCGTCACCTCACGGGCCGCCGGGGCCGCCCAGGCGTCGGACACGCCCTCGGAGAGGATGTTCAGCGACAGCACGGTCAGCAGGATCAGCAGACCGGGGAAGACGGTCGCCCACCAGCCGCCGGTCAGCACCATGTTCTTGCCGTCGGCGATGACACTGCCCCAGGACGGGTCCGGGGGCCGCACACCGGCGCCGATGAAGGACAGCGACGCCTCGAAGACGATGGCCTCGGCGACCTGGACCGTGCAGAACACCAGTACCGGGGCGGCGCAGTTGACGGCGACGTGGCGCAGCACGATGTGCGGGGTGCGGGCGCCGATGACGCGTTCGGCGGTGACGTAGTCCTCGCCGTACTGGTCGAGTACGTTGGCCCGCACCACCCGCGCCACCGGCGGGGTGAACAGGAACGCGATCGCGCAGATCAGCACGGTGATCCCGCCGCCGAAGACGGCGACCAGCACGGCGGCGAGCGCGATCCCGGGGAACGCCATCACCACGTCCAGGCAGCGCATCAGCGTCTCGTCGACGGCCTTGCGGGAGGTGGCCGCCACCGCGCCGGTCAGCGCCCCGGCGACCAGCGCGAGCGCGGTCGCGCCCAGCCCGATGGCGAGGGACCAGCGGGCGCCGTACATCAGCCGGCTGAGAATGTCCCGGCCGAGGCTGTCCTGGCCCATCCAGTGCGCGGCGGACGGGTGGCCGGTGCCGCCGGCCGGGTCGAGCTGGTCCAGCGGGTCGTCCGGGGCGAACGCCGGGGCGAGCGCGGCGAGCAGGACGACCACGACCAGGAAGCAGACGGCCGCCTTCGACGGCGGCGGCAGCCGGCGCCATCCCCGCGGCCGGAGGCCGGGCCGGGAGAGCCGCTCGGCGAGGTGCGCGCGCGTGACCATCAGGCCGCCCTGAGACGCGGGTTGACGAGCAGATGGAGGATGTCGATGACCAGGTTGACGACGACGAACCCGGTGGCCGTGGTCAGCACGGCCCCCTGGACGACGGCCGGGTCGCCGTTGCGCACGGCGTCGATCATCAGCTTGCCCATACCGGGCAGCGAGAAGATCGTCTCGATGACGACCGCGCCGCCGAGCAGATAGCCCACGCGCAGCCCCAGCACGGTGAGCGGGTTGACGAGGGCGTTGCGCAGCACGTTCCGGCCGACGACCACCCGGGGCGGCAGCCCGCTGCCGATCGCGGTGCGCACGTAGTCCTTGTCCAGCTCCTCCACCACCGAGGTCCGCACGATCCGGGTGAGCTGGGCGGCCACCGGCAGGGAGAGGGCGAGGGCGGGCAGCGCCATGGTCCTCAGCCAGCCGGTGAACGAGTCGGCCGGGTTGACGTAGCCGCCGGTCGGGAACCAGCCCCGGTCCACGGCCAGGTACTGGATCATCAGCAGGGCCAGCCAGAAGCCGGGCGCGGCGACCCCGACCAGCGAGACGACCCGGATCACCTGGTCCGGCAGCCGGTCCCGGTAGACGGCCGCCGTGACCCCGGCCGCCAGCGCCAGCACCACCGCGATGCCCAGGCCGAGGAAGGTGAGCTGAAGGGTGAGCGGCAGCGCGGTGGTCACCTGGTCGGCGACCGGGGCGCGGGTCAGGGCGCTGGTGCCGAGGTCGCCGTGGAGCAGGTCGCCGACGAAGTGGACGTACCGCACCGGGAGTGGGTCCAGCAGGCCGTTGCGCTCGCGGAAGTCGTGCAGTTGCCGCGGGGTCGGGTTCGCGCCCTGGAAGAACGCGGAGGCCGGGTCGGCGTCGGAGAACCGCATCACCAGGAACACGAACAGCACGATCCCGAGCAGCAGCGGTACGAGCAGGGCGACACGGCGGAGCAGGATGCGGACGACGGCCGTCATGCCGTCAGATCCACCTTGCCCGCAGGAGGTTGATCCCGGGGTAGGGCTGCGGCCTTATCCCGGTGAGGCGGCGCGGGTCCCAGGCGGTCATCAGCTCGTTGTGGACGACCGGGTAGAGCACGGCCTGTTCGGCGACGACGTCGATGTAGTCCTGGATCATCGACTTCTTCCGGGCCGGGTCCGGCTCCCGGGTCGCCCGGTCCATGTCCCGGAAGAGCCGCCCGGCGACGGGGTCGTCGGCCCACCGGGTGTACCGCATCCACAGGTTCTCGGGGCCGTAGTTGTAGTGCATGATCAGATCGGCGTCGAGCCCGAACTGGTTGGGGTTGGAGGCCGCGGCCACCACCTGGTAGTCCCGCTTCTGGTCCATCTTGGTGAACACGGCGGTGGTCTCCTGCGGGGCGAGGGTGGTCCGCACGCCGACGGCGTCCCAGGACGCCTTGATGGTCGGCAGGCAGTCCACGATCCAGCTCACGTTGACCGCGAGGATCTCGATCTCCAGGTCCTCGGCCCCGGCGGCCCTCAGCAGCGCTCTGGCCTTCGCGGGATCGTGGCCGTAGACGGTTCTGGCCCGCCGGTAGCCGGGGTTGCCCTCGTCGAGGAACGACGTCGCCGGCTTGCCGTGCCCCTTCAGCGCGACCCGCACCATCTTCTCGGTGTCGATGGCGTAGTGCAGCGCCTGCCGGACGCGCACGTCGTCGAAGGGCTTGTGCCGGGTGTTGAACATCAGGAACAGGTTGTTCATCCCGGAACCGCCCGCGACCTTCAGACCGCCCTGTTCCAGACGGGGGATGTTGGCGTAGGGGATGTTGTCGGCGATCTGCGCGCCCGCCCCGGTCCCGGAGATCCTCGCCACGCGTGGCGCGGCGTCGACAATCGTCAGCCAGTTCATCCGCTTGAACGCCGGCCTGCGGGGGCCGTTGTAGCCGGCGTACGCCTCGAAGGCGGTGTTCGACTTCGGGTGGTGGGCGGTCTGCCGGTACGGCCCCGAACCCACCGCGAGCCCCTTGATCGCGTCGTCCCAGGCGCCGGTCCGGGAGAACACGTGCTTCGGCATGATCTTGGCGAGCGTGAGCCGGGCGAGCCCGTCCGGGAAGGGGAACCTCAGGACCAGGTCGACGGTCCGGGCGTCCACCTTCCGCACCTCCTTCAGCCAGCTCGCGAAGAAGCCCTTGGCGAGGGTCTGGGTGCGCGGGTCGAGGATCCGGTCGTAGACGAAGACGACGTCGTCGGCGGTGACGGGCCTGCCGTCGTGAAAGGTGGCCCCGGTGCGCAGGGTGAACCGCCAGGTCGTGGCGCCGGGGTCGGCCGGCACCGCGGTGGCGAGCGCCGGGTACGGCATCCGGGAGATCGGGTCGGTGTCGAGCAGCCCCTCGTAGACGTGGTTGTTCGCGGCCATGCAGAACGCGGACGCCGTCTGTGTCGGATCCCAGCTGCCGTCGTTGCCGTACCCGATCACCGCGGTGAGGGTGCGGTCCTCGCCGGCGCCCCCGCCTCCGGTGTCGTTCGTCGACTCCGGCCCGGCCGAGCAGCCCGCCAGCACCGGCGGAAGGGCGGCGGCCGCGCCGAGCGCCCCGGTGTACGTCAGGAACGACCGGCGGCGCGGGGCCGGCACCTCGGGGTTCACGTCGTCGCGCACGGTTCCTCCAGCAGCGGGGTCGGGAGGTCGGGGCAAGGCGATGAACGGAGATAGGACGTTCTACGTCCGATTCGTCAGCGTGACCATAGGAGGGCCCACAGGGGTGGTCAAGGGATCGCACACGAATGGCCCAGCCGCCCGCCCGGCCGTCACAGGTCGTGCCAATGGCGGCCTGAACGGCGGCGTGGGGCGCGGAGTTGACGCGGCCCGGCAGGCGGTGCGGCGGGCAGCCCCCGGCCGAGTGTAGACACGCTGGGCCACCAGGGGCATGCGAAGCGTGAAATTGCCAGCGGCAGGGGAGCCACCGGAGGTGGACGCGATGAATCTCCCCGTCGGCTCCTGCGCCGTCGACACCCGGACCGGCCGCCTCGGCATCGTCATGGGGCACGAGGGGCCGTACGTACAGCTGCGGCCCTACGGCGGCGGCCGGGAGTGGGACTGCGAACCGCGGGCCGTGCGGGAGGCCAGCCCCGCCGAACGGCTCCGCGCCGAGACGGCGTACGCCGGCGCCCGCACCGCCGGGCACGGGCGGCCGGTGGCCTGAAGGACCGCCCGCGGGCCCGGCGGCCCGTACGGGCGGGCAGAATAGAGGCCATGAGTCTGTTCCGCGACGACGGCATCGTCCTGCGGACCCAGAAGCTCGGCGAAGCGGATCGCATCATCACGCTGCTCACCCGCGGGCACGGCCGGGTACGGGCCGTGGCCAGGGGTGTGCGTCGGACGAAGTCGAAGTTCGGGGCCCGGCTGGAGCCGTTCTCCCATGTCGACGTGCAGTTCTTCGCGCGCGGCAGCGAGCTGGTCGGACGCGGGCTGCCGCTGTGCACGCAGAGCGAGACCATCGCCCCGTACGGCGGCGGGATCGTTGCCGACTACGCCCGCTACACCGCGGGCACCGCCATGCTGGAGACCGCCGAGCGGTTCACCGACCACGAGGGCGAGCCGGCCGTGCAGCAGTACCTGCTGCTCGTCGGCGGGCTGCGCACCCTCGCCCGCGGCGAGCACGCCCCGCACCTCGTCCTCGACGCCTTCCTGCTGCGCTCGCTCGCCGTCAACGGCTACGCGCCCAGCTTCGGCGACTGCGCGAAGTGCGGGATGCCCGGCCCGAACCGGTTCTTCTCGGTCGCCTCCGGCGGCTCGGTCTGCGTCGACTGCCGGGTGCCGGGCAGTGTCGTGCCCTCCCCGCAGACCCTGGTGCTGCTGGGCGCGCTGCTTACGGGAGACTGGGAGACGGCGGACGCCTGCGAAGCGCGGTACGTCCGCGAGGGCAGCGGACTGGTGTCCGCCTATCTGCACTGGCATCTGGAGCGCGGGCTGCGCTCGCTCCGGTATGTCGAGAAGTAAGCGCGAGTAGAGCCAGAGGGAGTCGAGGAGCACATGGTCGTACGCGGGATCCTGGGAAGCCGGCGCCGCGAGTACAGGGCGCCCGAGCCGCACCCGTCCGGTGCCCGCGCGCCGAAGCTCCCGGGTGAGCTGGTGCCGAACCACGTGGCGATCGTCATGGACGGCAACGGCCGCTGGGCGAAGGACCGGGGGCTGCCCCGCACCGAGGGGCACAAGGTCGGCGCCGAGCGGGTGCTGGACGTGCTCCAGGGCTCGATCGAGATCGGCGTCCGCAACATCTCCCTGTACGCCTTCTCCACCGAGAACTGGAAGCGCTCGCCCGACGAGGTCCGCTTCCTGATGAACTTCAACCGCGACTTCATCCGCCGGACCCGCGACCAGCTCGACGCGCTGGGCATCCGGGTGCGCTGGGTGGGCCGTATGCCGAAGCTGTGGAAGTCGGTGGCCAAGGAGCTCCAGGTCGCCCAGGAGCAGACCAAGGACAACGATCTGCTCACCCTGTACTTCTGCATGAACTACGGCGGCCGGGCCGAGATCGCCGACGCGGCGCAGCGGCTCGCCGAGGACGTCAAGGCGGGCCGGCTCGACCCGTCCAAGGTCAATGAGAAGACCGTCCAGAAGTACCTGTACTACCCGGACATGCCGGACGTCGACCTCTTCCTGCGCCCCAGCGGCGAGCAGCGCACCTCCAACTACCTGCTCTGGCAGAGCGCCTACGCGGAGATGGTCTTCCAGGACGTGCTGTGGCCCGACTTCGACCGCCGCGACCTGTGGCGGGCCTGCATCGAGTTCGCCTCCCGCGACCGCCGCTTCGGCGGCGCGATCCCCAACGAGGTGCTCGCCGCGATGGAAGGGCGCACCGAGGAGGACTGACGGCCGTTGCCGGTGCGCCGGATGCCGGCGGGGTCGTCGGGGTCTCCTCGCCCCTTCGGCCCCTTCGGGCTTCCGGTGGTCCGGCCGTGGCCGCCGGGTCAGCGGCCGGAGGCCGTAGCGCAGTCCGCGCAGGTGCCGAAGATCTCCACCGTGTGGGCCACGTTCACATAGCCGTGCTCGGCGGCGATGGCCTCCGCCCACTTCTCCACCGCCGGGCCCTCGACCTCGACCGCCTTGCCGCAGGTGCGGCAGACCAGGTGGTGGTGGTGTTCGCCGCTGGAGCAGCGGCGGTAGACGGACTCGCCCTCGGAGGTGCGCAGTACGTCGACCTCGCCGGCCTCGGCGAGGGACTGCAGGGTCCGGTAGACGGTGGTGAGCCCGACCGAGTCGCCCTTGTGCTTGAGCATGTCGTGCAGGTCCTGGGCGCTGCGGAACTCGTCGACCTCGTCCAGGGCCGCCGCCACAGCGGCACGCTGCCGGGTGGCGCGGCCCTTCACGGGCGGTCCAGCGGTCGTCACCGGTTGCCTCCTCGTCTCGCGTCTGCCCGGGCCATTGTGCCAGCCCGGGCAGCCCGCGGTCAGACGCCGACGCCGTCCCCGGCCGCCCGGCCGGCCGGAATCGAGCACTCCGCGGGATCCCCGGCCGGCCGTGCCGCGGCCGCCGCGCGGGCGCGTCGGCGGGCCAGTGGGGCGGCCGCCGCGGTGAGCGCGACGAACGCGGCGATGGTCAGCAGCACGATCGTCGCGCCGGGCGGCACGTCCTGGTAGAACGACGTGATCGTGCCGCTGATCGTCACGGTGATGCCGAGGGCGACGGCGATCGCGAAGGTCGCGGCGAAGCTGCGGGTGAGCTGCTGGGCGGCGGCCACCGGTACGACCATGAGCGCGGAGACCAGGATCAGCCCGACCACCCGCATGGCGACCGTCACCGTGACCGCCGCGGTGACCGCGGTGAGCAGGTTCAGCGCGCGCACCGGCAGGCCGGTGACCCGCGCGAACTCCTCGTCCTGGCTGACCGCGAACAACTGGCGGCGCAGCCCCAGGGTGACCAGCACCACGAACGCGGCCAGCACCATGATCGCGGTCACGTCGGACGGGGAGACCGTCGACAGCGAGCCGAACAGGTACGAGGTCAGGTTCGCGTTGGAGCCGCCGGGCGCGATGTTGACGAACATCACGCCGCCCGCCATGCCGCCGTAGAAGAGCATGGCGAGCGCGATGTCGCCGCGTGTCCTGCCGTACCAGCGGATCAGCTCCATCAGGACCGAGCCGAGCACCGAGACGGCCGTGGCCATCCACACCGGGGAGGCGTTCAGCAGGAAGCCGAGGCCGACGCCGGTCATCGCCACGTGCCCGATCCCGTCGCCCATCAGGGGCTGGCGGCGCTGGACGAGGTAGATGCCGATCGCGGGCGCGGTGACGCCGACCAGGACGGCAGCGAGGAGCGCCCGCTGCATGAAGGCGTAGTTCAGGAATTCCATCAGCTCAGCAGTCCCGTGCGGATCGGTTCGGTGCCCGCGGGCGCGTGCGGGTGTACGTGGTCGTGGCCGGGCAGGGCATGCTGCCCCAGAGCCTTCGGCGGCGGGCCGTCGTGCAGCACACAGCCGTCGCGCAGGACGACCGCCCGGTCGATCAGGGGCTCCAGCGGGCCCAGTTCGTGCAGGACGAGCAGGACCGTGGTGCCCCGGGAGACCTGCTCGCGCAGGGTCGCGGCCAGCACCTCCTGGCTGGCCAGGTCGACGCCCGCCATCGGCTCGTCCATGATCAGCAGTTCGGGCTCGGCGACCAGGGCGCGGGCGATCAGCACCCGCTGGTGCTGGCCGCCCGAGAGGGCGTTCACCGAGTCCCCGGCGCGGTCCGCCATGCCGACCAGTTCCAGGGCGCGGCGCACGGCCTCCCGGTCGGCCCCGCGGAAGAGGCCGAAGCGGGTGCGGGACAGCCGGCCCGAGGAGACGATCTCGCTCACCGTCGCCGGCACCCCGCCGGCGGCCGTGGTGCGCTGCGGGACGTAGCCCACGCGCGCCCAGTCGCGGAAGGCGCGGCGGGGGGTGCCGAACAGCTCGATCGTGCCGCCGGCGGCCGGCACCCGGCCGATGATCGTGCGGATCGCCGTGGACTTGCCGGAGCCGTTGGCGCCGAGCAGCGCGACCACCTCGCCGCGGCGCACGGTGAGATCGATGCCGCGCAGCACGGGACGCGCGCCGAGTTCGGCGGTCACCCCGCGCATCGCTATGACGGGTTCGTCCATGATCTGCTCCTCCATGCCTGTCACTTGGCGCCCAGGGCCCGCTGGAGCGCCTTGAGGTTGGCCTCCTGGACCGAGAAGTAGTCCGTGCCGCGGGACTTGGACGTGATGCCCTCGAGCGGGTCCAGCACGTCGGTCCGCAGGGCGGCGTCGTTCGCCACCGTCTTCGCGGTCCGGTCGCTGACGAGCGTCTCGTAGAAGACGGTGGTGACGCCGTCGGCCCCGGCCATCCGCTGCAGGTCCCTGATGCGTGCGGCACTCGGCTCCGACTCGGGGTCGAGGCCGTTGATGGCCTCCTCGGTGAGCCCGTAGCGCTCGGCGAGGTAGCCGAAGGCGGCGTGGGTGGTGACGAAGACCTTGGTGCCGGTGTGCGCCAGGCCCTCCTCGAACCGGGTGTTCAGGGCGTCCAGCTTCTTCACCAGGGCCGCGGTGTTCTTCCGGTAGTCGGCCGCGTGGTCCGGGTCGGCCTTCGCGAAGGCCCTGCCGACGCCCTCGGCGACCTGGGCGTAGCGCACCGGGTCGAGCCAGATGTGCGGGTCCTTGCCGCCGGACTCCTCGCCCTCGTGCGTGTCGTGCTCGGCGGCGTGGCCGCCGACCTCGTTGCCGTGCTGTTCCAGGTCGGTCAGCGAGGCCGCGTCGATCTTGGCCGGGACCGGGGACTGGGCCACCGCGTCGTCGACGCCGGGCTGCAGGCCCTTCAGGTACAGCACGGCGTCGGACTGCTCGAGCCGGCCGATCTGCCTGGGGCTGATCTCCAGGTCGTGCGGCTCCTGTCCGGGGGAGGTGAGCGTGGTGACGTCGACGTGACCGCCGCCGATCCGCTCGGCCAGGAAGGCCATCGGGTAGAACGACGCGACGACGTTGAACCTGCCCGGGTCGCCCGCGGCGGCGCTGTCGGTGGAGCAGCCGGTGAGGGTGGCCAGGCCCAGCGCGGCGGCGACCGCGAGCGCGGGACCGGCCGTGCCTGTGCGGGAGGACGCGCGGCGTCGACGTTCGTTCATGACAGTCATTTTCAACAAACATGGAAACCGTTGTCAACAACGCCCGCGTGAGACCGTGGACAGGGGGCCGATTTGGCTGTGGGGGAGCCTGCGCCGGTAACCTGAATCAATTCGCTGGAAGCATCTCGCTTCAACGCCCGTCGTCGTAATGAAGAGAGCACCGTGGCCGCCGACAAGATCGACACCATCGTCAGCCTGAGCAAGCGCCGTGGCTTCGTTTTCCCCTGCAGTGAGATCTACGGCGGACAGCGTGCCGCCTGGGACTACGGACCGCTGGGTGTCGAGCTCAAGGAGAACATCAAGCGTCAGTGGTGGCGCTACATGGTGACGTCGCGCGAGGACGTGGTCGGTATCGACTCGTCCGTCATCCTGGCCCCCGAGGTCTGGGTCGCCTCCGGTCACGTCGCCACGTTCACGGACCCGCTGACCGAGTGCACCTCGTGCCACAAGCGGTTCCGCGCCGACCACCTCGAGGAGGCGTACGAGGAGAAGAAGGGCCACGCCCCGGCGAACGGCCTGGCCGACATCAACTGCCCGAACTGCGGCAACAAGGGCCAGTTCACCGAGCCCAAGCAGTTCTCGGGCCTGCTGTCGACGCACCTCGGCCCGACCCAGGACTCCGGGTCCGTCGCCTACCTGCGCCCCGAGACCGCCCAGGGCATCTTCACCAACTTCGCCCAGGTGCAGACCACCTCGCGCCGCAAGCCGCCGTTCGGCATCGCGCAGATGGGCAAGTCCTTCCGCAACGAGATCACGCCCGGCAACTTCATCTTCCGGACCCGCGAGTTCGAGCAGATGGAGATGGAGTTCTTCGTCAAGCCGGGCGAGGACGAGAAGTGGCAGGAGTACTGGATGGAGCAGCGCTGGAACTGGTACACCGGTCTCGGCCTGCGCACCGAGAACATGCGGTGGTACGAGCACCCGAAGGAGAAGCTCTCCCACTACTCCAAGCGCACCGCCGACATCGAGTACCGCTTCCAGTTCGGCGGCAGCGAGTGGGGCGAGCTCGAGGGTGTCGCCAACCGCACCGACTACGACCTCGGCGCGCACTCCAAGGCCTCCGGCCAGGACCTCTCCTACTTCGACCAGGAGGCCCAGGAGCGCTGGACGCCGTACGTCATCGAGCCCGCGGCCGGTGTCGGCCGCACCATGCTGGCCTTCCTGCTCGACGCGTACGTCGAGGACGAGGCGCCCAACGCCAAGGGCAAGATGGAGAAGCGCACGGTGCTCCGCCTGGACCACCGCCTCGCGCCGGTGAAGGTCGCCGTGCTCCCGCTGTCCCGCAACCCGGAGCTGTCGCCGAAGGCCAAGGGCCTCGCCCAGGCGCTGCGCCAGAACTGGAACATCGAGTTCGACGACGCGGGCGCCATCGGCCGCCGCTACCGCCGTCAGGACGAGATCGGCACGCCGTTCTGCGTGACGGTCGACTTCGACACGCTCGAGGACAACGCGGTGACCGTGCGCGAGCGCGACACCATGAAGCAGGAGCGCGTGTCCCTGGACCAGATCGAGGGCTACCTGGCTCAGCGCCTCCTGGGCTGCTGAGGCCCGCGCGGCTCACACGTCACGCCCACTACCCGGCCGGTTCGCCCGGCGGGGGAGTGGGCGTCGCGCTGTCCGAGGCGGGTGGGGGCTCAACGCCCTTGCAGTGACCTCACGTTGTCGCCGAAGGTCCAGTTCTTCGAGCCGTCCCAGTTGACCGACCAGGTCATCAGGCCCTTGAGCGAGGTGCCGTAGTGGCGCCAGGCCTGGGAGACGAGGGGCGGGGACATGTAGCCGCCGCCCGCGCCCGGCTGGGCCGGCAGCCCCGGGACCTGCTTGTCGTACGGCACCCTGATCGTCGTGCCCTGCACCACCAGCCCTTTGTCCAGGCAGTCTGTCTGCGCGGTGAAGCCCGCCACCGTGCCCGCCGCGTAGGAGTCGCCGGAGCAGCCGTACATGCTGCCGTTGTAGTACTGCGTGTTCAGCCACCACAGCCGGCCGTTGTCCGCGTACCTCTTGATGACCGGCAGGTATGCGCCCCAGATCGAGCCGTAGGTGACGCTGCCGCCGGTGACGTACGCGGTCTCCGGGGCCATCGTCAGGCCGAAGCCGGACGGCATGCGGGCCAGTACCCCGTCGATGATCCGGATCAGGTTGGCCTGCGACGTGGACAGCCGGCCGATGTCCCCGCTGCCCACCAGACCGGTCTCGATGTCGATGTCGATGCCGTCGAAGTTGTACTTACGCAGGATCGGCACGACGGTCGCGACGAACCGGTCGGCGACCGCGCTCGAGGACAGGTCGATGCCGGCGGCCGCGCCCCCGATGGAGAGCAGGATCGTCTGCCCGGAGGCCTTGGCGGCGCACATCTCGGCGGGCGTGGCCACCTTCACGCCGCTGTCCATGCCGTCCTCCCACAGCGCCGTGCCGTCCGAGCGGATGACCGGGAAGGCCGCGTTCACGACGTTGTAGCCGTGCGCGGAGATGCGGGAGTCGGTGATCGGGGTCCAGCCGAAGGGCGGGTGGACGCCGTTGGCGGAGCCGTCCCAGTTCTCCCAGTAGCCCTGGAGAACCTTGCCGGCCGGCCGTGACTTCAGCGCGCAGGTGTCGGCGGCGGAGGCGGTGGGGGCGGTCGCGACGGCGAGCGGGGCGAGGACGGCGGTGGTGAGAGCGGCGGTGAGCAGTCGCAGCGTGCGGCGGAGCATGCGGAGCCTCCCGGTGGGGGTGCGGTGAGGTGTCGTAGGCATGACAGTGCTCTGGTCCAGACCTACCGTCAATAGGTCTGGACCAATCGTTGCCGTGAGGGGTTCGTGACAAGTATGGAATGACAGATATTGAAATCTGTCATCCGTCATGGCAGGGTGGAGACATGACGATGCGAACCCGAAACCTCGGAAACACCGGCCCCCAGGTCTCCGCCCTCGGCCTCGGCTGCATGGGCATGTCCGCGCTGTACGGCGAAACCGACCGGGCCGAGTCCATCGCGACCGTCCACGCGGCCCTGGACGCGGGCGTGACCCTGCTCGACACCGGCGACTTCTACGCCATGGGCCACAACGAGATGCTGATCGGTGAGGCCCTGCGCACCGCCCCGGCTGCCGCCCGGGACAAGGCGCTGGTCAGCGTGAAGTTCGGCGCCCTGCGCGACCCGGGCGGCGACTGGATCGGCTTCGACGGCCGGCCCGCCGCCGTGCGGAACTTCGCCGCCTACTCCCTGCAGCGCCTCGGTGTGGACCACATCGACGTCTACCGGCTCGCCCGCCTCGACCCGGACGTCCCGATCGAGGAGACCGTCGGCGCCATCGCCGAGCTGATCGAGAAGGGGTACGTCCGGCACGTCGGCCTGAGCGAGGTCGGCGCCGAGACCATCCGCCGGGCCGCCGCCACCGCGCCCGTCGCCGACCTCCAGATCGAGTACTCACTGATCTCACGGGGCATCGAGCGGGAGATCCTGCCGGTCACCCGGGAGCTCGGCATCGGCATCACCGCCTACGGCGTGCTCTCCCGCGGCCTGATCTCCGGGCACTACTCCCGCGACCGGCAACTGGCCGCGGGAGACTTCCGCTCCTTCTCGCCCCGCTTCCAGGGCGAGAACCTCCAGCACAACCTGAACCTGGTCGAGGCGCTGCGCGAGGTCGCCGCGCAGAAGGGCGTCACGGTCGCGCAGATCGCCATCGCCTGGGTGCTCTCGCGCGGCGAGGACATCGTGCCGCTCGTCGGCGCCCGCACCCGCGAGCGGCTCACCGAGTCCCTGGGCGCGCTGGACGTGACCCTGGACGCGGCCGACCTCGCCGCGATCGAGAAGGCCGTCCCCGCGGACGCGGCGGCGGGCGACCGCTACGCGAGCGCGCAGATGGCACTCCTCGACAGCGAGCGCTGATCCAGCTCCCCGGTACGGTCTAGGGCATGGCACCGACCAGCGAGACCCTTACCGCCGAGCGCATCCTCGAGGCGACCGAGGAGGTGCTGCGCCGCCACGGCCCGGCCAAGGCCACCGTGGTCGACGTGGCGCGCGCGCTCGGCGTCAGCCACGGCAGCGTATACCGGCACTTCCGTACCAAGGCGGCGCTGCGTGAGGCGGTGACCAAGCGGTGGCTGGACCGCGCCTCGGAGCGGCTGGCCGGCATCGCCGCCGAGGCCGGCGCCCCCGAGGACCGGCTGCGGGACTGGCTTGCGGCCCTGTTCGAGGCCAAGCGGCACAAGGCCGGTGACGACCCGGAACTGTTCGCCACCTACACCGTGCTCACCGACGAGAACGGCACGGTGGTCGGTGACCACCTCGCGGACCTGACCGGCCAGCTCACCCGCATCATCGAGGCGGGCATGACCTCGGGCGCCTTCGCCCCCGCCGACCCCGTCACCACGGCCCGCGCCGTCTTCCAGGCCACCGGCCGCTTCCACGACCCGTGTTACGCCCGCGAGTGGCGGGAGCCCGGGATCGAGGAGGAGTTCACGGCCGTCGTGGACCTGCTGATACGAGGGCTGGGCGCGTCCGCGCCGAGGCGGTGAGGACGGGAACCCGCCGGCGTCAGCGTGACGGCTGCCGGGTTCCCGCCGGGTCCACCGTCGCCTGGTGGGCCTCGGCCAGATGCTCCTCGGCCTTCAGCCAGGGCAGGAACTGGGCGCTGCGGGACCAGCCGCAGGTGTCGCATCCGATCGTGCGCTGCACACCGGCGCGCCGTACCCGGACCACGTGCTCCCGGCCGTGCCGGTCCCACCGGCTGACCTTGCTCGTGCTGCTGTCCCGCGACATGACGCCTCCCCGCGTCCGGCACGTCCGACCGCAAGGAGTGTGCAGCAAGTCCAACATCAACGGGGGTTCCCCCGGCGGCGAGTCCGCCCCGGCCGGGCCCGGCTCAGCCGACCCGGCGGGGCAGCCGCAGGCTCAGCAGGCCGGTCAGGACGATGCCCGCGAGCTGCACCAGCAGCGTGATGACCAGGGCGTCCCGCATGCCCTGATGCGGGACCAGGGTCAGGAACAGGGTGCCGAGGGTGGCCACGCCGAGCGCGAACGCCGACTGCTGAGTGGTGACCATCACACCGCTGCCCACTCCGGCGCGGGTCGCCGGGACCTCGGACATCACGATCCGCAGCACATTGGGCAGTTGCAGCGCCTGCCCGGCACCGGCGACCGCCGCGCCGGGAAGCAGCGCGCCGAAGCCCAGGTGCGGCCAGTCACGCCAGGCGGCGAGGGCGATCAGCAGCACGCCCACGCCCTGGAGGACGGAGCCGGCGGTGACCACCCGGGTGCCGTACCGGGCGATCAGGCGCGGACCGGCCAGCGAGACGAACAGGAACGCCACGGCCATCGGCGCGAGCGCGAGCCCCGCCGGCACCGGACCGAGCCCGGCCCCCCGCTGCAACGCCAGCGCGATGACGAACATGAATCCGCTGAAGCCGATCGAGAACGGCACCATCAGCGCCAGCCCCCGGCGCAGCGACGCCAGCGCGAACAGGCTCGGCGGCACCAGCGGGGTCCGC
Source organism: Streptomyces sp. NPDC047869 (assembly GCF_040704065.1). Taxonomy (NCBI): domain Bacteria; kingdom Bacillati; phylum Actinomycetota; class Actinomycetes; order Kitasatosporales; family Streptomycetaceae; genus Streptomyces; species Streptomyces sp. NPDC047869. The sequence goes on from NZ_JBEYRK010000004.1 coordinate 146,420, forward strand.
CCCCGCCGGTCCGCCCGCCGCTCCACCGCGTAGAACGCGGCCGCGGCGAACGGGAACGCGGCCAGCGACAGCCAGGTCCACAGCGGCCAGCCCGCCGCACGGCCCTCGGTGAGCGGCGCGAGCAGGGTCAGCAGGGACACGGCGAGCAGGACGGTGCCGGGTACGTCGACGGGCTCGGGGCGCTGCGAGCGGGTCTCCGGCATGTGCCGCACGGCCAGCACCAGGCCCACCACGACGACCGGGACGTTGACGAGGAAGATCGCCCGCCAGCCGCTCCCGGCGATGTCCGCCGCGACCAGCAGGCCGCCCAGGATCTGGCCCGCCACCATGGACAGCCCGGCCGTGGCGCCGTACAGGCTCATGGCCTTCGCCCGGCGGGTGCCGCTGGTGGCGGCCTGGATGGTGGCGAGCACCTGCGGCAGCATCGCGGCCGCCGAGGCGCCCTGCGCGACCCGCGCCGCGACGAGGCTCCAGGCGCCCGGCGCGAGCCCGCAGGCCAGCGAGGTCAGCCCGAAGGCGGCCATCCCGACGAGGAACAGCCGGCGCCGTCCGAACAGGTCCCCGAGCCGCCCGCCGAGCACGAGCAGCACGGCGTAGGCGACTCCGTAACCGGCCACGACCAGCTCCAGCACGGCCTCGCCCGCGGCGAGGTCGGCGCCGATGGTCGGCAGCGCGACATTGACGATGAAGAAATCGACCAGCGGCAGCGCCGCGGCCAGCAGAACGGTGAACAGCCCCGGCCCGCTCAGGCCGGGCGGTGCGGCCGCCCGGGCACGGACGGCGGGAGTGGTGACGGTCTCTGTCATGGCACCGAGCCTGCGCCCGCTCCCAGACTGGTACCAGAGTGTCCTGATCCTGGTAGAAGAAGTACCTGGCAACAGGATCCATCGGGCGGCATCCTGGAGACATGACGACGACCGCACCGGTGACCGCCACCGCCCGGCCCCCGCGCGGCGGGGAGATCCGGCGGCACGAGCTGGCCGCCTTCCTGCGCAGCCGCCGCGAGCGGATCGCGCCCGAGCAGGTGGGGCTGCCCCGCGGCACCCGCCGCCGCACGCCCGGTCTGCGCCGGGAGGAGGTCGCCCAGCTCTCGGCGGTCGGCGTCACCTGGTACACCTGGTTGGAACAGGCCCGCGACATCCAGGTCTCGGTCCAGGTCCTGGACGCCCTGGCCCGCACCCTGCTGCTGGACGCCAGCGAGCGCGCCCACCTCTTCCAGCTCGCCGCGGCCGCCGATCCGACGCCGGCCGCGAGCTGCCCCAGCGTCACCCCGGCCCTGCGCGAGACGCTGCGCGCGCTGGAGCCGTTCCCGGCCTGCGTGCAGAACAGCCGGTACGACATCCTCGCCTACAACCGCACCTACGCCCGCCTCATGGGCGACCTGGACGCGGTCCCGCCGGAGGACCGCAACTGCATGCTCCTCGTGTACACCGACAGCGACTGGCGGGCGGCCATCGTGCACCTGGAGGAGACGATGCGCCTGATGGCCGCCCGGCTCCGCGCCTCCATGGCCGGCCACCTCGGCGAACCCGCCTGGAAGATGCTGCTCAGGCGCCTGGAGTGCGAGTCCCCCGAGTTCCGCGAGAACTGGCGGCGCTACGAGGTCGTCGGCAACCGCTCCAAGACCAAGGAGTTCCTCAACCCGTACGTCGGCCATCTGACCCTGGAGCACACGGACCTGTGGCTGGGCCCGCAGGCGGGGCCCCGGCTGGTCACGTACACGCCGAAGAACGAGGAGACCAGGGAGCGCCTGGAGAGGCTGTACGAACTGGCGGCCGGTCCGCGCGAACCCCGGGAGCCCCGGAGGCCCTAACGGCCGGCCGTGACCCCCACGGCGTCCTTCAGGTCCGCCGACTCCAGCTCGTCGGCGGACCGCTCGGCGGTGCGCCGGGCCCAGCGACCGCTGGTCACCCAGCCGAGGACCAGGACGGCCAGGCCGCACCCCGCGAGGATCCACCACCCCGGCCGGGCCGCCGCGACGAACGTGTCCCTGTACGGCGAGGAGCCCACGCCGGCGGCCAGCACCGCGCCGACCACGGCGACGCCCAGCGTCTGCCCGAGCTGCCTGCTGGTGGAGGCGACGGCGGCGGCGACCCCGGCCTGGGCCCTGGGCATGCCCGACACGGCCGTGTTGGTGATCGGCGCGTTCACGAAGCCGAAGCCGATGCCGAACAGCACGTACCCGGCGAACAGCGTGCCGTTCGACGTCTCCGCCTCGAAGGCCGCGAACAGCACGCCGCTCACGGTCATCGCGGCGCCCGCCACCAGCAGGGGCAGCCGCGGCCCCCGGCTGCCCACAAGGCGGCCGGACAGCGGCGCGCACAGGAACGTCGGCGCGGCCATCGGCAGCATCCACAGGCCCGCGTGCAGGGCGTCGAGGCCGCGCACGTTCTGCAGGTACAGCGTGGACAGGAACAGGAATCCGCCCAGCGCGGCGAACGCGCTGATCGCTATCACCGTCGCCCCGCTGAACGGAGCCGAGCGGAAGAAGCGGAGGTCGATGAGGGGTTCCTCGCGCCGGGGCTCATAGCCGAGCAGGCCGAGCAGGGCCATGAGGGCCACCGCGCCGAAGGGGGCCACCGTGCCGAAGCCGGAGTCCGGCGCCTCGATGATCGCGTACGTCAGCGAGCCGAACAGCGCGATCACCAGGACCTGGCCGACCGGGTCGGGCCGGCGGGCGCGGGGCGCGCGGGACTCGGGGACGAAGCGCAGGGTGAGGAGCAGGGCAGCGAGGCCGACCGGGAGGTTGACCCAGAAGATCGAGCGCCAGCCGACCGACTCCACGAGCAGGCCGCCGACCAGCGGGCCCGCCGCCATGGATATGCCGACCACCGCGCCCCACACGCCGATCGCGCGGGCCCGCTCGCGCGAGTCGGTGAAGGTGTTGGTGATGATCGACATGGCGACCGGGTTGAGCATGGAACCGCCGACCGCCTGGACCATGCGGAAGACGACCAGCAGTTCCAGGTTCGGCGCGAGGGAGCAGAGCAGGGATCCGATGGAGAAGAGGACCAGGCCCGTCATGAAGACCCGCTTGCGGCCGATCCGGTCGGCCGTGGAGCCCGCGAGCATCAGCAGCGAGGCCAGTACGAGCGTGTAGGCGTCGATCGACCACTGCAGGCCGGAGGTGGTGGCGTGCAGCTCGCGCTGCATCGACGGCAGCGCGACGTTCAGAGCGGTGTTGTCGAGACTCACGATCAGCAGACTCATGCAGCAGATCGCGAGCACGAGCAGACGTCGGCGGTGGCTGGGCTCGGGCATGTGGTTCATCGTACGTGACTTCGATAGTGCGGTTAACTAATGACCGATACATGATCTCCGCCGATACGTGACAATGGGGGAATGCCCACGCCCGAGTCCCCCCTTCAGATCGGCCCGCACACCGCCCGGCCGCCGGTGGTCCTGGCCCCCATGGCCGGTATCACCAACGCTCCCTTCCGCACCCTGTGCCGAGAGTTCAGCGGCGGCAAGGGTCTGTTCGTGAGCGAGATGATCACGACCCGGGCGCTGGTCGAGCGCAACGAGAAGACCATGCAGCTGATCCACTTCGACGCGACCGAGAAGCCGCGCTCGATCCAGCTGTACGGCGTGGACCCGGCGACCGTCGGCAAGGCCGTCCGCATGATCGCGGAGGAGGACCTGGCCGACCACATCGACCTGAACTTCGGCTGCCCGGTCCCGAAGGTGACCCGCAAGGGCGGCGGCTCCGCGCTGCCCTACAAGCGCAACCTGCTGCGGGCCATCCTGCGCGAGGCGGTCTCCGGCGCCGGGGACCTCCCCGTCACGATGAAGATGCGCAAGGGCATCGACGACGACCACATCACCTACCTCGACGCCGGCCGCATCGCCGTCGAGGAGGGCGTCACGGCGATCGCGCTGCACGGCCGCACGGCCGCCCAGCACTACGGCGGCACCGCCGACTGGGAGGCGATCGCCCGCCTGAAGGAGCACGTCCCGGAGATCCCGGTGCTCGGCAACGGCGACATCTGGTCGGCCGAGGACGCGCTGCGCATGGTGCGCGAGACCGGCTGCGACGGAGTGGTCGTGGGCCGCGGCTGCCTGGGCCGGCCGTGGCTGTTCGCCGACCTGGTGGCCGCCTTCGAGGGCCGCACGGACGCCCGTGCCGGAGGCACTGACGGATACGGTGCGCGGCCCTCCCTGCGCGAGGTCGCCGACGTCATGGTCCGGCACGCCACCCTGCTCGGCGAGTGGATCGGCGACGAGTCCAAGGGTGTCGTCGACTTCCGCAAGCACGTCGCCTGGTACCTGAAGGGCTTCGCGGTCGGCTCCGAGATGCGCAAGCGGCTCGCGATCACCTCCTCGCTCCAGGAACTGCGGGCCGGTCTCGACGAGCTGGACCTCGACCAGCCCTGGCCCACCGGCGCCGACGGGCCCCGCGGCCGTACGTCCGGCAACAACCGTGTGGTGCTGCCGGACGGCTGGCTGAAGGACCCGTACGACTGCGCGGGCGTCGGCGAGGACGCGGAGCTGGACACCTCCGGCGGCTGATCAGCCCTTCTTCGGGTGCGGGACCGAGCCGTACGCCGTCAGGAAGCGGTCGCGGAAGGAGCTCATCCGCCACACCGGGGCGTCGTGGGCGGGGCGCAGGCCGTCCGTCCAGTGCCAGTCGGCGATCCGGTCCAGCACCTTCGGGTCCTTGGCCACGATCGAGACGGGCACGTCACGGCTGGCGTGGTTGCCGCTGACCCGGGCGATCGGCTGGTGGTCGCCGAGGAACACGAGCACGGTGTCCTTGGTGCCGTGGCGCTCCAGCCACTCGGTCAGCGCGGTCACCGAGTACTGGATCGACTCGCCGTACTGCTCACGCGACTTGGTGGTGTCGGCGATGACGTCGGCCGGCCGGTTGCCCGCCGCCTCCATGCCCCTGAAGCCCGAGCCGTCGCCCAACTCGTCCCAGTCGACCATCTTCGGCACCGGCGCCCAGGGCTGGTGGCTGGAGGTCAGGATGAGCAGCGACATCCGCGACTTCCCGTCGGCCGGGCGCTTGCTGTGCACCCGCTGCTCGTACTGCTGGAGCGCGTACTGGTCGGGCATCGTCGACCAGCTGAACTTCGGGCCCCGGTAGCCGAGCTGGAAGGCGTTGTAGACCTTGTCGAGGCCGTACCACTTCTGCTCTGGCCAGCCCTTCTGCACGCCCGGCATGACGCCGACGGTGTCGAAGTCGCCGGTCTTCCTGAAGGCCTCGGTCAGGCTGAGGTGGTCGCTCGCCATGACCGTGCGGTAGCGCTGCTGGTTGCTGACCCACAGGCCCGACATGGTGGTGGAGTGCCCGAGCCAGCTGCTGCCGCCGTAGGTCGCGGAGGTGAGCCAGCCGCTCCTGGCGTGGAACCCGGCCTTGGCGAGGGCCTTGGTACGGGCGTCCAGGGTGGCGTCGACGCCCGGGGCGATGACCGGGTCCTCGATGGCGCTGCGGCCGTAGCTCTCGATGAACGTGAAGACCATGTCCTTGCCGCGCAGATCGGGGACGAGCCGGCTGCCCGGGGTGCCGCCGAACCGGTCCTTGCCGGCGACCTTCCGGAACTGCGCCTCGTCCTTGAGGGTGTCCGACACCCGGCGGGACTCGATCCTCAGCGCGGTGGTGGTGCGGTCGGAGGCGACCGGCACCCCGGATATCTGCAGGCCGAGGGCGGAGCAGGTGATCCAGACGACGCCCGCGACCATGGTGCCGCGGGTCGCGGTCGCGCTGTGCCGGGCGAGCAGGTTGCCCAGCCGGACGGTGGCCAGGGCCAGCAGAAGGCCCAGCAGCAGTACGAGGACGATCACGCCGGTGGTGGCGGCGAGGGTGGCCGTGCGGCCGAGCGAGTCCTCCAGGTACGACTGCGCGTCGCCGAGCAGGCTCCAGTCCAGGACGGGGTTGAAGGGACGGCCCAGGTACTGGTTGAACCCCATGTCGAGCAGGTTCAGCACGGTCATGGCGGCCAGCGCGACGCCGGACACCGCGGCCAGCACCACACGCGGGCGGCGCGGCAGGGCGAGCAGCACGGCGGCCCCGATGACCGCCTCGCCGGGTATGCGCGTGAACTTGGCGGGCCCGAGCCCGACCACCGTGTTCGGCAGCACCAGCGCGGCGACGACCAGGGCGGCGGCCAGCACGGTGACGGTCACGGACAGCCCCTGGGCGGCCCCCGGATGCGCCTGCCGCCAGCGCCCGGCACGAGCGGACCAGGCGGCCCGGACCCGGCGGACGGCGTTGGGCACTTCGGGGGCGGGGACGGGGGCCTGGCCGGCCGTTTGGGCCTGCTCGGCTCGATCGGCCTGCTCGGCCTGCTCGGCCTTCCCAGCTTGCTCGGCCCGCTCGGCCTCCTCCCGTTTCCCCCGTTCGTCGAGGACGGCCTCGTTTCCTCCGGCCGTATCCGGTGACTGGCGCGTACTCGTGTGCTGAGGCAACCCGGAGGTCCTTCCGTGCGAGACCCGTGACGGAGGCGGCGGGCCACGCTGGGAGGATGGGCAGGGCCGAAGCAACCCCGGCCCGCCTGGCCCGCCGCCCATGTCGTACGGGTGGCCGCCCGCCCCTGTTCACGGCGCTGGGCAAACACCGGGCAAACTGCCGACCCGGAGTGCTACGCCCCGCCGACCGCCGTGAGCAGGGCGAGCGGGGCCGCCGCCGAGCGGGATTCGCGGACGCACGCGTGCGGGTAGGGGACCGGCTCCGGGTGGGTGTCGCGGCCGTAGCCCGCCAGCACCTCCGGAAGCCGGTGCCCGGTGGCCCCCGCCGCGTCGACCAGCGCGTGCGCCACCGTACGGGCCTCGTCGTGCAGGCCGTAGCGGGCGAGGCCCAGGGTGATCAGCGCGTTGTCGTGCGGCCAGACCGAGCCGCGGTGGTACGAGAGCGGGTGGTACGCCGGCTGGCCGGAGGCGAGCGTGCGCACGCCCCAGCCGGAGAAGAAGTCCGGTTCCAGCAGCCGCCGTCCGACCGCCTCCCCGTACTCCTTGTCCAGCAGCCCCGACCACAGCAGATGCCCGGCGTCCGAGGCCAGCGCGTCGACCTGGCGGCCCGTGCCGTCCAGCGCCAGCGCGGGGAAGGACTGCTCGCGCATCCAGAAGTCCCGCTGGAAGCGGTCCCGCAGATCGGCGGCCGCCTGCTGCAGCAGGGCGGCGTACGTCTCGTCGCCCCACACCGCGCGCGCCACCCACGCGGTGCGGCGCAGCGCGTCGTACGCGTAGCCCTGGGCGCCCGCCGCCATCACCGCCCCGGTGGGCCGGGTGCCGTCGGCCCAGCAGATCGCGCCGGGGGAGTCCTTCCAGTTCTGGTTGGCGAGGCCGCCCTCGTCGGCGCGGTAGACGAGATAGCCGCGCGAGGTCAGCCCGCCGTGGTCCAGCATCCAGCCGATCGCCGCGCGGGCGTGCGGCTCCAGGCGCCGGGCCAGGGCGGTGTCGCCGGTCCCCTCGGTGTACGCCCCGAGCAGGACGAGGAAGAGCGGGGTGGCGTCGACCGAGCCGTAGTACCGGCCGAACGGCACCTGCCCGAAGTGCGCCAGCTCCCCGTGCCGTACCTCGTGCACGATCTTGCCGGGCTGGGCGACGGAGGACGAGCCGGCGCCGGTCGCCTGGGCCGCGGCCAGCGCGAGCAGCGTGGCGGCGGCCGGCCGAGGGTGGTACGGCAGCGTGAACAGTGAGGTGAGCAGGGCGTCCCGGCCGAGCAGGGTGAGGAACCAGGGGGCACCCGCCGCCGGCACCCGCAGTTCCTCGCCGTCCGGTCCGGTCGCCGGGACCTGCAGCGCGGCCAGGTCGGCGAGGCCCCGGGCGCAGGCCGCCGCCAGCTCCGGCCAGCCGGTCGGGAAGGCCACGCCCTCCACGAACCGGCCCTCCGCCGCGACGAGTCGCTCGTTCACCGAGGCGGGAGAGCGGGGCACGCGCAGGGCTCGCCGGTCGCCGTGCGGGCGGGCCATCACGCGCAGCATCAGTTCGGCGGTGCCGTGGGGCTCCAGGCCGAGGGTCCACACCAGGCGGCGGGCGCCGGTGCCGGTCTCCTCGACGGCGTCGGGGGCGGGGTCGGCCGTGATCGTCGTGACGGAGTGCCACTCGGCGCGCCGGTAGGTGAACTCGATCCCGTCGTCCAGCACCTCGCGGGAGCGCACGGCGCCGGCCTTGGCGTAGGTGCGGTGGTCGGCGCGGAGCTCGAACTGGTCGGTGAAGTCGGCGTCGACGGTGAGGGCGAGGCGGACCGTGGTGGCCACCGGGCGGTTGCCGGTCACCCGCAGTAACTCCACGAACGAGCTGTCCCCGACCGCCTGTTCCCGGAACAGGGTGCAGGCGGGCGGCTCCTGCCGGCCGCCGCGCGGCACCAGCACACAGCGGGCCGCGTCGCCGTCCGTGACCGGCGCGAGCACCTCGGGCACCGCGCCGTCCACGGTGAGCTGCCATCGGCTGAGGTGCCGGGCGTCGCGCACGAACAACCCGTCCGGGGCACTGCCGCCCCGCACCCCGCTGATGTCACCCCGGTCGCCCACGGCGGCGAACGTCGCCCCGTGCACCAGCAGATGCTGCCGATCCGTCATCCCCGGTCCCCTCCCTCGTCCCTCATGTCGGCCGTGCCCCCGGCGCCGGCCGCGCCGTCGCCCCCCGGGCCCCGGTGCAGCAGGTCCAGCGCGAGTGCGGCCGTCCAGGCGAAATCGGTGGTGCCGCAGGCCCCGCCGGTGTGCGGATCGACGTACTCGGCGAAGCCGCCGGCCGGTGCCAGGCGCAGCACCGCGGCGCGCAGCGCGTCGGCCCGCTCGAGGTGGCCGTGCGCGCGCAGACCCCGCTCCAGCAGCCAGCTCGTGTTGAACCACGCCGGGCCCCGCCAGTACCGGTGCGGGTCGAAGGCCTCGCCGAGGAGGTCGTAGCTCGGGACCAGCTCGGTGCTCGTGCCCAGCCCGAAGTGCGGTCCGCACAGCGTGCGGACGAGCGCGCCGGAGACCTCCCGGGGCAGGCCCGGCAGCAGCAGCGGGACGAGACCGGAGACGCTCCGCTCGGGAATCCGGCCCCCGCCCCGCAGGTCCAGGCAGTGGAACAGGCCGGTCGCGGGGTCCCACAGCCGCTCCACCAGAGCCGCCGTCAGCCGCTCGGCGCGGGCGTACCGGGCGGTGCCGGCCGCCCCCAGTTCCCCGGCGATCCGCGCCAGCGCCTGCTCGGAGGCGATCAGCAGCGCGTTGAACGCCGGGTCCTCGACCGCGAACTCCCCGCCGCCGTCGGCGTACCCGCCGTCGCGATAGTCCGCCGCCAGCCGCACGTACCGCCCGTAGTCCAGATCCGTCGGCCGGTCCTCCGGCGCGCCGTGGTCGAGGTCGGCGCGGCGGAAGGAGCGGGCCTGGGCCGGCGTGATCCGGGCGAGCGGGGCGTCCCAGCAGGGGCTGTTGTCCATCCCCTGTTCCCAGGGGTGCACGACGGACACCAGCCCGCCCCCGCCCAGGTCCCGCCGGTGCAGCAGATACCGGTGCCAGGCGGCCAGCCTGGGGTACACCCGGGCCAGGAAGCCGCGCGTCCGTGACAGGCCCGGATCGGCGCGGTGCACCAGCCAGGCCGCCAGCGCGTGCACCGGTGGCTGCACGATGCCGGACGTCTGTACGGTGCGCGGGGCGCCCGCGGCGCGCCCGGCGGTGGAGGAGCGCCAGAAGTCGGGGCTCGGGAAGTACGCGTCGAGGGGGACGGAGGGGTTGAAGACGATGTGCGGGACGCGCCCGTCGCCCCACTGGGCCGCCAGCAGCGTCTCCAGCTCCGTCTGGGCCCGTAACGGCGACAGGTGGCGCAGCCCGATCGCGATGAACGCCGAGTCCCACGACCACTGGTGCGGATACAGGCTCCGGGAGGGGACCGTCGACGTGCCCGTCCAGTTCTCCGCCAGCACCCGGGCGGCCCCGGCGTGCAGGGACGACGCCGACGCCGGCGGATCGTATGCGAACTCCCGCTCCGGGAGACGGACAGTGAGCTGGGCAGTGCGATCCACTCGGGGCTCCCCGAAGACGTCCGGCCGACCGGGTTTGGCTGTGGCTACCGCAGGGTTACGTCTATTTAACACGCAAAACTCAATATGTAATGCAGGCTTGGGAAACACAAGGGGGTGCGCATGACCGGACGGCCGGGCAGGACCGGGAAGAGCGGAAGTCAGGCGAGCGCCGGCGATCTGCTCGAACTGGTGCGCAGTGGGCGGGCCGTGACACGCGGCGCGCTCCAGCAGGCCACCGGTCTGTCCCGCGCCACCGTCGGCCAGCGCCTCGACCGGCTGTTCCGGGCCGGTTGGCTGCGCGAGGGCGCCGGCGGCCCGGTCGGCTCGCCGCTCGGCGGACGCCCCTCCATCACCCTGGAGTTCGACGACTCCCACGCGGTGGTCCTCGCCGCCGACCTGGACACCCGGCACGCCCGGGCCGCCGTCCTCACCCTGACCGGCGAGATCCTCGCCGAGCACTCCGGCACCCTGGTGATCGAGGACGGACCCGAGGCCGTGCTGGGCGAACTCGGCCGCTGGTTCGCCGAGTCGCTCGTGAAGGCGGGGCACCGGGCGGCGGAGGTCTGCGGCATCGGGCTCGCGGTGCCGGGCCCGGTGGACCGCGAGAGCGGCCGGGTGGTGCAGCCGCCGATCATGCCCGGCTGGGACGGTTACGACATAAGAGGCCGCCTCTCCCGCGCCTTCACCGAGCACACCGGCGCCCCCGCGGTCCCGGTCCTGGTGGACAACGACGCCAACCTCATGGCGTACGGCGAACAGCGCACCGGGCATCCGGACTGCGCGGCCTTCGTGCTGGTCAAGGTGTCCACCGGCATCGGCGCCGGAGTCGTGGTCGACGGCTCCATCTACCGGGGCGTGGACGGCGGCGCGGGCGACATCGGGCACATCCGGGTGGGCGCCGAGGCGCTGTGCCGGTGCGGTTCGTACGGCTGTCTCGCCGCCGTCGCCAGCGGCGGCGCCGTCGCCCGGCGGCTGACGGAGGCCGGGGTGCCGGCCGCCTCCGGCTCGGACGTGCGGGGCCTGCTGGCCGCCGGGCACCCGGAGGCGGCCGCGCTGGCCCGGGAGGCCGGGCGCCGGGTCGGCGACGTGCTGGCGACGGTCGTGACCCTGCTCAACCCGGGCGTGCTGATGATCGCCGGGGATCTGGCCGGAACCCCCTTCCTCACCGGCGTGCGCGAGCTGCTCTATCAGCGGGCGCTGCCCCGCTCCACCGCCCGCCTTGACGTCGTGACGTCGCGGCTGGGCGAGCGGGCCGCGCTGGTCGGGGCGGGTGCGCTGGTCGTGGAGCACCTGTACGCGCCGCAGCGGGTGGAGGAACGGCTCGTCGCGCTCGGCGTGTGAACCGGGCGTTTCGGCGTCCGCATGGTGAAATCCGGCTCTGTGTGACAGCGTGATTCTCGCCACCCCTGATAAGGGGAGCGCTCAGATGAGCGGATCTTGAGCGACTGCATTTCTCCAAAGGGTGGCACTGGGTGCCACCCTTTGATCGTTCATCGATCGAACTCAGGCGTGTTGGGAGGTGCTCAGATGAGCGTATTGCCACCCCTGTGGGCATGGGTGCGTTCAAGAAGTGAAAACATCGAGGCGTCTCCACTTGCCAAGCCTTGACTTTCAATCCACTGGCGGACGCGTGGTTACGGGCGCATGACGCACAAGTGGACGTACCCAGGTGCCTTAGATCTGGGTATGTTCCTCGCCGTCAGGGCAGCCACCGCGGCCTCAAGGAGTCGAGACCCGTGTCGGAAAACAAAGAACCCCACGTAGCGAAGTTCGTTTACGACTTCACCGAGGGCAACAAGGACCTCAAGGACCTTCTCGGCGGCAAGGGTGCCAACCTCGCCGAGATGACCAACCTGGGCCTGCCGGTCCCTCCCGGGTTCACCATCACCACCGAGGCCTGCAAGGTCTACCTCGACAGCGGCTCGGAGCCCGTGGCACTGCGTGACGAGGTGAGTGCGCACCTCGACGCCCTCGAGCAGAAGATGGGCAAGAAGCTCGGCCAGGCCGACGACCCCCTGCTGGTCTCGGTCCGCTCCGGCGCCAAGTTCTCCATGCCGGGCATGATGGACACCGTCCTGAACATCGGCCTCTCCGACAAGTCGGTGCAGGGCCTGGCCAAGCAGGCCGGCGACGACCGCTTCGCCTGGGACTCCTACCGCCGTCTCATCCAGATGTTCGGCAAGACCGTCCTCGGCGTCGACGGCGAGCTGTTCGAGGAGGCGCTCGAGGCCGCCAAGGCGGCCAAGAAGGTCACCGTCGACACCGACCTCGAGGCGGCCGACCTCAAGAAGCTCGTCACCAAGTTCAAGAAGATCGTCAAGACCGAGGCCGGCCGGGACTTCCCGCAGGACCCGCGCGAGCAGATGGACCTCGCCATCAAGGCCGTCTTCGACTCCTGGAACGGCGACCGCGCCAAGCTGTACCGCCGCCAGGAGCGCATCCCGCACGACCTGGGCACCGCGGTCAACGTCTGCTCCATGGTCTTCGGCAACCTCGGCCCCGACTCCGGCACCGGCGTCGCCTTCACCCGCGACCCCGCCTCCGGCCACCAGGGCGTCTACGGCGACTACCTGCAGAACGCCCAGGGCGAGGACGTCGTGGCGGGCATCCGCAACACGGTCCCGCTCGCGGAGCTGGAGAACATCGACAAGAAGTCGTACGACCAGCTCATGCAGATCATGGAGACCCTGGAGAACCACTACAAGGATCTCTGCGACATCGAGTTCACCATCGAGCGCGGCCAGCTCTGGATGCTCCAGACCCGCGTCGGCAAGCGCACCGCCGGTGCCGCCTTCCGGATCGCGACCCAGCTCGTGGACCAGGGCCTGATCGACGAGACCGAAGCGCTGCAGCGCGTCAGCGGCGCCCAGCTCGCCCAGCTGATGTTCCCGCGCTTCGACGAGTCCGCCAAGGTCGAGAAGGTCGGCCGGGGCATCGCGGCCTCGCCGGGCGCCGCGGTCGGCAAGGCGGTCTTCGACTCCTACACGGCCGTCAAGTGGTCCCGTTCGGGCGAGAAGGTCATCCTGGTCCGCCGGGAGACCAACCCCGACGACCTGGACGGCATGATCGCCGCCGAGGGCATCCTGACCTCGCGCGGCGGCAAGACCTCCCACGCGGCCGTGGTCGCGCGCGGCATGGGCAAGACCTGTGTCTGCGGCGCCGAGGAGCTGGAGGTCGACACCAAGCGCCGCCGGATGACGGTGCCGGGCGGCCACGTCGTCGAGGAGGGCGACGTCATCTCCATCGACGGCTCCTCCGGCAAGGTCTACCTGGGCGAGGTCCCGGTGGTCCCCTCCCCGGTCGTGGAGTACTTCGAGGGCCGGATGCACCCGGGCGCCGACGACGCCGACGAGCTGGTCGAGGCCGTGCACCGCATGATGGCCTTCGCCGACCGCAAGCGCCGGCTGCGGGTGCGCGCCAACGCCGACAACGCCGAGGACGCGCTGCGCGCCCGCCGCTTCGGCGCCCAGGGCATCGGCTTGTGCCGCACCGAGCACATGTTCCTCGGCGACCGCCGGGAACTGGTCGAGCGCCTGATCCTCGCCGACACCGAGGAGGAGCGCGAGGAGTCCCTGAAGCAGCTCCTGCCGCTGCAGAAGAAGGACTTCGTCGAGCTGTTCGAGGCGATGGACGGCCTGCCGGTCACCGTCCGCCTGCTCGACCCGCCGCTGCACGAGTTCCTGCCCGACATCACGGAACTCTCCGTCCGCGTCGCCCTCGCCGAGGCCCGTCAGGAGCCGCACGAGAACCTGCTGCGCCTGCTCCAGGCGGTGCACCGTCTGCACGAGCAGAACCCGATGCTGGGTCTGCGCGGTGTCCGTCTCGGCCTGGTCATCCCCGGCCTGTTCACCATGCAGGTCCGCGCCATCGCCGAGGCCGCGGCCGAGCGCAAGGCGGCCAAGGGCGACCCGCGCGCCGAGATCATGATCCCGCTGGTCGGCACGGTCCAGGAGCTGGAGATCGTCCGCGACGAGGCCGACCAGGTCATCGCGGATGTGGAGGCGGCGACCGGCACGAAGCTCAAGCTGGCCATCGGCACGATGATCGAACTGCCGCGCGCCGCGCTGACCGCCGGGCAGATCGCCGAGGCCGCCGAGTTCTTCTCCTTCGGCACCAACGACCTGACCCAGACGGTGTGGGGCTTCTCCCGGGACGACGTGGAGGCGAGCTTCTTCACGGCCTACCTGGAGAAGGGCATCTTCGGCGTCAGCCCGTTCGAGACGATCGACAAGGACGGCGTCGGCTCCCTGGTGAAGGCGGCCGCCCAGGCCGGCCGGGCCACCCGGCCCGACCTCAAGCTCGGCGTCTGCGGCGAGCACGGCGGCGACCCGGAGTCGGTCCACTTCTTCCACGAGGCCGGCCTGGACTACGTCTCCTGCTCCCCGTTCCGCATCCCGGTCGCCCGCCTGGAGGCGGGCCGGGCGGCCACCCAGTCGGCGGGCAGCGACCACCGCTGACCCCCACCGGCCCCGGAGCCGCCGTCGGTCCCCGACCCTCAAGACCGATCGGCGGCGGCTCCGGCGCACCAAGGAGGGGCGGCACCCTGTGCGGGGGTGCCGCCCCTTCACGCATCATCTGCGGAGACTGTCCAGGTACTCGTCGAAGCTGCCCGCGCCGAAGGCGTCGACGATGTCCTTGTAGTCACCGGGCAGCGCGGTGCCCAGCGCTGCCTCCGTCGCGGCCCAGTCGACGCCGCACCGATCGGGCTCCGTCCGCCCGGTGGCCTCCCGCAGCAACGCCACCCACCCGACCCCGGGCGGGCGGGTGAACGCGCGCCGGGCGAGGATCACGACGCGGCGCGGGCCATCGGCGGTGGCCGTCACGCCGTATCCGAACCAGTGCTCGGCCAGCACCCACCCGCGCAGCTCCAGCAGCCCACCCTCCCCGCCGATGGGGAGCCCACCCTCCCCGCCCACCGGCGGACCGTCGGGCACCCCTGCTGCCCTACCCCCGACGACCCAGGCACGTACCGGCCGACCCGCCCCGTCAACCACGTCCGCAGCGACGCGCTCCAGCTCGGCCAGATCCTCCGCGTCACTGGGCACACAGACATGCCCTGCCCCATGAATGGGCAGCGGGCAGTGCAATTCGGGCGCGCGCCAGGCGTCGTTCAGACGGGCGCGCAGAGCTGAGGCGCCCACGCGGCCAAGTGAACAGCACGGCACTGGCATTGAGCCTTCTCAACCTGCATCAGCAGTACGCCGTTGGGCTGACAACAGGATGAAGCCCCTGGTAGGTGGGTTTTCAACCAAGATCACCAGTCTGTCAGGAGCTTCCGCGTGCTTGTCTACCCGTCCGGTATCGACCTGTCCAGCCGCTCTCTGCAGCACCTATCCGGTCTCCTCGCAGGCCACCGTCGACGGATCGGCTCCCGCTGGCGTCGCCTGACCTGTGGCCGGCAGGCCGTGCTCGTCCTGGCCCACCTGCGATGCGGCGACACCTACGCCCGCCTCGCAGCAGGTTTCCGCGTCGGAATCGCGACGGTCCACCGGTACATACGCGAGGCCGGGCGCCCAGACGGTATCTCCCCTGTTCAGGGGGTTGGTCTTTCACCCTGTGCGGGGGCGCCGCCCCTCCGTGTATGAACTCTGACCCGGTGCCTCCCGGACTGCTGCTCGACGCATCCATCAGCGAGGACGGTCAGACGTTGGGGACCTGCAGCTTGTCCCAGCTGATCTTGCCGGGGATGCCGTTGGCATCGTCACCTGCGAGGCCGAGCTTTCGCTGAAAGGCGGCGTAGGACTTCACATCGCCCGGGCCCCAGACGTCGGTGTTGGCGCTCGACTGGTACCGGTTGCAGCCTTCGGCGACGAGCCGACGGTGCATTGCGGCAATGATCGGCGATTTCCGTCCGGTCTGGAAGAACGACGCACCCGGGAACGGCTCGGTGTGCGGCCCGGGGGCGGGGTGTGAATCCTTGAAGTGGTCGTACGCCTCCTGAGCCGCCGCGAGGACCTTGTCGTAGATCTTGTCCATGTACGGGCCGGCGCAGGCGGTCGAGGACCAGTGGTGGTGGTAGAAGAGGTTGTTCCTGCTGGGGCGTTCGCCGATCACCTTGGCGAAGTGCCAGCCGGCGAGACGTGCGGCGTTCTTCCAGGTGGCCTCGGTGATCGTCCAGCCGGGCGCGAGCGTTTCGTTCGCCATTTCGATGCTGACGGTGCTCTGGTTGCCGGCCGTGTCGCCGACGGCCCAGGCGTACTCGTTCACCTTGACGTACTGAGCGACGGCACCGGCGGCGTCCACGTCGAAGTGGGCCGAAGCCGGACGCGTCTTCCAGACGTTGAGCACACCCTGGTGTGAAAGCCGGGCGCCGTTGTGGTGCAGCGTGACCGACGTTTTCCTGTAGGACTTGTGGGTGACGTGGCCCGTCGCGCTGAGCTCGTCGATGAGGTTCGAGACGGCACGGTCGTAAGCGATGGTGGCGGTCACTTGGAGTCCTCCGCGTCGTTCTCGACGTCGTCCTCGGCGAAAGCGACGAAGTCGCTCTCCGGAAGGTCGTCGAGGTTGTCGGTTCCGGGTCCATCGCCGGTATCGGTCTTCTCGAGGGCCGCCTTCACGTCCTCGTCGTCGAAGTTCTTCTCGAGCATGACGCTGCCCTTTGAGTTCCACAGATTTCGCGTCGCCGGTTTACGTTGGACGAGCGGCCGGCGAGGAATTCTCGCGTCGCCGCTCCTCCACTCGCTTCTGCGACGCCATGGCCTCGGCCTCTAGACGTGGGGGACCTGCAGCTTGTCCCAGCTGGTCTTGCCGGGGATGCCGTTGGCATCGTCACCTGCGAGGCCGAGCTTTCGCTGAAAGGCGGCGTAGGACTTCACATCGCCCGGGCCCCAGACGTCGGTGTTGGCGTTCGACTGGTACCGGTTGCAGCCTTCGGCGACGAGCCGACGGTGCATTGCGGCGATGATCGGCGATTTCCGACCGGTGTGGAAGAACGACGCCCCAGGGAACGGTTCGCAGTTGGTGGGGCCGGCGGGCCCGCCATCCATGTACTTCTTGTGGGCCCCGCTCACGAACGTGGACCATTGGTTCCAGTTGTGTGCGTCCTTGATGGCCTTTGCCGTCTTGGCGTTGTAGAGCGGGTCCTTGAGCTTTCCCTCAATCCTGAGCGTGTCCGGTGGGGAGAACTGCCCTGGATGCTTGAGGGAGCGTATCTGGAAGAGACCAATGGACGGCCCCCACTTGTGGTCGACCAGACCCTGGTCTCCGATGATGTCTGGGTCTCCTTTGGACTCTGCCATGGCGACGGCCGCCGCGATTTTGATGTCATTGCCGGTGAACCCGGCCTGTTTGGCGAGGGCGCGCAGCTCGGTCAGGCTCATTGTCATTTTCGACGCCCCTCCAACTTGTTGATCAGACTTTTGATCAGAAGTCATGCCCACATGGCGCATCACGGTGGGATCGAGGAACCGGGAACTGCCCGGAATTCGAACCGGGAGGAGATATTGCCGAAATGTGATAACTGTGCCTGCGGGTTAAGGGATGAGATTCCGCCGCGAGCTTCCCCTAATTGACACGCATACACATAGGAGGTCACGGATCCTCTCAACCGCGCCTCCGTGGAGTACGGGGCGGCTTTACGAGGCGTGAAAAGGTCACTTATTGCCACCATATGACAATGCCAGGGGTCGCGCAAACAGAGCGCGGAGGGCTGAAGCTGCCGGAGGCCTTCCATTGGGAGATCGACCCGCTTGGAGGACGGGAACGCTGCCGAGCCCCTACACCTCACTTTTGATCAAGAGGTCTGACTGCCGGCATGAGGGAAGCCGCGCTGAAGGTGCCCTGGGAGTGCCCTGGGAGAGGCGGCAGTTGGAAGGTTCCCAGCTCAGGTTGCTGTTCTTACACCCTGTGCGGGGGCGCCGCCCCTTCGCACGCCGTCCGCGGAGACTTTTCAGCTACGCCGGGAAGGCTGCCGCTTGTTGGCGTCGGTCGCCGCCCGAACCGGCCCGAAGCCGTTGTGCCCTTGGTGTGCCCTCCGGGCCCGGATGGCGACGGGTCAGGTCCGGTGGCAGCCTGGATTACAACACCTTTCTTTTTCACAGGAGGTGGAGTGTCCGTGCGGAGCCACATGTCGCGCACCGGAAGACTGCTGAGCACCGTCGCGGTCGCCGCCCTGTCGGCCACGTTCTTCCCTGCCGTCACGGCCTCTCCCGCGGCGGCCGTGACCTGCGACCCCGCCGCCGCCAACCGGGCCCCGACCGCCGGGACGATCACGCAGGCGAGGGCTGCCGTGATCTGCCTGATCAACGCGCAGCGCACACAGCGCGGGCTGCCTTCCCTCGCCATCAACCAGGCCCTGACGAACGCGGCCCAGCAGCACGCCGTCGCGGCCGTCCAGCTGAAGTGGTGGGGACCGGGCCAGGACCCGCACCGCAACCCGCAGACCGGCTCGACACCGCAGAGCCGTATCCAGGCCGCCGGATACTGTCCGAACCCGCGCTCGTGGGAGTTCAACGAGATCACGTACACCGGGTGGGGTGGATCGGGAACTCCGCAGGCCGCCGTCAACTGGTGGATGAACAGCCCCGGTCACCGCGCCATCATCCTCAAGCCGTCGCTGCGCGAGATCGGTCCGTGGGCCCAGCCCGGCTCGGCGGACCGGGCCGGAGCCTCGTCGTCCAGCGCCGGCACGTACGTCGTGACCTTCGGACGCTGCCAGCAGTGAACGCCCCGTCGAGTCACGGGCGTTGACGGGGCACTCCCGACAACCGGGGCGGGCGGGGCGACCGTCGTACCCGTATCCCCGACTTCCACAGGCCCACCGTCCTAGTGTGGGCTGATGCGCGCACGCCATATCGACCGGCCGGCCGATCTCGACGTCGTCCGTGAGTCCTATGACCATGTGGCCGACAACTACGCCAAGATGGTGGTGACGACGGGCATGGGCGACATCCGTCGCCATCCCTGGCTCAAGGCGTCGATCGACGCCTTCGCCGACACCGTGGGCGAACTTGGGCCCGTCCTCGACGTCGGATGCGGCCCCGGCACGGTGACCGGCTACCTCGCCGAACGCGGACTCGACGTATCCGGGGTGGACCTCTCTCCCCGCATGATCGAGAACGCGCGCCGTCTGCATCCGCGATGTCGCTTCAGCGTCGCCTCCGCCACCGAGCTCGAGCTCGGTGAAGCCTCCCTCGGCGGCGTGCTCGGCTGGTGGTCACTGTTCAACCTCCCCCGCGACGTCCTTCCCCAGGTACTCGCCCATTTCGCGTACGCCCTGAAGCCGGGCGGGCACCTCATCACCGGCACACACGTCGGCGACGAGGACGCGATACGCACCGAGGCGTACGGAGGAGTGCCCGTTCGCTGGACCACCCACAAGTGGCGGCCGGAGCAACTCGTGAACCTGATCGAACAGGCCGGGCTGAACCCGGTCGCCGAACTCCGGCTCCCCGCGGACGAGTGGAGCGGACCGGGCGTGGTCGTCATGGCCAAGCGCCCCGGCTGAGGACCCCGGGCCCGGGAGGCAGCACCCTGGGCTGCGCCTGCTCCCTGTCGCTGCCCGGGTTCTGCCGGTGCCGAGGCCGGCCGGAACCGTGCCACGCGGTCGGCGGAACCACCTCGGCCGGGCGCGGAAACTCAGGTCTGCCCGAGCGCGTCGTCCGGGTATGGTCGGGCGGTGCCCGAGCTGAGGCGGCTGCAGGCCGGTGATGCCCCAGCGGTGCTGGCCTTCGAGCTGGCGAACCGCGCCTACTTCGCTGCCTCGGTCTCCGACCGCGGTGACGAGTTCTTCGCCCGGTTCACCGACCGCTTCGGCGCCCTGCTGGCCGAGCAGGAGGCCGGTATCTGCGCCTTCTACGCGCTCGTCGCCGAGGACGGCTCGGTTCTGGGCCGGTTCAACCTGTACGACGTCGAGGACGGCACCGCCGAGCTCGGCTACCGGGTCGCGCGGCATGCCGCCGGCCGCGGTGTGGCGACCGCGAACGTCCGGGAGCTGTGCCGGCTGGCGGCGGTGCGGCACGGGCTGCGCACACTGCGGGCGGCCGCCTCTCACGGCAACGCCGCGTCCCACAGGGTGCTTGCCAAGGCCGGGTTCGTTCCCGTCGGTCCGGCCGACCCGGCCCACCTCGGTGGGAAGACCGGCACCTGCTACCAGCGCGACCTGGCTCTCCAGCAGTAGACCGTCATGTCGCCGCGGGAAGCGTGGTCCCGGCGCCTAAGCTGGACCCGCCGGGTTCCGGGCCGAGCCGGCGGCCCGTACGGCCTGTGCCGTGAGGAGGGGCCCGTATGGGCTGGACCGCGCAGGACATCCCCGACCAGGGCGGACGCACCGCCGTGGTCACCGGTGCCAACAGCGGGCTCGGTTACGTCACCGCGCGGGAGCTGGCCCGCAAGGGGGCCCGGGTGGTGCTCGCCTGCCGCGACGGGGCGCGGGGGAGGGACGCCGTCGAGCGGCTGCGGGGCGAGGTGCCGGGCGCCCGGGTGGAGCTCGGCCGGCTGGACCTCGGGGACCTGGCGTCCGTCCGGGAGTTCGCGGCCAGACCGCCGTACGACCGGCTCGACCTGCTCGTGAACAACGCCGGTGTGATGGCGGTGCCGTACGGCACGACCGCCGACGGGTTCGAGAGGCAGTTCGGGACCAACCACCTCGGGCACTTCGCGCTCACCGGACTGCTCCTGCCCGCCCTGCTGGCCACCCCCGGCGCCCGGATCGTCACCGTGTCCAGCTTCATGCACGTTCTCGCCAACATCGATCCGCGCGACCTCAACAGCGAGCGGCACTACCGGCGCTGGACCGCCTACGCCCGCTCCAAGACCGCCAACCTGCTGTTCACGCACGAGCTGTGCCGGCGGCTGGCCGCCCGCGGCTCCGGCGTCGTCGCGGCCGCCGCGCACCCGGGGTACGCGGCCACCAACCTCCAGACGGCCGGACCGCGCGCCGAGGGGCGCCGGGGTGCCGAGCGGATGATGGAACTGGGCAACCGGGTCTTCGCCCAGCCGGCGGAGGCGGGCGCGCTCCCCTCGCTGTACGCGGCGACCGCGCCCGGCGTACGGCCCGACTCGTTCTGGGGACCGTCGTTCGCGATGTGGCGCGGCTCCCCGGCGCCGTCCCGCCGCGCGCCCTGGACCCTGAACGACGAGGCGGCGGCCCGGCTCTGGGCCGCCTCCGAGCGGCTCACGGGCGTCCCGTACGACGCCCTGCGGGCCTGACCGGCCGACGCGACGACGGGACGGTGCCGCCCGGGTCATCGCTGTGCCCGGGAGCACCGTCCCGCCCGCCGCCTCAGGCGCCGCGCACCTCGTACGCCGTCACCCGGACCGACTCGTCGTCCAGGCACTGCCCGGTCTCCAGGTCGAAACGCTGCTTCAGCAGCGGGGAGGCCACGAACGGGCGGCCCCGGTGGGTGCCGGTCAGGCCGCGGGAGAGGACGGCGGCGCCGCCGAACGGGTCGCGGTTGTCGATGCCGTACAGCCGGTCCGCGCGGTCCCGGAACACCGCCACCTGGCGGCCGTCCGGCAGCAGTGCGGCGATGCCGCGGCCGGGCACCAGCCGGTGCAGGTCGCACACGGTGAACCAGCCGTCCTCCAGCCGGAGCTGGACCAGCAGATCGGTCGTCTCGGGTGCCAGGGTCATCGCTGGGCGCTTCCTTCCAGAACGTCGTCGGCCGGTCGCAGGCCGATGGACAGCAGCGGCAGATCGGGCTTCATCTGGTCGCGTTCGGGTACGAAGGCGACCACCGGGTCCGGGGTGTCCGGGGCGTTCACGAAGGACACGAACCGGGCCAGCTTCTCGGGGTCGTCGATGGTCTCGGCCCACTCGTCCCGGTAGTGCGCGACATGGGCCCGCATCAGGGCCTCCAGGTCGTCGCAGATGCCGAGGGAGTCGTGCACCACCACGTCCCGCACGTGGTCCAGGCCGCCGGGGATCCGCTCGAGCCAGGTGGAGGTGCGCTCCAGGCGGTCGGCGGTGCGGATGTAGAACATCAGGAACCGGTCGATCAGCCGCACCAGTTCGGCGTCGGACAGGTCCTGCGCGAGCAGGTCGGCGTGGCGTGGGGTGGCGCCGCCGTTGCCGCCGACGTACAGGTTCCAGCCGTTGGACGTGGCGATGACGCCGAAGTCCTTCGACTGGGCCTCCGCGCACTCCCGGGCACAGCCCGAGACGGCCGACTTCAGCTTGTGCGGGGACCGCAGGCCCCGGTAGCGCAGTTCCAGGTCGATCGCCATCCGGACCGAGTCCTGCACGCCGTAGCGGCACCAGGTCTGCCCCACGCAGGACTTCACCGTGCGCAGCGACTTGCCGTACGCGTGGCCCGACTCGAAGCCGGCGTCCACCAGGCGGGCCCAGATCAGCGGGAGCTGCTCCACCCGGGCGCCGAACATGTCGATCCGCTGACCGCCGGTGATCTTCGTGTAGAGGCCGAAGTCCCGGGCGACCTCGCCTATCACGATCAGCTTCTCGGGCGCGATCTCACCGCCGGGGATGCGCGGCACGACCGAATAGGAGCCGTTCTTCTGCAGGTTGGCGAGGAAGTGGTCGTTGCTGTCCTGCAGGGCCGCCTGCTCGCCGTCCAGCACATAGCCGCTCGCGCCGATCGCCGGGGCGAGCGAGGCGATGACCGAGGCCACCGCCGGCTTGCACACCTCGCAGCCGTCACCGCCCCGGGCGTCCTCGCGGCCGTACCGGTCCAGCAGTTCCTGGTAGGAGGTGAGGCGCAGGGCGAGGACGATCTCGTACAGCTCCTCGCGGGTCTGGGCGAAGCAGCCGCACAGGCCCTTGTCGACCTCGACGCCGGAGGCCTCCAGCTCGGCG
This sequence comes from Streptomyces sp. NPDC047869, assembly GCF_040704065.1. Lineage (NCBI taxonomy): Bacteria > Bacillati > Actinomycetota > Actinomycetes > Kitasatosporales > Streptomycetaceae > Streptomyces > Streptomyces sp. NPDC047869. The sequence continues at coordinate 169,117 of NZ_JBEYRK010000004.1, forward strand.
GTGACGAGCTGCCCGAGCACCTTCACGCAACTGCCGCAGCCGGTACCGGCCTTGGTGCACTTCTTCACCTCGGGCACGGTGGTGCACCGGTGTTCGGTGACCGCGCCGCGGATGGTGCCCTTGCTGACGTTGTGGCAGGAGCAGACGATCGCCTCGTCCGGCAGGGCCGACGGGCCGAGCTGGGCCCCCGAGTCCGCTCCGACGGGCAGGACGAGCGACTCGGGGGAGATGGGGGGAACCGAACCGGTCAGCGCGCGCAGGGTGCCGTACGCCTCCGCGTCGCCGACCAGGATGCCGCCGAGCAGGGTGCCGTCCCGGCCGATGACCAGCTTCTTGTACAGGCCCGCGCGGGAGTCGGAGTAGACGACGTCCAGGCAGTCCTCGGTGGTGCCGTGCGCGTCGCCGAAGGAGGCCACGTCCACGCCGAGCAGCTTCAGCTTGGTGGACAGGTCGGCGCCGGTGAAGGACGCCTCGTTCCCGGCGATGGCCGCCGCCGCCGTCTCCGCCTGCTCGTAGCCGGGGGCCACCAGGCCGTACACCCGGCCGTCCGACGCCTGCGCGCACTCCCCGATCGCGAACACGTGCGGGTCCGAGACGGTACGGCACTGATCGTCGACGGTGATGCCGCCGCGCTCGCCGACCGCCAGACCGCAGTCCCGGGCCAGCTGGTCGCGGGGGCGGACACCGGCGGAGAACACCACCAGGTCGGTGGCGAGTTCGGAGCCGTCGGACAGCTTCATGCCGGTGACCGCGCCGTCCTCGCCGACGACGACCTCCTGCGTGCCCACACCGGTGTGCACGCTCAGCCCCATGTCCGCGATGGTGCGCAGCAGTGCCGCGCCACCGCCCTCGTCCACCTGCACCGGCATCAGGCGCGGCGCGAACTCCACGATGTGGGAGGTGAGTCCGAGGCCCTTGAGCGCGCCCGCGGCCTCCAGGCCGAGCAGACCTCCGCCGACCACCGCGCCGGTGGTCGCCCTCGTCCGCGCGTACTCCTCGATCGCGAGGAGGTCCTCGATGGTCCGGTAGACGAAACAGCCGGCGGCGTCCTTGTTCGGCACCGGCGGCACGAACGGGTAGGAGCCGGTGGCCAGGACGAGGACGTCGTAGCCGATCACCAGACCGGAGCGGGCCGTCACCTCACGGGCCTCGCGGTCGACCGTCTCCGCCGGGTCGCCGACGTGCAGCTCGATACCGTGCTCCTTGATGAACTCCATGTCGGTCATGGACAGTTCCTCGGGCGTGCGGCCCGAGAAGTACGAGGTGAGCTGCACCCGGTCGTACGCCGGACGCGGTTCCTCGCACAGCACGACCACGCGGTGCGTGGCGGTCAGGCCGCGCTCGGCGAGCGCTTCCAGGAAGCGCTGGCCGACCATGCCGTGGCCGACGAGCAGGATCGTGGGGGTGGCCCCCGGGGTGGCGGTCATCAGGAGCCTCCATCGTTGGTGAGCAGGTGAAGCAGGGGGCCGTCACCAGGGAGCGGCTCCGCTCCCTCCCAGGCGCGGGCGAGCGCGCCGACGGTGCCGAGTTCGCCGATCAGGACCCCGCCGACCAGCCGGTCGTCGCGGACGACGACCTTGCGGTAGGTGCCCCGGGTGGCGTCGGCGAGCTGGACCACGTCGTCGCCGGGGCGGGCCTCGGTCTCGCCGAACGCGGCCAGGTCGAGGGGGGATTCGGGTCCGGTGAGGGTGAGCCGGGTCAGCGAACGGGTCCCCGAGTAGCGGGCGCCGGCGGCGCCGGCGAGCAGGGCGGCCAGCGCCTCGGCCTGTTCCAGCGCCGGGGCGGCGAGGCCGTAGACCGTGCCGTCGTGCTCGGCGCAGTCGCCGATGGCGCGGATGTGCGGGTCGGAGGTGCGCAGCTCGTCGTCGACGAGGACGCCCTTGCGGACGGCGAGGCCGGCCTGTTCCGCCAGACCGGTGCGCGGGTGGACTCCGCAGGCGAGAACCACGAGGTCGGCGTCGAGTGCGTACCCGTCGGCCATCTCCACCGAGCGGACCGCGCCGCCGGCACACCGCACGTCCCGCACCCGGCACTCGGTGTGCACCTCGACGCCAAGGTCCGTCAGGTGCCGCAGCACCAGCCGGGAGGCGTTCGGGTCGAGCTGGCGTTCCATGAGCCGCTCGGCCTGCTGGGCGAGCACCACCTGAGCGCCGCGCACGGCCAGCGCACGGGCCGCGGACACCCCGAGCAGCCCGCCGCCTACGACGACCGCCCGCGCGCCCGGCCGTACCGCCTTGGACAGGCCCAGGCAGTCGTCCATGGTGCGGAACGCGTGGACGCCTTCGGGAAGCTGACGGTCGCCGGTGAACAGCCCGCGCAGCGGCGGCAGCACCGGGTTGGAGCCGGTGGCCAGCACCAGGGTGCCGTATCCGATCTGTGAGCCGTCGGCGCACCGCAGCCGCCGGGCCGCCCGGTCGATGCCGGTGACCCGGGCGCGCCGGAGCCCGCCGGGCACGGGAAGGGCGATCACCTCCGGGGCGTACCGCCCGGCCAGCACCTCGGCGAGCAGCACCCGGTTGTACGGCCGGTGCTCCTCCTCGCCGACGAGCAGCGCGGGCGTGCCCAGCTCACCGAGCCGCCGGGCGAGCCGTACGCCCGCGAGGCCGGCGCCGATCACCACCACACGCGTATTCGAGGTCATGCAACGCAGCGTGCGGCTTCGACGTTACCCGGCCGCATCACCTCTGTTTCCCGCGGGGAACGCTGCCCTCAGCGGTGCCGGGCCGGGGGTGTGAGGGTCCCGCGGGACGCCCGGGGAGGGCTGTGAGGTGCGCGAATGCCGGATCGGGCGCACCGCGCCGGCCTCGGCGAGGGGCGTCAGCGGCTGCCGGTCAGGTGGGCGAAGACCACCACGTTGCCCTGGTACCCGGTGGCCTTCGAGTAGCCGCCGCCGCAGGTGATGACCCGCAGCTCGGGCCGCTTGGCCGCCCCGTACACCTTGTCGTCGGGGAAGGCGCTGGCCGGGTACACCTCCACCGCGTCCACGGTGAACACGGCCACGCCGCCGTCGCGCCGGTCGATCTCGACGGTGGCTCCGCGCTTCAGGGCGCCCAGGTCGTAGAAGACGGCCGGGCCCTCGGTGTTGTCCACATGGCCGGCGACGATCGCGGTGCCCCTCTCGCCGGGGGTGGTGCCGGCCTCGTACCAGCCGGCGAGGTTCTTGTTCCCGGCGGGCGGCACGTCCAGGCTGCCCGCGGGGGTGAGGCCGAGGCCCGTCAGCGGGGCGTTCACCCGGATCGACGGGATACGGATGCGGGTCGGCGGGGAGGGGGCCAGCGCGGTGGCCCCGAGCCGTTCCTCACCCGGGTCGGACCGGCCCTCGGCGGCTGCCGGCTGCGGCGGCGCGTGCGTCACGTCAGGGCCGGCGAGCAGCCACGCCCCCGAGCCGAGGGCGACCACGGTGACGGCGGCTATGGCGGTGTCCCCGACTCTGCGCATGAGATCCCCTCTCTCCGGGGCGCACCCCGAACGGGCCCTTCGGAAACGGTTCGGCCCGCCACGGGGCGGACCCCCTCCCCCTCCGGGCCGCGAGGGGCGTCGGACCCGGAGGGGGCGGGATGTGCGGTACCGGCGGACGGACAGCGGAGGGTGTCCGTCAGATCCCGTCGCCTCTCGCCCGGCGATGCAGGAGCCAGGTACCGCCCGCGGCGGCGACGGCCAGAGCCGTCACGCCCGCCGCGGTCTGCACGGGGTCGGTGCCGAGTGCGCCGCCGACCCCCGTCTTCACGCTTCCCCGCGGCCGCACCTGTTCGTGCGCCGCGCCCATGCGCGCCGTGCTGAGCGCCACCACCAGGTCGCCGGTGATCTGCCCGTCGCCCTCGGCGCACTTCGCGACGATCTCGTACGTCCCCGGCTGGGCGCCCTCCGGCACCTGGAACCCGCCGACCGCCTCGCCCGCGTTCGTGCCGGGCGCCAGCATGAAGGTCCCGGCGCCGACCGCGCCCGCGTCGGCGATCGCGGTCGCCTTGCGGCCGCATGCCGCGGTGTTCACGGTGACCTGGCCGCCGGGCACCGCGGTGGCCGGGTTGACCTGCAGGCCGCCGGTCCCGGCCGCGGCCGGGGCGCCCCGCAGGCGAGCCGCCGCCTCGTCGGCGTGGGCCGGGGCCGTGGCGAGTCCCGCCGTGGCCACGGCGAGCGCCGTACCGGTCAGCAGACGGGCGGTGCGTCGCATGGTGCTCCCCAGGGCTTGTCCGTCTCGTTCCTCCGACTCGTTCAGGGGCACGCCCCTGCCCTTCCGAGGAAAATCGCAGTCGGGCCGCGGCGCTTGCTGACGCTCGGTCAACAACGCGCTGAACGGGTGGCGCGCGGGACCCCCACACGGGCTAGCGGAGATGAATCGTGCCTGGTCAGAGGCGTACGAGAGAGGCTCGGGGAAGAGCACACGAATGGCGCGCGGGGCGGGGGTGAACGGGTGACCGGCCCCTCGCGAGGCGGCGGGGACCCGCCGCGCCGGCGGCCGGCACGGCGGGCGGGAGCGGACCGGTCGCGCCGCACGGCGCATGAAGAGGGCGGCCGCCCCGGTACCCACTGGACCGGGACGGCCGCCCAACGCGCATGCCGTCGACGCCTAGTTGACGTTGACCGCGCTCCACGCGGCGGCCGTCGCGTTGTACTCCGCGCTGCCCGCGCCGTAGAGGTCCTTGGCGGCGTTCAGGGTGGCCGTGCGGGCGCCCGCGTAGTTCGTGGACGACGTCATGTAGACCGTCAGCGCCCGGTACCAGATCTTGCCCACCTTGTCCCGGCCGATGCCGGTGACCGTCGAGCCGTTGGACGTCGGGGAGTTGTAGTCGACGCCGTTGATGGTCTTCGCGCCGCTGCCCTCGCTCAGCAGGTAGGCGAAGTGGTTGGCGACGCCCGAGGAGTAGTGGACGTCGAGGTTTCCGACCGACGAGCTCCAGTAGTCCGCGGAGCTGCCGTCCTTGGACGGCTTGTCCATGAAGCGCAGGGCGGCCTTGCCGAAGCCCGGCTTCACGATCTTCTCGCCGATGAGGTAGTCGCCCTGGTCGGAGGAGTTGTTCGCGTACCACTCGACCATCGTGCCGAGGATGTCCGAGGTGGCCTCGTTCAGGCCGCCGGACTCGCCCGAGTAGGTCAGCGCGGCCGTCTTCGACGTCACGCCGTGGCTCATCTCGTGCCCGGCCACGTCCAGCGCCACCAGCGGCCCGAAGGTGGTGCCGTCACCGTCGCCGTAGGTCATGCAGAAGCAACTGTCGTCCCAGAAGGCGTTGTTGTAGTTGCTGCCGTAGTGGACGCGGTTGTACGAGCCCTTGCCGTCGCCGGCGATGCCGTTGCGGCCGTGGACGTTCTTGTAGTAGTCCCAGGTCTCGTTGGTGCCGTACTGGGCGTCGACGGCGGCCGAGGCGCGGTCGGCGGTGCTGCCGGTGCCCCAGTGGTTGTCGGCGTCCGTGAACAGGGTCGCGGGGGCCCGGCTGAAGCAGATGCCGAAGAAGCACAGGTCGGTCTTGCCCTCGGCGTCACCGGTGTAGGTGTTGCCGCGGGTCGGGTCCTTCAGCTGGTACGAGGAGCCGGACTGCGTGGTCTCCAACGGGACGGTCCCGCTGTACAGCGACTTGCCGTCGCCGGTGGCGGTCTCGATGCTGTCCCAGGCGTCGATCTGGGCGCCGGTGCGGGCGTCGGTCAGCACGGTCCGGGCGACCGGGTTGCCGAGCGTGTCCTGGCCGACTGCGTTGGTGCGCCAGGCGAGCTTCGGGGTGCCGTGCAGGGCGTCGACGACCAGCTCGGGCTTCGCCTTCACCTGCCGCAGCTTCTCGCCGAGGTTGGCGGCCCGCAGGGCGTTCACCGCGAGGTCGGCGGCCCTGGGCGCGGACAGCTTCGGGGTGGTGGAGGGGACCGAGATCCTGGTTCTGGTCGCGCGGTCGGCGCCGCGGTAGGAACCGTTCGGCGCCAGGTGGACGACGAAGTCGCCGCCGAGCACCGGAAGCTGACGGTACGTACGGTCGTACCGGACGTGCTGGGTGCCGTTGCCGTCGACGATCACGTCCCGGACGCTGGTGTCCTGGGCGGAGGTCAGACCGAGGCTGTTCGCCTGTGCCAGGATCGCCGAGGCCGCGTTCTCGACCGCGGTGGCCCGGGTCGGGCGGCCGTCGGCGTGGGCGGCGGGGGAGAGGGCGGCGGCCAGGAGGGCGGCGGTGGTGGCGGCGACGCCGGCGGTGGCGAGACGACGGGAACCCCGGATGTGCTGACGTATCCGACTCATCTGTCTCCTTGGGGGAGGCGCCTTCGAGGCGTGGGGGCGGGGGGCGCTGTGTTGACTGAGATTTAAGGGGCCATGACATGTCATGTCCATAGCGCCTTCATGGAGATGTGTGAGAAGGCGGCGTAGGAGGAGAATCGTTTCCGTGATCACTCCGGACGCCCTGGACTCCCTGCCGTTCTTCGTCTACGGCACCCTTCGCCCCGGCGAGCGCAACCACGACCTGTTCCTGCGCGGCCGGACGGACCGCGAGGAACCGGGACGATTCCTGGGCGCGGCGCTGTACGAAGGCCCCGGCCACCCCTACGCCGTCGAGGAGCCCGGCGGCACGGTCAGCGGCGAACTCGTCACCGCGTCGGGGAAGTCCTACGCCGGGCTCCTGGCCGAACTCGACCGCCTGGAGGAATACACCCCGGGCAGCCCCCACAACCTCTACGAACGGGTCGCCCGCCCCGTCGAACGCCCCGACGGCACGACGGCCCGCGCCTGGGTCTACCTGGCGGCCCCCGCCGTCGCCACGCGACTGCGGACCGGGGGACGGCGGATAGCGAGCGGGGACTGGCTGGAACGCGGCTGAGGCGGGCCGGGCTTGGCGGCTGTCCGGCGTTCTAGGCGGGTGGCCCGAGGAACTCCACCCGTACCGCGCAGGACTTGAACTCGGGCATCTTCGACGTCGGGTCCAGGGCCGGGTTCGTGAGGGTGTTGGCCCGGCCCTCGCCCGGCCAGTGGAAGGGCATGAAGACCGTGTCGGGGCGGATCGCGGTGGTGATGCGGGCGGGGGCCACGGCGCGGCCGCGCCGGGAAACGACCGCCAGCGGGTCGCCCTCGGCCGCGCCGAGGCGGGCCGCGAGACGCGGGTGGAGCTCGACGAACGGGCCGGGCGCGGCCGCGTTCAGCTCGGCCACCCTGCGGGTCTGCGCCCCCGACTGGTACTGGGACACCACCCGGCCGGTGGTCAGCAGCAGCGGGTACTCCGCGTCCGGCTCCTCCGCACCGGCCCGGTGCGCCACGGCGGCGAACCGCGCCCGGCCGTCGCCGGTGGCGAAACGGTCGAGGAAGAGGCGGGGGGTGCCGGGGTGGACGGGCGGCGGGGCGGCCCCGTCCGGCGCGGGGGCCCCGGTGGCCGCACCGACGGCACCGGCGCTCTCGGCCGGCATCTCCGGGCAAGGCCAGAACACGCCGTTCTCGTCCGCCAGGCGGCGATAGGTGATGCCCGAGTAGTCGGCGGGGCCGCCCGCGCTGGCGCGGCGCAGTTCCCCGAAGACCTCCTCCGGGTCGGTCGGGAAGCCCTTCTCCACACCGAGCCGGGCGGCCAGGCCGTGCAGCACCTCCAGGTCGCTGCGGACCCCGGCGGGCGGGGCGACGGCCCGGCGGCGCAGCAGGACCCTGCCTTCCAGGCTGGTCGTCGTGCCCGTCTCCTCGGCCCACTGCGTGACCGGCAGGACGACGTCCGCCAGTTCGGCCGTCTCCGAGAGGACGACATCGCACACGGCCAGGAAGTCCAGCGAGCGCAGCCGCTCCTCCACATGCGTCGCGCGCGGCGCCGACACCACCGGGTTGGACCCCATCAGCAGCAGCGCCCGGATGTCCGTGCCCAGCGCGTCCAGCAGCTCGTACGCGCTGCGCCCCGGGCCGGGCAGGCTGTCCGGGTCCACGCCCCACACCTCGGCCACGTGCCGCCGCGCCGCCGGGTCGTCCAGCTTGCGGTAGCCGGGCAACTGGTCCGCCTTCTGGCCGTGTTCACGTCCGCCCTGCCCGTTGCCCTGCCCGGTCAGGCAGCCGTACCCGGACAGCGGACGGCCCGCCCGGCCCGTCGCCAGGCACAGGTTGATCCACGCGCCCACCGTGTCCGTCCCCTTGGACTGCTGCTCGGGCCCGCGCGCCGTGAGCACCATCGCGGACTCCGGCTCGCAGAACATCCGCACCGCCTGCCGCAGTTGGGGAACGGACACCCCCGTGATCCGTTCCACATACTCCGGCCAGTGCGCCATCGCCGCCGCCCGGGCCTCCTCCCAGCCGGACGTGCGCTTCTCGATGTACTCCTCGTCCGTGCGGCCCTCGGCCACCACCAGGTGCAGCAGGCCCAGGGCGAGGGCGAGATCGGTGCCCGGCCGGGGCGCCAGGTGCAGATCGGCCTGCTCGGCCGTCTTCGTGCGGCGCGGATCGACGACGATCAGCGTGCCGCCGTTGGCACGCAGTTCGCTGAAGAAGCGCAGCGACGGCGGCATCGTCTCGGCGAGGTTGGAGCCGACCAGGACGACGCAGCCGGTGCGCGGGATGTCCTCCAGCGGGAACGGCAGCCCCCGGTCCAGGCCGAACGCCTTGGTGCCGGCGGCCGCCGCCGAGGACATGCAGAACCGGCCGTTGTAGTCGATCTGCGAGGTGCCGAGCACCACCCGCGCGAACTTTCCCAGCCCGTACGCCTTCTCGTTCGTCAGCCCGCCCCCGCCGAACACCCCGACCGCGTCCGGCCCGCTGTGCGCACGCACCCCCGACAGCGCCCCGGCGATCCGGTCCAGCGCCTCGTCCCAGCCGGCCTCCACCAGCTTCCCGCCGGACCGCACCAGCGGCGAGGTCAGCCGGGCCGCCGGCGACAGCACCTGGGCGGCCGTGCGGCCCTTGCCGCACAGCGCCCCCCGGTTCACCGGGAAGTCCGGCCGTTCGGTCACCTCGACGCCACCCCGGGGCAGAGGCGTGATGTTCATCCCGCACTGCAGGGCGCAGTACGGGCAGTGGGTGGGCGTCGAGGTGGTCTCCATGCCGACCAGCGTGCTTCCGCAGTGTTACGGCCCGCGGCGGCTCCTTGTTACACGGCCGGGAAGCGGACCTCCCCGCGCCCGCCCGCCCGCCGTGAGGACCCGGTCACCGGCCGGACGCGAGCGCCCGCGCCACGCCGGGCTCCTTCGGCCCGAGGAACCGCGGATCCGGCTGGAACACCGCGTCCAGCACCGCCTTGCCCGCCGCGAACACCTCGCGCGTGCCGCCGTAGTACCAGGTCGCGTCGTGCTTGGCGTCGACCCCGAGGCCGTACGAGTCCACCCCGGCCGCCTCGCACAGCGCCACCGCCCGCCGGATGTGGAAGCCCTGGCTGATCAGCACCGCCCGGTCCACCCCGAAGATCTTCCTGGCCCGCACACAGGAGTCCCAGGTGTCGAAGCCCGCGTAGTCGCTGACGATGCGCGCGTCCGGCACCCCGTGCCGGGTCAGGTAGGCGCGCATGGCGTCGGGCTCGTCGTAGTCCTCGCGGCTGTTGTCCCCAGTGACGAGGACCGCCTCGATCCGCCCCTGCCGGTACAGCCCGGCCGCCGCGTCCAGGCGGTGCGCGAGGTACGGCGACGGCTCCCCGTCCCACAGCCCGGCCCCGAACACCACCGCGACCTCGGTGCGCGGCACGTCCGCCGCGGTCCGCAGCCGGTCCGCCGTCGACACGTACAGCCAGGTCGCCGGCAGCAGCGCCAGCACGCACCCGGCCATCACGGTCTGCACCAGGTGCCGCCACCCCCTGCGGGTGCGCGGCAGCCGCGGTCGGCGCGTCTTCATGCGGTCCCCCCGGTGATCGGTTCCGACCAGAAGGACGCGGGTCACGGGGATCCGGTTCGCCCGGACGACCCGGTTCGCCCTCACAGCGTGCATCCGTCCGAGGTGAAGCCGCGGAAAATACCCGTGACCGCCCGGCAACGGCGGCGCAACGAACCCACGTCAGGATCGTTCCATGACGGCGTCGAACCCACTCAGCGACGAGTCCACCCTCCACCTCGACAGCACGGCGCACCTCATGAACAGCATCAGCAGCCGGCTCGCCGACCGGCTCAGGCTCGTCTCGCCGAGCGGACGCCGCCGCCCCGCCCCGGCCCCCACGCCGCCCGCCCTCGTCCTGGTCGCCCACGGCAGCCGCGACCCGCGCGCGCTGCGGACCGTTGGGGCCCTGCGGGACCGGGTGCGCGAACTGCGCCCCGGGCTCCCCGTCCACCTGGGCCACATCGAGCTGAACGAGCCCCTGCTCCCGGACACCCTGGCCGCACTCGGAGCGGCCCCCGCGATCCTCGTACCGCTGCTCCTCGGCCGGGGCTACCACGTGAAACGGGACATCCCCGAGATGGCCGCCGCCTCGCCCGCACGCACGCGCGTGGCCGCCCCGCTGGGCCCGCACCCGCTCCTGGTGGACACCCTGCACGCGCGTCTGCTGGAGGCGGGCTGGCCCCCGGCCCGGGACGCCGTCACGCACCGGACGGGCGCGGTCGTCCTCGCGGCGGCGGGCTCCCGCGACCCCGACTCGGCCGCCGACACCCGCCGCACGGCCCGCCTGCTCGCCGACCGCCTCGGCGTCCCCGTGATCCCGGCCTACGCCTCGGCGGCCACCCCGACGGTCGGCACCGCGGTGCGGGCACTGGCCGCACGCGGCCGCGACCGGGTGGCGGTCGCCTCCTGCTTCACCGCACCGGGGCGGTTCGCGACCCAGTGCGCCCAGGCGGCGCCGTGGATCGCCGCGGCCCCGCTGGGCGCCCACGAGGCGATGGCCCGGCTGGTCCTGCTCCGTTACGACCAGGCACAGGCACGGACGGAGGCGGACCTGGCGTCGGCCTGAGAACGGGGATGGCGGAACCCCGCGACCCGACCCGGCGGACGATCAGGCGCCCCGTACCCGCCGATTGTCACCACCGCCCCGTACTGTCGAGGCATGGAAGGCACCACAGGTACCGGCACCGCATCCCCCTCGGCCTACGACCCGGCGTCGGCCGAACGCTGGGCATCCGAACCGGACAAACGGCCGGGACGCACCGCCTTCCAGCGCGACCGCGCCCGCGTCCTGCACTCCGCGGCCCTGCGCCGCCTGGCCGGCAAGACCCAGGTGGTCACACCGGGAACCCTCCCCCACTCTCAACTTCGTTCGAGCGGGGGGACCCCCATCCAGGCCTGGGACGCCAGCCCCCGCACGCGCCTGACCCACTCCCTGGAGTGCGCCCAGGTCGGCCGCGAGCTGGGCGCCGCCCTCGGCTGCGACCCCGACCTGGTCGAAGCGGCCTGCCTCTCCCACGACCTCGGCCACCCGCCTTTCGGCCACAACGGCGAACAGGCCCTGAACGAGTTCGCCGACGACTGCGGCGGCTTCGAGGGCAACGCCCAGTCCCTCCGGCTGCTCACCCGCATCGAGCCCAAGCGGTTCACGCCCGAGGGCTCCGTCGGCCTCAACCTCACCCGCGCCGCCCTCGACGCAGCCACCAAGTACCCCTGGCCGCGCGGCGGCCACCCCACCGACCCGGCGTCCGTGAAGTTCGGCGTGTACGAGGACGACCGCCCGGTGTTCGACTGGGTCCGCAAGACCGCCCCCGGCACCCGGACCTGCTTCGAGGCGCAGGTCATGGACTGGTCGGACGACGTGGCCTACTCGGTGCACGACGTCGAGGACGGCCTGCACGCCGGCCACATCGACCCCGACTGCCTGCACGCCGGACCCGAACGGCGGGCGGTGTTCGAGGTCGCCGTCGGCCGGTACGTCCCGGCGGGCACCGACCCCGCCGAGCTCGCCGAGGCCCTCGACCGGCTCCAGGCCCAGGAGTGGTGGCCGCACGGCTACGACGGCACCGCGGTCGCCCAGGCCCGCCTGAAGGACGCCACCAGCCAGCTCATCGGCCGGTTCTGCCTGGCCGCCGAGGGTGCCACCCGGGCCGCGTACGGCGGCGGCCGGCTCACCCGCTACGGCGCCGAACTCGTCGTGCCCCGCGAGACCCGGATGGAGTGCGCGGTGCTCAAGGCGGTCGCCGACCGGTACGTCATGCAGCGTGCCGAGCAGGAGCGGCTGCGCGCCGACCAGCGGGTGGTCGTGGCCGAGCTGGCCGAGGCGCTCACCGCCCGCGCGCCGGACGGCCTCGACCCCCAGTTCCGGGCCCTGTTCGACGAGGCGCCCGACGACCATGCGCGCAAGCGGGTGATCGTCGACCAGATCGCCTCCCTGACCGACGTCTCCGCCCGCTCGCTGCACGCGAGACTGACGGGGCATATCCAGCAGGAAAGTGCCCCCACAGTGGCCTGATCGGGGCACTCCCTCTTCCCGCAGCACGCCCGGTGCGGGACGCTCGCATGTGACGGCACCCTTACGAGGAGGCATCAAGTGGTCGACGCGGATCAGACGTTCGTCATCGTCGGAGGCGGCCTCGCCGGCGCCAAGGCGGCCGAGACGCTCCGTGCGGAGGGCTTCACCGGCCGGGTGATACTGATCTGCGACGAGCGCGACCACCCGTACGAGCGTCCCCCGCTGTCCAAGGGCTACCTGCTCGGCAAGGAGGAGCGGGACAGCGTCTTCGTGCACGAACCCGCCTGGTACGCGCGCAACGACGTCGAGCTGCACCTCGGCCAGACCGTGGACCGGATCGACCGCGCCGCGAAGACGGTCCGTTTCGGCGACGACGGCACCCTCGTCCACTACGACAAGCTGCTGCTCGCCACCGGCGCGGAACCCCGCCGCCTCGACATCCCCGGCACCGACCTGGCGGGCGTCCACCATCTGCGCCGCCTCGCCCACGCCGAGCGGCTCAAGGGCGTCCTGGCCGCGCTCGGCCGGGACAACGGGCACCTGGTGATCGCCGGCGCCGGCTGGATCGGCCTGGAGGTCGCGGCGGCCGCCCGCGAGTACGGCGCCGAGGTCACCGTGATCCAGTCCGCGCCCACCCCGCTGCACGGCGTCCTCGGCCCCGAGCTGGGCAACGTCTTCGCGGAGCTGCACCGCGCCCACGGCGTCCGCTTCCGCTTCGGGGTGCGGCTCACCGAGATCGTCGGCCAGGACGGCGTGGTCCTCGCCGCCCGCACCGACGACGGCGAGGAGCACCCCGCCCACGCGGTGCTCGCGGCGATCGGCGCGGCCCCGCGGACCGCCCTCGCCGAGGCGGCGGGCCTGGAACTGGCCGACCGGGCGCACGGGGGCGGGGTCGTGGTGGACGAACGGCTGCGGACGTCCGACCCGGACATCCACGCGGCCGGTGACGTCGCCTCCTTCCCGCACGCCCTGTTCGACACCCGGCTCCGCGTGGAGCACTGGGCCAACGCCCTGAACGGCGGCCCGGCCGCGGCCCGCGCGATGCTCGGCAAGGACGTCACCTACGACCGCGTGCCCTACTTCTTCACCGACCAGTACGACCTCGGCATGGAGTACAGCGGCTGGGCGCCGCCCGGGTCGTACGACCAAGTGGTCATCCGGGGTGACGCGGGCAAGCGGGAGTTCATCGCGTTCTGGGTCCGGGAGGGCCGGGTCCTGGCCGGAATGAACGTGAACGTGTGGGATGTCACAGAGACCGTCCAGAACCTCATCCGTTCCCGGGCCCGGGTGGACACCGACGCGCTCGCCGACCCCCACGTACCCCTCGACGGCCTCGCTTCCTGATCTCCGCGGCGCGGGGGAGTGTCGGTCCTGCCCCGTAGAATCGCATCGTGGCAGGACGGATCAACGACGAGGACGTGAAGGCGGTACGGGACGCGGTCCCGATCGACGCCGTGGTCTCCGAGTACCTCCAGCTGCGCAACGCCGGTGGCGGCAACCTCAAGGGTCTCTGCCCCTTCCACGACGAGAAGTCGCCATCCTTCCAGGTCAGCCCGAGCAAGGGACTCTTCCACTGCTTCGGCTGCCAGGAGGGCGGCGACACCATCACCTTCGTCATGAAGGTGGACCACCTCTCCTTCTCGGAGGCGGTGGAGCGGCTCGCCGCCCAGGCCGGTATCACCCTGCGCTACGAGGAGGGCGGGTACAACCCCGCCCACCAGCGCGGCGAGCGCATCCGCCTGGTCGAGGCGCACAAGATCGCCGCCCAGTGGTACGCGGAACAGCTCGCGGGCTCCGCCGAGGCCGAGACCGGCCGGGTCTTCCTCGCCGAGCGCGGCTTCGACCAGGCCGCCGCCGTCCACTTCGGCGTCGGCTACAGCCCCCAGGGCTGGGACCACCTCACCCGTCATCTGCGCGGCAAGGGCTTCACCGACAAGGAGCTGCTGCTCTCCGGCCTCTCCCAGGAGGGCCGGCGCGGCCCCATCGACCGGTTCCGGGGGCGCCTGATGTGGCCCATCCGGGACATCGGCGGCGAGGTCGTCGGCTTCGGCGCCCGCAAGCTGTACGAGGCGGACAACGGGCCGAAGTACCTGAACACGCCCGATACGGCGATCTACAAGAAGTCCCAGGTCCTGTACGGCATCGACCTGGCCAAGCAGCACATCGCCAAGACCAGCCGGGCCGTCGTCGTCGAGGGCTACACCGACGTCATGGCCTGCCACCTGGCCGGGGTCACCACGGCCATCGCCACCTGCGGCACGGCCTTCGGCGGCGACCACATCAAGATCCTCCGCCGGCTCCTCATGGACAACGGCTCCGCCCGGGTGATCTTCACCTTCGACGGTGACGCGGCCGGCCAGAAGGCGGCCCTGCGCGCCTTCGAGGACGACCAGAAGTTCGCCGCCGAGACCTACATCGCCATCGCCCCCGACGGCATGGACCCCTGCGAGCTGCGCCTGGCCAAGGGCGACGAGGCGGTCGCCGACCTGGCCGAACCGCGCACCCCGCTCTTCGAGTTCGCACTGCGCCAGATCGTCGCCCGCTACGACCTGGACACCCCGGCCGGCCGGGCCGCCGCCCTGGACGAGGCCGCCCCGATCGTCGCCCGCATCAAGAACAGCGGCGCCCAGCACGAGGTCGCCGTCGAGCTGGCCGGGATGCTCGGCATCCTCGACACCCAGTTCGTGGTCAAGCGGGTCGCCCAGCTCGCCCGCTGGGCCCGCGAGCGCGGCAAGGGCGGCCCCCAGCAGCAGCCCCGCGGCTCGCAGCAGCACTGGGAGACCGGACCGCGCACCGCGGCCCCGACCGGCCCGGCCCTCACCCTGCGCAACCCCGTCTACGCCGCCGAGCGCGAACTGCTCAAACTCGCCCTCCAGCGCCCCGACCTGGTCTCCCCGGCCTTCGACGCGTACGGCGTGGACGAGTTCACCGCCCCGCCCTACGCCGCCGTACGCCAGACCATCGCGGAGGCGGGCGGCGCCGAGTACGGTGTCGAGGACGGGCAGGAGTACCTGGTCCGCGTCCGGGACGCCGCGCCCGACGACACCGCCCGCGCGATGGTCACCGAACTCGCCGTCGAGCCGATCCTGCGCCGCACGGTCGACGAGACGTACGCGGGCACGGTGCTGGTGCAGATCCGCCGCCGCGCCGTGGAGCGCCGCATCCGCGACATCCAGTCCCAGCTGACCCGCCTGTCCAGCGGCGGCGACCCGGCCCAACTGGCCGCCGTGCAGAACGAGATGTGGGTCCTCCAGCAGTACGACCAGGCCCTGCGCGAACGGGGCGCCTCGGCCCTGTGAGGGTCCGGCCCCCGCCGCTCCACGAGCCGCGGCGGGCCGCAGTTGCCGGTCGCATAGTCCGGCGGGACCGGTAACCGCCGAGTCACGGACCGGACGCAAAAAGTCACCGCACGACCCTCGTGGCAGCGATGTGTCTTACCCCACACTGGGTGCGGTGCCCGAGCCCCCGGTGCCTGCCCCAGGAGCGCATGCCGTCGACTCTCCGCTCCCGAAGCACCGCTGCCGCAACCCTCCGAGCAGCGATCATCCTGGAGGTCGCCCCGTGCAGACCCAGACCCTCACCCAGACCGACAGCAGCGCCGGCGCCACGGCCGACGGGCCCGGCGCGGAGTCCGGAGTCCTCGTGGCCGTCCCCCCGCAGAGCCGCGCCATCGGCCACCCCGAGGCGGGCCAGGAGCAGATCGGTGAGCCGGCGGAGCCACCCGCCGAGGCACTGACGGAGGAGCCGGAGGAGGCCGCCGAGCCCGCGGCGCCCGCGGTCGCCGGGCGGACCGAGACCGGCGGCCCGTCCGCGGACCTGTTCCGCCAGTACCTGCGCGAGATCGGTCGCATCCCGCTGCTCACCGCCGCCGAGGAGGTCGACCTCGCCCGCAAGGTGGAGGCCGGGCTGTTCGCCGAGGAGAAGCTGAGCAGCACGCCCGACCTGGACAGCCGGCTCGCGCACGACCTGGACCGGCTGGTCGTCATGGGCCGGATGGCCAAGCGCCGGCTGATCGAGGCCAACCTGCGGCTCGTGGTGTCGGTGGCGAAGCGGTACGTCGGCCGCGGCCTGACCATGCTCGACCTGGTGCAGGAGGGCAACCTCGGGCTCATCCGGGCCGTGGAGAAGTTCGACTACGCCCGCGGCTACAAGTTCTCCACCTACGCCACCTGGTGGATCCGGCAGGCCATGTCCCGTGCCCTGGCCGACCAGGCCCGCACCATTCGGGTCCCCGTGCACGTGGTGGAACTGATCAACCGGGTCATCCGCGTCCAGCGCCGCATGCTGCAGGAACGCGGCTACGAGCCCGCCCCCGAAGAGGTCGCCGGCCAGCTCGACCTGCCGCCCGAGCGGGTCCGCGAGGTGCTGCGGCTCGCCCAGGAACCGGTGTCCCTGCACGCCCCGGTCGGCGAGGAGGACGAGGTGGCCCTCGGCGACCTCATCGAGGACGGCGACGCCACCAGCCCCGTGGAGTCGGCCGCCTTCCTGCTGCTCCGGGAGCATCTGGAGGCCGTGCTCTCCACCCTCGGCGAGCGCGAACGGAAGGTCGTCCAGCTCCGCTACGGCCTCGCCGACGGCCGGCCCCGCACCCTGGAGGAGATCGGGCGCCTGTTCGGCGTGACCAGGGAGCGGATACGGCAGATCGAGTCCAAGACCCTCAACAAGCTCCGCGACCACACGTTCGCTGACCAGTTGCGGGGCTACCTCGACTGACCGGGGCCGCCCACGGTGTGAGCGGCCCCCGCCGCGGATCAGTCCACCTCGGCCACGGCCTGGGCGAACTGCGCCTTGTACAGCCGGGCGTACGCCCCGTCGGCCGCCAACAGCTCCGTGTGCGCGCCCTGTTCGACGATGGAGCCGTTCTCCATCACCAGGATGGTGTCGGCGTCCCGGATCGTCGACAGCCGGTGCGCGATGACGAACGACGTCCGCCCGTGCGCGAGTTTGGCCATCGCCTTCTGGATCAGCACCTCGGTACGGGTGTCCACGGAACTCGTGGCCTCGTCCAGCACCAGGATCACCGGGTCGGACAGGAACGCCCGCGCGATGGTGATGAGCTGCTTCTCGCCGGCGCTGACCCCGGAGCCCTCGTCGTCGATCACGGTGTCGTAGCCGTCGGGCAGGGTACGGATGAACCGGTCCGCGTGGGCCGCCCGGGCCGCCTCCTCGATCTCGCCCCGGGTGACGCCCGCCCGTCGCCCGCCACCACCCTGATCGGGTGCGCTTCGCGCGCCCCCTTCCACTCCGGCGCCGTAGGCGATGTTCTCCGCGATGGTGCCGCCGAACAGCCAGGTGTCCTGGAGCACCATGCCGATCCCGGACCGCAGTTCGTCCCGGGACATCCGCCGCACGTCCACCCCGTCCAGCGTGATGCGCCCGCCGGACACGTCGTAGAACCGCATCAGCAGGTTGACCAGCGTGGTCTTGCCCGCACCGGTCGGGCCGACGATCGCCACCGTCTGCCCGGGCTCCACGGTCAGCGACAGGTCCTCGATCAGCGGCTTCTCCGGGTCGTACCGGAACGACACGTGCTCCAGGCACACCCGTCCGCGCAGCTCCTCGGGCCGCACGCCCGGCACCGGGTCCGCCTCCTGCTCCTCCGCGTCCAGGAGTTCGAAGACCCGCTCCGCCGAGGCGACACCCGACTGCACCAGGTTCGCCATCGACGCGACCTGCGTCAGCGGCATCGAGAACTGCCGCGAGTACTGGATGAAGGCCTGCACGTCACCGATGGACAGCGCGCCCGACGCGACCCGGAGGCCACCGACGACCGCCACCAGCACATAGTTCAGGTTCGACACGAACATCATCAGCGGCTGCATGACACCGCTGTTGAACTGCGCCCGGAACGCGGCCTCGTACAGCGCCTCGTTCTGCTCGGCGAACTGATGCGCCGACTCCTCCTGGCGGCCGAACACCTTCACCAGGGTGTGCCCGGTGTACATCTCCTCGACGTGCGCGTTCAGTTTGCCGGTGGTGCGCCACTGCTGCACGAAGTGCGGCTGCGACCGCTTGCCGACCCGGGTGGCGACCACGAACGACAGGGGCACGGTCACCAGCGCGACCAGTGCCAGCAGCCAGGAGACGTAGAACATCATCACCAGCACGCCGATGATGGTCAGCACCGCGTTGATGAGCTGGCCCATCGACTGCTGCAGCGTCTGCCCGATGTTGTCGATGTCGTTGGTGGCGCGGGAGAGCACCTCACCGCGCTGGCGCTTGTCGAAGTACGACAGCGGCAGCCGCGACAGCTTCGTCTGCACGGACTCGCGCAGCCGGTACATGGTGCGGTTGACCGCCCGGTTGACCAGCCGGGTGGCGACCGCCATCAGCAGGCCGGCGACCAGGAAGGTGCCGAGCGCGAGCAGCAGCACGTGCCCGACGGCACCGAAGTCGATGCCCTGGCCGGGGGTGAAGTCGGTGCCCCTGAGCATGTCCGCGATCTGGCCCTGGCCGCGCTCGCGCATCGACTGGAGCACCTGCTCCTTGGTGGCCCCGGCGGGCATCTGCCGGCCCACGATGCCGGCGAAGACCAGGTCGGTGGCCCGGCCGAGGATCTTCGGGCCGAGCACGCTCAGGGTCACACTGACGACCACGCACAGCAGCAGGGCGCAGATGGTGACCCGTTCGGGCCTGAACTGGCCGACCAGCCGTTTGCCCGAGCCCTTGAAGTCCATCGAACGCTGGTCGGGGCCGCCGGCCATCATGCGTCCCATGGGCCCGGCCATCAGGCGGCCTCCGCTTCCGTCAGCTGGGAGAGCACGATCTCCCGGTAGGTCTCGTTGGCAGCCATCAGCTCGTGGTGCCGGCCGGTGCCGACCACCCGTCCCTCGTCCAGCACGATGATCCGGTCCGCGTCCCGGATGGTGGCCACCCGCTGGGCCACGATGACGACGGTCGCCTCGGCGGTCTCGCGGCCGAGCGCGGAGCGCAGCGCCGCGTCGGTGGCGTAGTCCAGGGCGGAGAAGGAGTCGTCGAAGAGGTAGATCTCCGGGCGCTGCACCAGCGTGCGGGCGATGGCGAGCCGCTGCCGCTGACCGCCCGAGACATTGGTGCCGCCCTGCGCGATCGGCGCGTCGAGCCCGCCCTCCAGCCGGCTCACGAAGTCCTTGGCCTGCGCCACCTCCAGCGCGTGCCACAGCTCCTCGTCGGTGGCCCCCGGATTGCCGTAGCGCAGGTTGGTCGCGACCGTCCCGGCGAACAGGTACGGCTTCTGCGGCACGAGACCGACAGTAGCGGCAAGCAGCTCGGGGTCGACGTCGCGGACGTCCACTCCGTCCACGAGCACCTCGCCCTCGGTGGCGTCGAACAGCCGCGGGACCAGGCCGAGCAGCGTCGACTTCCCGCTGCCGGTCGAGCCGATCACGGCGGTCGTCTCGCCCGGCCGGGCCACCACGTCGATGGACTTCAGCACCGGCTCCTCGGCACCCGGATAGCGGAAGCCCGCGCCCCGGATCTCCAGGTGCCCGTGCCGGCGCAGCTCGGTCACCGCGGCGACCGGCGGCACCACGCTCGAGTCGGTCCCCAGGACCTCCTGGACGCGCTCGGCGCACACCTCGGCGCGCGGCACCATCATGAACATGAAGGTGGCCATCATCACGGACATGACGATCTGCATCAGATAGGCGAGGAACGCGGTCAGGTCGCCGATCGCCATCCCGCCGCTGTCGATGCGGTGGGCGCCGAACCAGACCACCGCGATGGACGACACGTTCACCACCGTCATGACGATCGGGAACATGAGGGCGAGCATCCGGCCGGTGGCCAGCTGCATCTCGGTCAGATCCCCGTTGGCCCTCCCGAACCGGCCCTGCTCGTACTCGTCCCGGACGAAGGCGCGGATCACCCGGTTGCCGGTGATCTGCTCGCGCAGCACCCGGTTCACCGTGTCCAGGCGCGTCTGCATGGACCGGAACAGCGGCCGCAGCCGGCGCACGATCAGCGTCACGGAGACGCCGAGCACCGGCACGACGGCGACGAGCACCGCGGACAGCGGGACATCGAGACCGAGCGCCAGCACGATTCCGCCGACACACATGATGGGCGCCGACACCATCAGGGTGAACGACATCAGGACCAGCATCTGGACCTGCTGGACGTCGTTCGTCGTACGGGTGATGAGCGAGGGCGCCCCGAAGTGACCCACCTCACGGGCGGAGAACGACTGGACCCGGTCGAAGACCGCGCCGCGCACGTCCCGGCCGAGCGCGGAGGCGGTCCGGGCGCCGAAGTACACCGCGCCGATGTTGCACACGACCTGCACCAGCGAGATGCCGATCATCAGGGCGCCGAAGGACAGGATGTAATCCGTGTCACCCTTCACGACACCGTTGTCGATGATGTCGGCGTTGAGCGTGGGCAGGTAGAGGGTGGCGCAGGTCTGCAGGAACTGCAGCAGCACCAGGAACACTATGGGTTTTTTATAGGGCCTGAGATAGGTCCGCAGAAGTCGTATGAGCACGCTACGTCTCTCGGAGTCGGCGACAGGGGCTGGTCGATGTGCCCTTCGCCCCTATCGTCGGACACTCCACCCGTGTTACCTCAACCGATTAAGCCATCGGCGTGCTCGCCGCGCCCGGAGGTCCGGGCCGCGTCACGGGCGGAACGCCCCGGGGTGGGTCTGCTCCCGCACGGACACGAACTGCTGCCGCACCGCCTGGCCCACGGCCAGTTCCTCACCCGGCTCCAGCACCTGCGCGGCCGCGCCGTGCCAGGCCGGCGGGGTGCGCGGATCGAGCGCCCCCTGGGACACGCCGAGCGCCCAGGCGGCCTGCCGGGCGGCGCCGATCGCCGCGTAGTCGGCGGGCTGCGGCACGACGACCTGCGCGCCGAACAGCGACGGCGCCGCGGCCTGTACGGCGGGCAGCTCGGCGGCCGCGCCGAGCAGGAAGACCCGTCGCACCTCGACACCCCGCCCGCGCAGCACGTCCAGCGCGTCGGCGAGTCCGCACAGCATGCCCTCGAAGGAGGCCCGCGCCAGATGCTCGGGTTTCATCGACTCGCGGCGCAGTCCGGCCAGCGTGCCCGCGGTGTGCGGAAGCAGCGGTGTCCGCTCGCCCTCCAGGTACGGCAGCAGCACCAGCCCGTGCGCCCCCGGCGTCGACTTCATCGCCAGGTCGGACAGGCTCTCCAGATCGGACAGACCGAGCAGCTCGGCGGTGCCGCGCAGGGTGCGCACGGCGTTCAGGGTGGTCACGACCGGCAGATGCATGCCGGTGGCGTCGGCCAGGGAGGTGATCATCCCGGACTGGTCGGTCAGCGCCTCCGGGTGCACGGCCATCACGGACCCGGACGCCCCGAGGGAGACGACCGCGTCCCCGAGCCCGATCCCGAGACCGAAGGCCGCGGCCATGGTCTCCCCGGTCCCGGCGGAGATCAGCAGCCCCTCCGGGGTGGTGCCGGCCGCGTCCGACGGGCCGATCACCTCGGGCAGCATCACCTGATGGCCCAGCGCCAGCTCGACCAGGTCGGGCCGGTAGCCGCCGGTGGCCGCGGACCAGTACCCGGTGCCGGAGGCCCCGCCCCGGTCGGTGGTCCGCCGTACCGGACGCCCGAGAAGCTGCCAGACCAGCCAGTCG
Source organism: Streptomyces sp. NPDC047869 (assembly GCF_040704065.1). NCBI lineage: Bacteria > Bacillati > Actinomycetota > Actinomycetes > Kitasatosporales > Streptomycetaceae > Streptomyces > Streptomyces sp. NPDC047869. The sequence goes on from NZ_JBEYRK010000004.1 coordinate 190,940, forward strand.
TGGGCCTGCAGCAGCACGGCGGTGCGCCGCGCGTTCTCGGGTTCGTTCTTGGCGAGCCAGCGCAGCTTGGTCACCGGCTGCGCGGCCTGCGGCACCGACCCCACCGCCTGGGCCCAGGCCTCCCGGCCGCCCAGCGCGTCGACCAGGTCGGCCGCCGCGACCTGCGCCCGCTTGTCCCCGCCGACCAGCGCCGGCCGCACGGTGTTGCCCTGGGCGTCCAGCGGGACCAGCGCGTTCTGCTGGGTCGAGACCCCGATGGCCTGCACACCCTCCAGCAGCCCGCCCCCCGCGGCCTCGCCCAGGGACAGCAGCCAGGCCTGCGGGTCCACGTCACTGGGGCGGCCGCCGCCGTCCGGCGTTTCGACCGGATGCGGGGCATACCCCTGCCTCAGCACGGCTCCGGTGTCCGTGTCGCAGACCACGATGCGCGTGAAATCGGGTGAGCTGTCCAAGCCGGCGACTATCCCCATGGCGAAAATTCTGCCGCATCGCGGCGCTTGCTTCGGCCCTGGGAGGAGTGGTGCCGCGAGAGCGTTACGTGTTGCTCGTGCCCCAGTCGTCCTCGGGGGTGCCGTTCACGTTGCGTTCGCGCAGGGAACGTACGCGCTGGGCCACCGACGCCGGGACCCGGTCGCCCACCTTGTCGCTGACCGTGTGGAACGCCTTGCCCGCGTACTGGCGGCCCTGCTGGGCGGCCGTCTCCGCGGTGTTCCGCACGGCGGGGTTCTCCGCGAGCCGGCGAGCCGATTTCTTCAGCTGCTCGTAGCGCTCGCGTCCGGCCCTCGTGCCCAGCACGTAACCGAGGGCCACTCCGGCGAGGAACGTAAGCCGGTAGCGCATGGCTGCCACCCTTCCCTTTGTCCTGAGGTCTCTGGTGCGGCGACGGCGCCGGGGAGAACCGATTGGCGGAGCACCCCCCTGCTTGCGCTAATGTATGTGTCGCAGCGAGCGCGCGCCCCCTGGCGAATACCCAGGTAGGTGCGTTCGATGCAACGAGGCGATCCTCCGTAGCTCAATTGGCAGAGCAGCCGGCTGTTAACCGGCAGGTTACTGGTTCGAGTCCAGTCGGGGGAGCTTCGGTCCTCCGTAGCTCAATTGGCAGAGCAGCCGGCTGTTAACCGGCAGGTTACTGGTTCGAGTCCAGTCGGGGGAGCGCGTTGAACGAGGACCCTCCGGGGTCCTTTTTCATGTCCCTGGGAACCGCCGCCGACCTGGTGAAGTCCTCAAGGTCAGGAAGCAGCGCGGAAGCCGACCATCCGAAGCAGGAGATCGTATGAGCGGCTATGCTGCGGCAGACGGCGCGCACACATGTACGCGACACGCCGCTATGGGGCGGTAGCTCAGCCGGTTAGAGCAGCGGACTCATAATCCGTCGGCCGTGGGTTCGAGTCCCACCCGCCCCACTCAGTACTACTCCTGCAGAAACGTCTCACCATCCGGCGCCCGGCCGAGGGCGTCGATGATCACCGCCATGAGCGCCGTCCGGCCGGACGGCGGGGCGGCCGGACGAATCCTTCGGGTTCGTCAAGCGGTTCGGCCAACAACCCTCGAACGGTCATGACTTGCCGTGATTTTGGCTTGGACATGCCCTGCGCTGGGCACGGACCTCCTACCGGGAGCCGCCGCGGGGCGGCGCCGGCAGAAGGAGGGCGTCATGGACCGTCGTATCCGAGTACGTGTCATTCGTCGGCCCGCCGCCCCGCGCGAGCAGGAGATCGACCGCAGGACGCCCTCCGGGCGCATCCTCCCGTACTGACCGCCGCGCCCCGCCGTCACCGGTCGGCGTGGGCCGGCGGCACATGGCGGGCCACCGCCGCGCGCAGTGCGGCACGCACGGCCGCGGGCGGCGCGGGACCCCCGGGCGCCGTGCTCGCGGTGAGCGCGCCCGCCACCTCGCGCAGTTTGGTGTTGGTGCGCTGGGAGGCCTCCCGCAGGATGTCCCAGGCCTGTTCGGGGGTACAGGAGTGAGCGGCCATCAGGATGCCGCGCGCCTGGTCGATCACCGGACGGGAGTCGATCGCGTGCCGCAACTGCGCTATCTCGGCCCGCAGCAGCCGCAGTTGCTCGGCCCGCTCCCGCGCCACCGCGGAGGCGCTGCGGGCGGGCGAGTCCGCGAACGGCGCGCCCGGCAGCGGGTCCGTGCCGTCCAGGCCCACCAGCTCCAGCACCCGGCGCGGCTGGCCCTGCCAGCCCGTGAGTGAGACCGGCACGCCGCGCCGGCGCCCGTACTCGCCCAGCACGTCCAGTAACCGCAGACCCGAGGTGTCCATGAAGGACACGTCCCGCATGTCCACTTCGACCCGGCCGACGTCCGCCGGGAGGGCGGCCAGGGCTCTCGCCATCGTGTCCGCGCAGCCGTGCACCAACTCCCCGCGCGCCTGGAGCAAAGCCCGGTCACGTACCGTCCGGCTCTCGACGACCAGCGCGTCCAGCCGTCCGGCGTGCGAGTCTCGTGCCGCTGAGGTCATGTCTCCGCCCTGCATCGGTCCTCGTGGCTCGCCCCTCGCCTGCCCTCGCCTCCCGGCACCTACACCCCGGGCGCCGGCACCGGGGCGCATACTGGCCCCCGTGTTCCCAGTGCCGCGAGGAGGCGTCGTGAGCGTGCCGGACCCGGCGTGGCCCCCGACGGCCGCCACCGCCCCGCGGGCCGCGGCACGCCGCCCGGACGCGCCGCCGTGGTGACCACGGCCCCCGGCCCCTTCGCGCACCCCGCCCTCTTCTACGCGGACAGCGAGCAGTACCTCGCCGGCACCGTGCCGTTCGTGCGTGCCGCCCTGGCCGCCGGAGAGCCGGTCGCGGTCGCCGTGCCCGGGGAGAACCTGCGACTGATCCGGGACGCGCTGGGCGCCGACGCCGACGCCGTGCGATGCCTGGACATGCGGGAGGCCGGACGCAACCCCGGCCGGATCATCCCCGGCGTGCTGCACGCCTTCGCCGACGGCCGGCCGCCCGGCCGGCCCGTGCGCATCGTCGGCGAGCCGGTGCGGGCGGGCCGCGGCGCCGCCGAGTACCCCGCCTGCGCCCAGCACGAGGCGCTCATCAACACGGCGTTCCGGGGCCGCGAGGTCACCATCCTGTGCCCCTACGACACCGGACGCCTGGACGAGCGGGCGCTCGCCGACGCCCACGCCACCCACCCCGTCGTCATTCCGCCCGGCACCACGGAGCCCCGTCCCAGCGAGGCCTACGACCCCGAGGGCGTCGTCGCCCGCTACAACCAGCCGCTGCCGCTCACACCGGTCCCCGGGCCCGCCGTACTCGCCCTCACCTACGGCAGCGGCTCCCTCGCCAGGGCCCGGCACCTCGTCACCGAACACGGCCGCTGGCTCGGCCTGACCGGCCTGCGGCTCGAGGACCTCTCCCTGATCACCGCCGAGCTGACCACCAACAGCGTGGTCCACGGCGGCGGCACGGGCGCGCTCACGGTGTGGGCCGAGGGCGGGCACGTGCTGCTGGAGGTCCGGGACCGGGGCCGCCTGACCGACCCGCTGGCCGGCCGCCGCCCCGCCGCCGGCGGCCGGAGCGGCGGCCGCGGACTGCTCCTGGTCAATCTGCTGTCCGACCTGGTCCGGACGCACACGGCGGAGTCCGGCACGACGATCCGCAGTTACCTCTCCCGGTAGGGAGCCCGCTCAGGCGGCGCGCGGGTCCAGGACGAGGGGTTCGACGGTGCCCTCCAGCATGGCCCCGAGGCCCTGGACCGCGCACAGCTCCGGCCGTTCCGCGATGTGCACGGGGATGCCGGTCGCCTGACGCAGCATCTGGTCGAGGCCGGGCAGCAGGGCGGAGCCGCCGACCATCACGAGCCCGTTGTCGGCGAGATCGGCCACCAGATCGGGCGGGCACTCGCGCAGCACCTTGCCGATGCCGTCCAGGACCGATGTCAGCGGAGTCTGGATGGCGTTGCGGACGGCCGCCGTCTTGACCCGCACACTGCGGGCGAGTCCGGTGACCACGTCCCGCCCGTGGATCTCCGTCAGAGCCGGCCCGTCCACGGCGAGCCCGGTGCCGGACAGGGCGAGCTGCAGCGGCCGTACCGCCTGGCTGGGCAGCAGCAGCCGGTGCTCCAGCCGCAGGTGCTGCACGATCGCGTTGTCGACCGCCTCCCCGCCGACCGGGATCCGCTCGGCGGTGACGAGCGAGCCGAGGGAGAGCACGGCGACCTGCGTGGCCGCCGCCCCGCACATCATGATCATCGTCGCCTCGGGCTGCTCCACCGGCAGTCCGCACCCCACCGCGGCGGCGATCAGCGTGTCCACCAGCTCGACCCGGCGCGCCCCCAGCCCGACCAGCGTCTCGATCGTCGCCCGCTGGGCGAGCGGGTCCGCGTCGTGCGGGGTGCAGGCCGCCGCCCGCAGCCGGGGCTTGCGACGCAGGGCGCGGCGCACCTTCTCGCCGAGCAGTTGCCGCAGCATGCGCTGCGCCATCTCGATGTCGACCACCGTGCCGCCGGAGACGGGCCGCACGACCTTGATGTAGCCCGGCGTCCGCCCCGTCATCTTCTCCGCGAAGTCGCCCACCGCGATCAGCGCGCCCGTCCGGGTGTTCACGGCCGCGACCGATGGCTGATCGACGACGATACCGGCACCCTTCACATACACCCGGGTACGGGCCGCCCCCAGGTCGACGGCGAAGTGACAGCGACGCAACTGCTCCAGGCTGACGGTCACGGCGGATCCTCCCGAGTGCGCGGGGCCTTGGAGGCCGGACGGTGGCTTCCTCCACATCCTCCGGGGGACGCCGACGGCGCGCCTGCGGGAGGGGGCCGGGCGGGGCGCCGCTGAATGGGGGGTTCGGCGCCGGACCGCGGCTCAGAGGGTCCCGCGCGCGCAGGAGGGGGAGGAGCGGGCCGTCGGCGAGGGCCGGGACCAGCTCGCCCAGTGCGGGCCAGTAGCGGGCCATCACCTCGGTGGGCAGCATGCGGGCGACCCGGACGTCCGGCTCGGCGGCCATCTGGGCGACCATGCCGACCACCCGGCCGTCCTTCAGCGTCACCGCGGCCCCGCTGAACCGGCGGTCACCGGGCACGGACAGCCACTGCGGCACGGCTCCAACTGCACCCACTCGTCCGCGATCCGCTGGGCGGACACGGCCCGGTACTCCGCGATCTGGCCGTCGCCGTCGTAGCCCTCCGGGAAGCCGTACGCCTCCAACGACGGTGTCGGCGGGCCCTGTTCGGCGCCCGGTGGGGCGAAGCCCGCCGGGCGCAGCGGAACCCGGTGGGCCAGTTCGAGCACGGCGAGGTCGCCGGGGTCGGTGTCGCCGCCCGCCCAGCCGCCGTGCACGGCGACGGTCGCCGGTACGCCATCGAGGCCGCGGCGGCCCGGGAACGACACGGTGAGCCCGTCCGAGCCGCTCGCCACGACGTGTGCGCAGGTCAGCACCATGTTCGGGGCCACCAGGAAGCCCGCGCCGAGCACCGAGCCCCCGCACTCGATCCGGGCGTGCCAGGCGTGCCCCCTCATGAGCGGGGAGCGGGCTCCGGAACAGCGGCGGTGGTGGAGGGCGCTTCCGGGGCCGCCGGGTCCGAGTTCCATCCGAGTCGGACCACCAACTGCCCCTCCGCCGCGCCCTTGGCGATGATCGCGCCGGCCTCGGCGGTCAACTTCACGCCGAACTCCAGCTCGACGGAGTCGGGGCGCAGGGAGCCGTCGCGGAAGACGCGCAGGGCGGACTGGGCGGCCGCGCGGACACCGTCCAGGGTGCCCTCGAAGGTGCGTGCGGCCTGCACGGCGGGGTTCTCGCCACGCGAGACGAGCCGTGTGCCGGTCGCCGGTTCCGAGGTCTCCACGACGACCACCGCGCCGTCCTCCGTGGTGAACTCCACCAGTCTGCCCATAGCGCGTTCCGCCCCCCGTGCTCTCGCCCCGCGGCCGGCTCCATTGTGACGGAAGGCCACCGGCGGTGTCCCGGATTCCGCCTCCCGCCCCGGCCGGCGCTGGCGGGAAGCCGCCAGGACGCCTTTCCGCCACGACCGCTCAACCCCCGTGCACCACACGGCACATGACACTCGTCCCAGCACTCGACGCGCTCGACACGAGAAGAGGCGTGGATGACCAGAGGACCAGTCAGACGCGGGGCGGCCCTGCTGTCGGCGGGGCTTGTGATCGCCCTGTTGCCGAACGGGCCGGCGGTCGCGCGGCAGGCCGTCACCGCGGCACGGCGCACCCCGGACACCGCCACCACCGTCACCCTCGTCACCGGCGACAAGGTGACCGTCACCGACCTGGGGCAGGGGCGGAAGACGGTCACCGTGCGGCGGCCCCGAGGGGCCACCGGTGCCGTGCGGACCCAGGTGAACGGCGGTGAGATCACCGTCGTACCGGACGAGGCGCGGCCCTACCTGCGGGCCGGCAGCCTGGACCGGCGGCTGTTCGACGTGAGCGGGCTCATCCGGCAGGGGCTCACCGACACCAAGGCGGACGCGTTGCCGCTGATCGTGACCTACGGCAAGGGCTCGCGTGCCGCCACCCCGGCCGGCGCCGAGCGGACCCGGTCGCTGCCCAGCCTGCGCGGGGCCGCCGTCGAGGCCGCCCGGGGGCGGACCTTCTGGCAGTCCTTCACCCGCCACGGGAGCGTGGCCAAGGTCTGGCTCGACGGGCGCGTCAAGGCCGACATGGCCGAGAGCAACGCCCAGATCGGGACGGCGTCCGGCTGGGACGCGGGCCTCACCGGCAAGGGCGTCACGGTCGCCGTGCTGGACACCGGCGCCGATCCGACCCACCCCGACCTGCTGGACCGCGTCACCGACAGCCGGAGCTTCATCGAGGGCGAGGAGGTCGCCGACCGCAACGGCCACGGCACCCATGTCACCTCCACCGTCGGCGGCAGCGGTGCCGCCTCCGACGGCAAGGAGCGGGGCGTCGCGCCCGGGGCCACGCTCGCGGTCGGCAAGGTGCTCAGCGACCAGGGCTCGGGCAGCGAGTCGCAGATCATCGCGGGCATGGAGTGGGCGGCGCGCGACGTGCACGCCCGGGTGATCTCCATGAGCCTGGGCTCGACCGAGGCCAGCGACGGCACCGACCCCATGGCGCGGGCCGTGGACACCCTCTCCGCGGAGACCGGCGCCCTCTTCGTCGTCGCGGCCGGCAACACCGGCGCCCCCTCCTCCATAGGCTCGCCGGGTGCCGCCGACGCCGCCCTCACCGTCGGCGCGGTGGACTCCGGCGACCAGGCGGCCTACTTCACCAGCGCGGGACCCCGGTACGGCGACAACGCCCTCAAGCCGGACCTCTCGGCGCCCGGTGTCGGCATCCTCGCCGCCCGCTCCGGGCTCGTGGAGGGCAGCGGGCCGTACACCACGATGAGCGGCACCTCCATGGCGACACCGCACGTCGCCGGGGTGGCCGCCCTGCTCGCCCAGGCCCACCCGGACTGGTCCGGCGCCCGGCTGAAGGACGCGCTGATGTCCACCTCCACGCGGCTGGACGCGTCCCCGTACGTGCTCGGCGCCGGGCGGGTCAGCGTGCCGGACGCCGTCAAGGCCGGCATCACCGCCACCGGCAGCGCCGACCTCGGCTTCCACGCCTGGCCGTACGACGCGGACAAGCCGGTCACCCGCACCCTCACCTACCGCAACTCCTCCGACGCGGACGTCCGGCTGACGCTGGCCGTCGAGGGCGGACCGGAGGGTCTCGCCACCCTCGCCGACTCCTCCCTGACCGTCCCCGCGCACGGCACCGCCTCCACCACCGTCACCGGCGACGGCGCGAAGGCTCCGGTCGGCGAGAGCGGCGGGCAGGTCGTGGCCTCCGCGCCGGACGGCACCCCCCTCGCGCACACCGTGTTCGGGCTGGTCAAGGAGGAGGAGCGGTACACGCTCACCGTCCACGTCAAGGACCGCGCGGGCGCGGCCACCGCGGCCGACCTCGCCGTGCAGCGGCTCGCCGCGGGCGAGGACGCCCAGCCCGCGCACGTCGGCGACTCCGGCACCCTGAAGCTGCGCCTGAAGCCGGGCACGTACAGCCTGACCTCCTTCCTCGACGTGCGCGGCAGCCACGGCGCCGACTCGCTCGGCCTCGGCTTCCTCGCCGCCCCCGAGATCACCCTCGACCGGGACCGGGACGTCACCCTCGACGGACGGAAGCTGCGGGAGGTGAGGGCGGACGTCCGCCGGCGCACCGAGACCCGGCAACTGCTCATGGAGTACGACCGGACGGCGAACGGCGCCGACCTGTTCGGCGCGGTGCAGGTGCCGCTCACCTACGACAGCGTCTTCGCCGCGCCCACCGCCAAGGTCACCGAGGGCTCCTTCGAGTACCGGACCGTGTGGCGGCTCGCCAAGCCGCTGCTGGAGGTCAGGGGGATCGGCGAGGCCACCGTGCAGGCGGGCGGCTCGCTCACCGAGGGCCGCACGAGGCTGCCGCTGACCGACGTCGGCGACGGGCCGGTCACCGGGGCCCGGGGCAAGGCGGTGCTCGCGCATCTGGCCGACGGCGCCGACCCGGCCGCGCTGGCCCAGGCGGCCCAGGACGCGGGCGCGAAGGCGCTGTTCGTCACGGACGACGCCCCCGGCCGGCTGATGGCCTGGTGGGGCACCGACGACAACGCCGACCGGCCGTTGCAGATCGCCACCGTGGGCGCGGCGGACGCGGCCAGGCTGCGGGCGGCCGGCACGGTCGACATGACCGGCACCCGCAACTCCCCGTACGTGTACGACCTCTCCGAGGGGCACCCGGGCGCGATCCCGGACCGGGACCTCACCTACGCGCCCTCCGGCCGTCAACTGGCCGCCGTGCACACCCGGTTCCACGCCGCGGAGCCGGTGAGCGGCGGTGAGTTCCGGTACTCGATCACCGGTGCCTTCCCCATGGGCCTCGGCTTCCAGGAGCGCGTCGACCTGCCCGCCGAGCGCACCGACTACGTCTCCACCGGCCCCGGCCAGCTCTGGCACGAGTCCGTCACCCTCCGGGACGGTGCGCTGGAGGAACGCGGCGGACTGGTGCGCTACGACGGCGGATCACGGCCGGAGCAGGACTGGTTCCGCCCGGTGTGGCACCCGTGGCTGGGCACCGGTCTCGGCTGGGGACAGCAACGCGCGGGAAATCAAATCCAGTTGAACACCCCCGGCTGGGGCGACTCCGGCCCCGACCACACCGGCTTCGGCGACGTGTGGAGCGAGGGCAGCGGGATGACCCAGACCACCGCCGTCCACCTGGACGGCACGCTCGTCGACCGGCGTGCCGGCTCCGGCGCCTATGTGTGGGACGCGCCCGCCGACGAGCACACCTACAAGGTGGTCACCGACACCGCCCTCGACCCCGGCCTCTGGAAACCCGGCACCGAGGGCCACAGCGAGTGGACGTTCCGGTCGGCGGTCACCCCGGAGGACCGCTGGACCTATCTGCCGCTGATCAACCTCGCGTTCGACGTCGACACCGACCTCGCCGGCACGGTGCCCGCCGGGCACCGCGTACCGGTCGGGATCGCCGCCTCGTACGTGGCGAAGGCCGCCGGCACCGGCACCCTCGGCGGCGGCCGGCTCGAGGTGTCCTACGACGGCGGCACCACCTGGCGCACGGTCCCGCTCACCGCGGACCGCGACGCCTCCTGGCACGGCACCCTGGCCGTGCCCCGCGACGCCGCCCAGGTCTCCCTGCGGGCCTCGGCCCACGACGACCGGGGCGGCTCGGTCACCCAGGAGATCATCCGGGCGGTGGGGGTGCGGTAGCCGCCGGAGCGGGGGCGGTTCACGGGCCGCCCCCGCTCCGCGGGCCGGTACGCGGGCCTCAGGGACCGGGGTGGTACATCATGCCCCGGATCACGCCAAGCTCCACCAGATCCTGGGGGCGGATGCGCAGTTGACCCGCGGTCGCCTCCACCTCCGCGGGCGGGCGCTTCAGGATGGCCGCCGCCAGTTCCGGGGCGATCACCGAGAAGTAACTGTCCGGGGTGGCCCAGGTGTTGCCGGGCGCGGCCAGCGCGAGTGCCCCGCCGGAGCCGCCCTCGCCGATGACCAGCGTGGTGACCGGCACCCGGGCGGCCGCCACCGCGCCGAACACCTCGGCGATCGCGGCCCCGGCTCCCTGCCGCTCGGCCTCGGCGTCGTTGGCCGCACCCGGCGTGTCCACCAGGGTCAGCACCGGGATGTCCAGCCGGTCCGCGAGCCGGATCAGCCGGGCCGCGGTCCGGTACCCGGCGGGCCGGGTCGCCGCCCCCGTCTGCGCCGCGTAGGCCACCGTACGGCCGTCCCGCTCGCCGAAGCCGCACAGCATGCCCTCGGGGTCGCTGCCGCCGCAGCGGTCACCGTGGAGGGCCACCCGGTGGGTGAAGCAGGCGTCCAGATACGCCTGGGCGCGCGGCCGTTCGGGGGCACGGGCCCGTACGACGGCCTCCCAGCCGGTGTCCGGGAGGGCGGGCGCGCCCAGGGCGTGCGGCGCCGGGGCCTCCCGCGCCGGGGTGGTGAGCAGCCTGAGCCAGCGCCCCAGCGTCTCCCGCAGCTCCGTCGGCGGCACCACCGCGTCCGCCGACCCCGCGGTCACCTGAGCCTCCGCCGTGTAGGCGGCCGGGTCCGCGTCCGGCGGTCGTACCCGGGACCCGGCGAAGCCCACCTGGGCTCCCGGGAGCGCCAGGATCACGTCGGCCCCCGCGCCCAGGGTGGCCCAGCCGCCGCCGGTCGTGGGGTCCCGCAGGACCGCGATCTGCGGCAGCCCCGCCTCCCGGGTGAGCGCCGACTCGCGGGCCACCCGCTGGAGCTGGGTCAGCGCGAGCATGCCCTCCTGCATCCGGCTGCCGCCGGTGGCGACCAGCGGCACGACCGGCAGCCGGTGGGCGCGGGCATGCCGGTATGCGGCCTCCAGCCGGTCGCCGGTGCGCTCGCCGAGGGAGCCGCCGAGGAAGCCGAACTCGAACGCGATCAGTACGGCCCGGGTGCCGCAGACGTCCGCGGTGCCGCACACCACGGACTCCTCCTCGCCGGTGCGTTCGGCGGCAGCGGCGCGCGCGGCGTCGTAACCCTCCCAGGCGAGCGGGCCGTCGGTCTCGTAGGTCCTTATGGCGGAGGGGAGTTCGTGGAAACTCGCCTCGTCCGCGACCAGCGCGAGGATCTCCCGTGCCGACAGCCGCTCAGGCATCGGCCACCAGCTCCCGCTTCATGATCTTCCCCATCTCGTTGCGGGGGAGGGCGTCCAGGTGACGGACCACGCGCGGGCGCTTGTGCGGGGCGAGCCGCCGGGCCACGTGGTCGGCCAGCTCCGCGTCGGAGGGCGGCGCCTGCGGGTCCGAGGGGACGATCCACGCCACGATCCGCTCGCCCAGGTCCGCGTCCGGCTCCCCGGTGACCGCCGCCTCCCGCACCCCCGGATGCTCCAGCAGCGCGTTCTCGATCTCTCCCGCCCCGATCTTGTAACCGCCGCTCTTGATCAGGTCGGTGGCCTTGCGGCCGACGATGCGGACGTAGCCGTCGGACTCGCGCACCGCCATGTCGCCGGTGCGGAACCAGCCGTCGGCGGTGAACGCGGCGGCGGTGGCGTCGGGCCGGTGGAGGTACTCGGTGAACAGGTTCGGGCCGCGCACCTGGATCTCGCCGACGCTCTCCCCGTCGTACCCGGTGATCGGCGTCCCGTCCTCCTCCACCAGACGCAGTTCCACGCCCGGCAGCGGCACCCCGACCGTCCCGGCCCTGGCCTCGCCGTCGGCCCGCACGCTCGTGTTCATCAGTGTCTCGGTCATGCCGTACCGCTCGATGACCCGGCGGCCGGTCGCGGCCGCGATCCGCTCGTGGTCGTGCACGGGCAGCGCGGCCGAGCCGGAGACCAGCAGCCGGGCCCCGGCGAGCGCCTTGGCCAGCTCCGGGTCGCCGGGCAGGGCCTCGGCGATGCGGTGGTACATCGTCGGCACCCCGAACAGCATGGTCGCGCCGTCGTTCAGCTCGCGTGCCACGCCCTCGGTGCTGAACCGCCCCAGGTGCCGCACGGAGCCGGCCCGGCGCAGCGGACCGAGGGTGCCCAGCACCAGCCCGTGCACATGGAACAGGGGCAGCCCGTGCACCAGCACGTCCCGCTCGGTCCACTGCCAGGCGTCGGCGAGCGCGTCCAGCGTCGCGGCCAGGGCCCGGCGCGGGACGACCGCGCCCTTGGGCGGGCCCGTGGTGCCGGAGGTGTAGACGACGAGCGCGGGGTCGCCGTCCCCGGCCCGTTCCCCGGGCAGCGGGGCGGTGCCGCGGGCGTCGACGTCCAGCCGCTCCAAGTGATCCAGCGCGGACGGGAGTTGCGCACCGGGTGCGGCCAGGACCAGGCTCGGCGCGCTGTCGGAGACGATGTGCGCCAGTTCCTTGTCGCCCGACTTCGGGTTGAGCGGCACCGCGGCGACCCCGGCGAGCAGCGCGCCGGTCACCGCGACGGCGGTCTCCAGCTCCGGGGTCGCCCACACGGCGACCCGGCCGGCACCGCTCAGACGCGCGGCGACCGCACCCGCGGCGCCCGCGAGCGCGCCGTACGTCAGCGACCGCTCGCCGAACCGCAGGGCGACCTTCCCCCGGACTTCGTCCGGGGGAACCCCCATATCGCTGCGCTTGCCCGGACCGTCCACCAGGGCGGGAAAGAGGGAGGACACGCGGCGCACTCCTAGGACTCGGGGCTTCGGTCCTCCCTTCCTACACCAGCCGCCGCGTTCCCACGACGGCGCTCAGATCCGCAGCGAGCCGCAGCTCGGCCGAACGCAGCGCGGGATGCCCGAGCCAGTGCAGCCGCGCCCGGTCCACCACGCCCTCGTGCAGCGGCGGCCAGCAGGTTGCCGGGGTGAAGTCGTCGACGACGACCGTCCCGCCGGGCGCGAGCAGCTCCGCCACGTCGGCCGGTTCGTCCCCGGGCACCTTGCCCTGCCCGCCCCCGTCGAGGACGAGCAGGTCGAACGGGCCGTGCTCCGCGATCCGCCGCCAGTCACCGGTGAGCACGGTGACCCCGGGCCGGTCCGCGAAGACCCCGGCGGCGAGCCGCGCCCGCTCGGGGTCCCGCTCCACGCTGTACAGCCGCACGCCCGGCCGGGCCCCGGAGGCCAGCCAGGCCAGCCCCACCCCGAGCCCGGTGCCGGTCTCCCCGATCCGGGCCCCGGCCCCGCCCGCCAGCGTGTGCAGCAGGCGGCCCTGCTCGGGCCGGCAGGAGTGGGGGAAGCCGTGGGCGCGGGCGGCGGCCAGGGCGTCCCGCACGAGGGGCGGGAGCCCGGCCGCACCGCTGTACGCGTCAGTGCCGTCGGTCGCCATACGGCACTTCTAGCCGACCGGGATCGACGGCGCGGCGGAAAGGACGACATCGGCCACGACACAGCTCACGTTGTCGGGGCCGCCCGCCGCGTTGGCCGCGTCGATCAGGGCTCGTACGGCTCGCTCGGGGTCCGGCTCACCGGCGAGCAGCTCCTTGATCCGCGCGTCGGCCACGACCCCCGTCAGGCCGTCCGAGCACAGCAGGTACCGGTCGCCCGCCCGGGCCTCCTGCAGCCGCAGATCGGCGGCCGGCGCCGAATCGCCGATCCCGAGCGCCTTCAGCAGCAGGGCGCGCTGCGGGTGCGTCTCCGCCTCCTCGGGGCTCAGCCGCCCCTCGTCGATCAGCGACTGCACGACGCTGTGGTCGTGGCTGATCCGGAACAGCCCGCCGTCCCGCAGCAGGTACGCCCGCGAGTCCCCGATGTGCACGAGCGCCAGCTTCGAGCCCGTCCACAGCAGCGCCGTCAGCGTGGTGCCGGCCTCCGGGCTGCCGTCCGCCAGGTCCCGTACGGCCTCGCCGGCCGAACGCACCGCGTCCTCCAGCAGGTTCAGCACATCGCCGGCGCCCGGTTCCTCGCCCTCGTCCAGGAACCTCAGTGCCTCGACGGCCGCGCTGCTCGCGGGCGCCCCCGCCGGGCCGAACCCGTCGGCGACGGCGAGCAGCCTGCGGCCCGCGTACACGGAGTCCTGGTTGGACGGGCGGACGTGCCCGCGGTCGGAGTGGGCGGAATAACGCAGTTCCAGCATGGTGGTGTGGTCCCTTCTCGACTCTTCGGTCAGCTGGTCCACGAGGAAAGCGGCGAGATCCCGTCGTACGGCCGTCTCCGCCTCGACCCGCGCCCAGTACGCCCGGACCTCGTGCGCGGCATCGGCCGCGTCCAGGGCGCACACCGCGCGGATCTCGGCCAGCGGCATGCCAAGCCGGCGCAGCCAGGCCACGAGCCGGGCCCGCCGCAGCTGCTCCACGGCGTAGTACCGGTAGCCGGTGCCCGGGTCGACCCGGGCGGGCCGCAGCAACTCCAGCTCGTCGTACAGCCGCAGCGCCTTCGGCGACAGCCGGCTCGCCTTGGCGAAGGCGCCGATCGTCAGCAGCTCCATACGGACCTCAGCTCCACAGGTATCCCGTCGTCAGGACAACGCCGTCTGCACAACGCCGTCCGGAGAACGCCGTCCGGAGAACGCCGTCCGGACAACGCCGTTCGGGAGAACGCCGCGTTCCTCGCTTCCGCCACCGATGCTGGGGCTTCCCCAAAGGTGAAGGTCAAATGGGCTGTCCCGGTTCCCGGCGCGGTTGTTAGCCTCGCAACTGATCGAACCGCCGTACGACCAGGGAGCCCGCCGTGCCCCGTATCGCCCTCGCCACCTACGACCCCGGCGACCGGCCGAGCAAGGACCGCGACCTGCCGGTGCTGGTGCGCGCCCTGCGGGAGGCGGGGGCCGACGCGGAGGCCCGGTACTGGGACGACCCGGCTGCCGACTGGGGCGGCTACGACCTCGTCCTCATCCGCTCGACCTGGGACTACAGCTGGCGCGCCGGGGAGTTCGGGGCGTGGGTGGAGCGCGTCGCCGGCCTGACCCGGCTGGCCAACCCGGCCGCGGTGGTCCGCTGGAACTCCGACAAGCGCTACCTCGGCGAGCTGGCGGCGGCCGGCGTGCCGACCGTCGAGACCCGCTACATCGCCCCCGGCGAGCCGGCCGAGCTGCCCGACGGACACGAGTACGTGATCAAGCCGACCTCCGGCGCGGGCGCCCGGTTCGCCGCCCGCTACACGCCGGACCGGCACGGGACGGCCGTGGCGCAGCTCGCGCGGATGCACGCGGAGGGCTTCACCGCGATGGTGCAGCCGTACCTGCGGAACATAGACGTCAGCGGGGAACGGGCGCTGCAGTTCTTCGGCGGGCGCCTGCTGCACGCCAGCCGCAAGGGCGCCGTCCTCGCGCCCGGCACCCCGTACGACGCCGACAAGGTGGCCCACCCGGAGTTGGAGCCGTGGCAGCCCACGGACGCCGAACTCGCCGTGGCCGAGAAGGCGCTGGCGTCCGTCCCCGGCGCCCCCGGACTGCTGTACGCGCGCGTGGACCTCGTCGACGGCGAGGACGGCCTGCCCCGGGTGATGGAGCTGGAACTGGTGGAGCCGAACCTCTTCCTCTTCCTGCACCCCGCCTCCCTGCCCCATGTCACGGAGGCGATCCTGGCGGCGGCGGGGGCCCAGGGGCTCTCGCACCGGCTCTAGGACCCCGCGAGCCCGGCCGTGGCCCGGCAGGCGTCGGCGTAGGCCCGGACCAGGGGCCGGTCCCCGTCCTCACGGCGCCAGGCCAGGGCGTAGCGGCTGGGCCCGATGCCCCGGACCGGGCGGGTGGTGACCCCCTCCCGGGTGATCAGCGGGGCGTTCCCCGCGGCCACCAGGCAGATGCCCAGCCCGGAGACGAGTGCCTCGTACGTCTCCTCGGCCCCGGCGATCTCCGCTCCGACGCGCGGTGCGCGGCCCGCGCGGGCGTCCAGCGCGAGCCAGTAGTCGCGCAGCGGGCCGGCGCTCTTCGGCAGGGCGAGGAACGGTTCGTCGAGCAGGTCCGCGAAGTCGATCCCGCCGCGGGCGGCGAGCGGATGCGTGTCGGGAAGGGCGACCAGGCGGGGCTCCTCGGCGAGCACCGTCCAGGCATAGCGCTCCTCGCCGGGCAGCGGGAGCCAGACGAAGGCGACGTCCGCGCTGCCGTCGGCCAGGCCCGCCGTCGGGTCGTCCCAGCTCACCTGGCGCAGCCGTGTGGTGGCCCGGGGATGCGCGGCGGTGAAGCGGGAGCGGATGGCCGGCAGCATCCCGCCCCGGCCCGGGCTGGTGCTCATGCCCACCACGAGCGTGCTGCTGTGTGCCGCCTTCGCCGCCTCCACCGCCGCGGTGCCCTCCGCGAGGGCGGCCAGCACCCGCCGGGCGTGCGGCAGCAGCGCCTCGCCGGCCGCCGTGAGTGCCACCCCGTGCCGGTCGCGGCGCAGCAGCTCGGCCCCCAACCGCCCTTCCAGGGACCGGATCTGCTTGCTGAGGGCGGGCTGGGACACGTACAGCCGCTCGGCTGCCCGGGTGAAGTGCAGTTCTTCGGCGACCGCGACGAAGTAGCGCAGGTCCCGGGAATGGACGTCCGTCGTCATGACCGTTGGTTATCACCGAAGGTCTTGGACGCGCAACGGCCTCCCCCGGCAGGCTGTTCCACGTCAGGAAGCGGTAACGCGAAGAACGTGATCTCACGGGGAGTCGACATGAACAAGGTGTGGCTGGTGACCGGCGCGAGCAGTGGTTTCGGGCGGGCGATCACGGAGGCGGCGCTCGCCGCCGGGGACGTGGTGATCGGCGCCGCCCGGCGCCCGGAGGCGCTGGCCGGTCTGGTGGCCGCGCATCCCGACCAGGTGGAGGCGCTGCGGCTGGACGTGACGGACGGGGCCGCGATCGAGGCGGCCGTGCGCGACGTGGTGGCGCGGCACGGGCGGATCGACGTGCTGGTCAACAACGCGGGGCGCACCCACGTGGGTGCCGTCGAGGAGACCACGGACCAGGAGCTGCGGGACCTCTTCGAACTGCACTTCTTCGGCCCGGCGGCCCTGGTGCGGGCGGTGCTGCCGCACATGAGGGAGCGGCGCTCGGGCGCGATCGTGCAGATGAGCAGCATGGGCGGGCAGATGTCCTTCGCGGGTTTCGGGGCCTACAGCGGGACGAAGTTCGCGCTGGAGGGCATGTCCGAGGCGCTCGCCGACGAGGTGCGCGAGTTCGGAATCAAGGTGCTGATCGTGGAGCCGGGCGGGTTCCGGACCTCGCTGATGGAGGCCGCCCGGGCCGGTGTCAGCGCGGACAGCGGGCTGTACGCCAAGGTGGCCGAGACCCGCGGCATGGTCGCGGGCGGCGACGGCACGCAGCCCGGCGACCCGGCCAAGGCCGCGGCCCTCATCCTCGCCGCGCTGGAGGCGGAGCGGACCCCGCTGCGGCTGCCGCTCGGCGACGACGGGGTGAGCGCCGTGCTGGCCCACCTCGACCAGGTCCGTGAGGATGTCGCCGGCTGGGAGAAGCGGTCCAGGGCCATGGCCTTCGACGACTGAGCCGGTCTCAGTCCCGGACCGCCGTCCGCTGGAGCAGTCCCCAGGTGAACTCGGCGACCACCTCGTGCCGGACGCCGTCCCGGCCGGGTGCCGAGAAGGCCAGACCCCACCGGGTGGGGGCCGTGCCTTCCAGCGGACGGGCCGGGGCGAAGGCACGGGCGGCCTCGTCGACCGTGCAGGACCACGGGGCGAGGTCCTCCAGGGTGCGCAGGGCGGGGGCGGGCGCGTCGGGCGCGCGCACCAGCCATTCGTTCCAGACCGCGCCGTCGGGGGAGACCAGCACCTCGAAGCGCAGGTCCGGCCAGAGCGGCAGCGGCCACCGCCAGGCCTCGCAGTCGACGTCCCCGAGGCGGCGCGGGAGCACCGACTCCGGCTCGCCCAGCACGGAGCGGTAGCGGGCGGCCGCGGACCGGGACCTGGGGGAGCGGACCATCGCCTGCCAGCGCTTGTTGGCCTCCCGCATCTCCGCGACGGACGCCCCGAGCCGCCGCCGGGCCTCGTCGACCAGGTCCGGATTGTGGTCGGCCATGCGGCGCAGCAGCACGAGCTGGAAGTCGAGACGCATGGCACCCATGGTGCCGTGGAGGCGGTCGGCCCATTGCCCGGGCAACCCCGCATGGCTAGCCTGTGTTCGTCATGCCGATCGCCTGTTGAAATCTCGAACACAGGCGCTTAACCCAAGGGAGGGGGCCGGACGTGGGACGCCTCGTGCCTGCCGTGACCCGGGCTCTCGACATTCTTGAGCTGTTCCTCGACGGTGACGGGACGCTCTCCGCCCCCGACATCGTGCGCAAGCTGCAACTGCCGCGCACCACCGTGCACGAGCTGGTCACCACGCTCGCCGCACGCTCGTACATCGTGCCCGTGCCGGGACAGCCCGGACGGTACCGGCTCGGGGTGCGCCCGTACCAGCTCGGCAGCCGGTACGCCGAGCAGCTCGACCTGGCGGCCGAGGGTCAGCAGGTGGCCCGCTCGGTGGCGGAGACCTGCGACGAGACGGTCCACGTGGCCATCCTCGAGGGCACCGACGTCATCTACATCGCCAAGGTCGACTCCACGCACGCCGTGCGCATGGTGTCGGCCGCCGGCCGCCGGCTGCCCGCCCACTGCACCTCCGTCGGCAAGATGCTGCTGGCCTCGCTGCCCGAGCCGGAGCTGACCTCGCGCATACCGGACGGCGCCGGGCTGACCGCGATGACGCCCAACAGCATCACCGATCCCGGCGCGCTGCGCGAGGCCCTCGCGGAGATCCGGGAGCGGGGCATCGCGGTGGAGAGCCGTGAGTCCAACCCGGACGTGTCCTGTGTGGCGGCCCCGGTGCGCGACCGCGCCGGAAGGGTGGTCGCCGCGCTGTCCATCTCGGTCCCCATGATCCGCTGGAGCGAGGAGCGCCGGGCCGAACTGGAGCAACTGGCCGCCAAGGGCGCGGCGGAGCTGTCCGAGCGGCTGGGCCACCGGGGGACGGCGTGAGGGCCGGCTCCGGGACGGCATACGAAGTCGCCGTACGGGCCGAGGCTGAGCTGGGCGAGGGCCCGGCCTGGGATCCGGCCACGGGCCGTCTCCTCTGGGTCGACGTCCTCGGCATGCGCGTGCACACCTACGACCCCTCCACCGGACGCCGCACGGTGCGCACCACCGAACAGCACGTCGGCGCGGCGAAGCCGAGGGCGGGCGGCGGTCTGGTGCTGAACCTGCGGGACGGCGTCGCGCTGCTGGACCCGGACGGCGCCTTGCGCTGGCTGCACCGCGAGCCGGTCCCGGGCCGCCGTGCGAACGACGCGGCGGTGGCCCCCGACGGGTCCCTCTGGGCGGGCACGATGCGGTACGACGAGGCGGCGGGGGGCGGCACGCTGTCCCGTCTGACCGGCGACGGCGACGTGCGGACGGTGCTTCCCGAGGTCACCATCAGTAACGGTCTGGGCTGGAGCCCGGACGGCCGGCTGCTGTACTACGCCGACACCCCGACGCGGCGGGTGGACGTCTTCGACCACGACGCGGAGGGTGCCGTGCGGGGGCGGCGGCCGCTGGTGGAGATCGAGGAGGGGGCGGGGTTCCCGGACGGGCTCACGGTCGACGCGGACGGGTGCGTGTGGGTGGCGCTGTGGGGCGGGGGCGCGGTCCGGCGGTACACACCGGGTGGTGAGCTGGACCTCGTGGTCGAGGTACCGGCGCCGCTGACGACCGCGTGCGCGTTCGGCGGGGCGGACCTGAGCGACCTGTACATCACCACCGCCCGGGTCGGGCTGGAGGCGCCGCATCCGGTCTCCGGGTCGGTGCTGGTGGTGCCGGGGGCCGGGCGGGGGGTGCCGCAGCCGGCGTTCGCGGGGTGAGGCGCCACGCACCCGCACGCGTCGACGCACGGAGACGCACGAGCCACCCACCCCGAAAGGCGCCCATGAGCAAGCGCACCGCCCGCTTCACCCTCGACCCCGCCTTCACCATCGGTGAGGTGAACCCCCGCCTGTTCGGCTCCTTCGTGGAACACCTCGGCCGGTGCGTCTACACGGGCATCTTCGAGCCGGACCACCCCACGGCCGACGCCGAGGGCCTGCGCACCGACGTCCTCGGCCTCGTGCGCGAACTCGGGGTGACGGCGATCCGCTACCCCGGCGGCAACTTCGTCTCCGGCTACCGGTGGGAGGACTCCGTCGGCCCCGCCGGGGACCGCCCCCGCCGGCTCGACCTCGCCTGGCACTCCACCGAGACCAACCGGTTCGGCCTCTCCGAGTACATCGGCTTCCTGCGGAAGATCGGCCCGCGGGCCGAGCCCATGATGGCCGTCAACCTCGGCACCAGGGGCGTCGCCGAGGCCCTGGAACTCCAGGAGTACGCGAACCACCCCGCCGGCACCGCCCTCGCCGACCTGCGCGCCGCCCACGGCGACAAGGAACCCTTCGGCATCCGGCTGTGGTGCCTCGGCAACGAGATGGACGGCCCCTGGCAGACCGGCCACAAGACGGCGCAGGAGTACGGCCGGATCGCGGCCGAGACGGCCCGGGCGATGCGCCGGCTCGACCCCGGCGTCGAGCTGGTCGCGTGCGGCTCCTCCAGCCAGGCCATGCCCACCTTCGCCGCCTGGGAGGCGACGGTCCTCCAGGAGACGTACGAACTCGTCGACCACATCTCCCTGCACGCCTACTACGAGCCCGTCGACGGCGACCTGGACTCCTTCCTCGCCTCCGCGGTCGACATGGAGTCCTTCATCGAGAACGTGGTGGCCACCGCCGACCACGTGGGCGCCCGCCTGAAGTCCAGGAAGAAGATCAACCTCTCCTTCGACGAGTGGAACGTCTGGTACCTCTCCCAGTGGGAGGAGCACGCGCGGACCATCGACCAGGGCGACTGGCCCGAGGCCCCCCGGCTGCTGGAGGACAACTACAGCGTCACCGACGCCGTCGTGTTCGGCTCGCTGCTGATCGCCCTGCTCCGGCACGCCGACCGGGTCACCGTGGCCTGCCTCGCCCAGCTCGTCAACGTGATCGCCCCGATCATGACCGAGCCCGGCGGCCCGGCCTGGCGGCAGACCACGTTCTTCCCGTTCGCGCAGGCCTCCCGGTACGGGCGCGGCGAGGTCCTCGACGTCCGCGTGGACTCGCCGACGTACGAGACCCGCAAGTACGGCGAGACCGACCTGCTGCACGCCACCGCCGTGCGCGCGGCCGACGGCACGGTCACCGTCTTCGCGGTCAACCGCGGCCGCACCGGACCACTGCCGCTCGAAGTGGCCCTGCACTGCCTCGACCTGACCACCGTCACCGAGCACAGCGCCCTCGCGGACGCCGACCCCGACGCCCGCAACACCCTGGACGACCCCGAGCGGGTCACCCCGCACGAGGTCCGGGGCACCGCCCTCACCGACGGCGTCCTCACCGCCGTACTGGAGCCGCTGTCCTGGAACGTGATCCGGCTGGCGTAGCGCCGGGGCTCAGCGGCCGGGGGAGGGCACCGGGGCCACCGGTGCCCCGCCGGCCGCCCGGCCCAGCAGGGTCAGGCCCACCTTGCCCGGGCCGGACTCCGTGGTGAACTCCGAAAGGACCGCCAGCGCCAGGGTGTTGGTGCCACGGGTGCGCAGGATGCCGTTCGGCAGCACGAAGGTGTGCTGCGGGCCGACGTTGTTGATGTACTGGCCCATGTTCCAGCCGTTGAGGAAGATCTGCGCCCGGTAGGCCCGGTACGGGTCGTCCTCCAGGGTCAGGCCGACCGAGGCGTCGATGTCGCCCGGCACGGACAGCCGGAACGTGGTCCGGTACCAGGTCACGCCCTGCCGCCGCTCGGCCCGCGGGAAGCCCGCCGGCTTCCAGTCCCGGTCGGGGAAGCCGGGCAGGTGCCAGCCCTCCCGCTCGCCGAACAGACCGCCGTTGTTCTGCGGCCCGCGCACCGGGTCGGGTGCCGCCTCGCCCTGGATGCGCCACGTCACCTTGGGCGAGGCGCCCTTGAAGAGGGCGGCGGTGAGCCCGCGGGCCACCTTGTGGGTGTCCTGCGCCTTGCCGTCCTGGTCGTGCTGCATGCGCCGGACCAGCACCGACAGCACGTGCTGGCCGGACCCGCGCAGCCGCTCGGCCACCGGGAACACCGCCGTGGCGTCCCAGCTTCCCTTGCGGATGGTGGTGTTCTTGTCCGGCACCGGCATCCGGTGGGTGCCCAGCGGCTCCCCGTCCAGCCATGCCATCAGCAGGCCCTGGGTGCCGGTGGTGTAGGCGAGGGAGACCTCCTCGAGGCCGGCGGCGTCCGTGAAGGTGCCCCGGTACCAGACGTCCCCGTAGTGGAAGCCGTAGTCGTCGGCGAACAGCACCGGCCCGCCCTTCGGGACGGGCGTTTTGCTGTACGAGGTGGTCCGGTCGGCGACCCGCCACTTCGAGTCGTCGAAGTTCGGGCCCGCCTCCGGGTTCTCCGTCCGCATCCGCCAGCCGCCCAGCGCGGGCAGCTTCACCTCCGGCACGGCGGGCAGCAGCCCGGTCGTCATCAGGCTGCCGGACATCGTGACCCGGGTCGGCACCTTGCGCCCGTTCCACACCATGCTCGTGATGCCGCGGGGCCCCCACACCTCCACGCTGGTCGTCCCGGTGACGTCACCCGTCAGATGGACCTCGGAGCCGCGCACCTCGGCGTGGCGCAGCAGCGCCGGGCCGTACACCAGCAGCGTCCCGGACGGGGTGTCGTAGGGGAACATGCGCACCGAGGTGGCGTCGTCCGCGAAGAGCAGCAGCAGCGGGGTGTCGCTCTCGCCCTGCGCGACCGACACCCGGGTCAGGCCGCCCTGTCCGAGGGGCACGTTCACATGCAGCTTGTCGCTCTCGAACGTCCAGGCCGCCTCCGGGTCGAGCCGCATGACCAGCGGCTCGACCGGGCACTTCAGCACCAGCTCCGCCATGTCGTCGCGGCGGCCGGCGAACACGGCGATCTCCTGCCGGCCCGCGGTCAGGCACATCACGGGCTGCGCGGTGCTGTACTTCAGCGTCCGGCTGCCGAGGGAGAGCCCGGTGGTCAGCATGCGGGCGTCGCGCGCGGGCACGGTGATCCGCAGCTTGCCCTCGTGGGTCGGCAGGTCGGTGGTGACCGGGGCCGAGCCGTCGTTGCGGGCCACGTACACATGGCTGCCCGTGTCCGGGTTGGTCAGGTGGTAGACCTTCAGCCTCTCGGCCTCGACGTCGGCCGCCCGGTCCAGCCGGGCGAAGTCGGGCACGCGCTGCAGCAGATGCCCGAGCTGGTGCATCGGGGCGATCTTCTCGGTGACGTTGCGCCCCTCGTCGATGGCCGCCCCGTAGTCGTACGACGTGTAGACGACCGGCGCCGGCAGCCAGCCCCAGGAGGTGCCGCCGAAGGTCATGTACACGTTGTGCAGGGTGATGCCGTTGGCGAGGTTGGTGAGGTAGAAGCGGCGCTCGTAGGCCGAGTCCCGGGTGCGCCGGGACTCCGCGTACCCCTTGCCGTCGAACCAGGCCCCGCCCCACGGGTCGAACCAGCCGCCGCCGAACTCGGGCATGAAACCGGGCGTGTGCGGCGAGGCGGTGGCGCCGCCGGTGAGGCCGCCGGGCCCGTAGTGCCCCCAGTCCGGCGGCACCTGGGCCGGCGAGGGATACCCGTCGAACCCGTAGAGCCAGCCGCCCTTCTCCCCGCCCGTGTCGAACGAGCCGGGGATCCAGTGGCCGTTGCGGCCCTTGTCGTTGTGGAAGAGCGGGACGTCGATCCCGTCGGAGCGGACCTTGCGGTACAGATGGGACATGTAGTCCCGGCCGGTCGCCTCGTCGACGTGGGAGTCGTACTCGTTCTCGATCTGGTAGAGCAGGACCGTGCCCCTGCCCTGGGTGAACAGATGCCGGCGGACGATCCGGTTCACCTGGGTCAGCCACTCGTCGACGTGGCGGAGATAGGCCGGGTCGGCGGTGCGGGCCGTGCCCTTCGCCGCCGTCAGCCAGCCCGGGAAGCCGCCGCCGTCGATCTCCGCGTTGATGTACGGTCCGGGCCGCAGCAGGACGTACAGCCCGGTCTCGGTGGCCATGCGCAGGAACAGGTCGAGGTCCCGCACTCCGGTGAAGTCGTACTCGCCGGGGGCGGGGGAGTGGTAGTTCCACGCCACGTAGATGCTGACGGCGTTGTAGCCGTGCGCCCGCATCTTCTGGAGCACGTCCCGCCACAGGGAGGGGCTGGGCAGCCGGAAGGGGTGCATCTCGCCGGACCACACCACCAGGCGCTTGCCGTCGACCAGGAGCGAGTAGGCGTCGTACCCGATCGTGTGGCGCTCGCCGTCGGCGCCCGGCGGGGCCGGCGCCGGACCGGTGGGCACGCTGCGCGCCGCGAACGCCGAGGGCGCCCCGGGGCCGCCGCTGCCGCCCAGGGCGAAGCCGAGCGCGGCCGAGCCGGCCAGGGCACTGAAGGTACGTCTGCTGAGCGCCAAGGTGGATCCTCCCGGCGATCTTACGGGGGCGCGGTCCGGCCATTCTCCATGGAGATACGCCCCACAATGGACCCATGAGGATCTCGGCGCGGGCGGATTACGCGGTACGGGCGGTTCTGGAGCTGGCCGTACGGGAGGGTAACGGCCCGGTGAAGGCAGAGGAAATCGCTGTCGAGCAGGACATTCCCCACAAGTTCCTGGAGGGCATCCTGGGCGACCTCAGGCGGGCGGGGGTCGTCGACAGCAGGCGCGGCGGGGGCGGCGGCTACCGGCTGGCCCGGGCCGCGGCCGCCATCACCGTGGCGGATGTCATCCGGGCGGTGGACGGCCCGATCGTCTCCGTGCGCGGGGAGCGCCCGACGGGCCTTGCCTACACAGGCACGGCCGAGCCCCTGCTCCCGCTGTGGATCGCCCTGCGCGCCAATGTGCGCCGCATCCTGGAGGGCGTCACCGTCGCCGACCTCGCGGCCGGTGCGCTGCCCGAGCCGGTACGGGCGCTGGCGGCGGAACCGGCGGCCTGGGAGAACCCCTGAGGACCGGGCGGGGCGCCGGGGGCGTGACCGGGAGCGGGCGGTGCGTGAAAAGCCGGGTGTGAATGGCCGGAGTTCGCCCTGCCGGGCCGGAGCGGGGCTTCCTACGATTCCCCTCGCCTCTCCGTCCTTCACAGGTTCAACACAGTTTCTTCCACGGTGAACGGATGGGTCGGAGGTCGAACCCCCCACTCGACAACCTGGAGAAGCCATGGCTGGTGGACTCCTGCTGAGCGGCGCCGTAGCCGCTCTGCTCACCACCGCGCTACCCGCCCAGTCCCCGTCGTCCGTCTTCGACGACCCGCCCCCGGACAAGATCGTCATCGACGTCGCCACGGTGAACGGCTCCGGCTGCCCGGCCGGCACGGCCGCCGTCGCCGTCTCCCCGGACAACACCGCCTTCACGGTGACCTACAGCGACTACCTGGCCCAGGCCGGCGGCAACTCCGAGCCCACGGCCTTCCGGAAGAACTGCCAGCTCAACCTGGTCGTGCACGTCCCGCAGGGCTTCACCTACGCGGTCGCCAGCGCGGACTACCGGGGCTTCCTCTCCCTCCAGCCCGGCGCGACCGCCACCCAGAAGGCGTCGTACTACTTCCAGGGCTCGTCCAACACCGCGTCGAGGACCCACCCGTTCAGCGGCGTCTACAACGACGACTGGCAGGCGACCGACAGCACCGACTGGGCCCAACTGGTCTGGGCGCCCTGCGGAGTGCTGCGCAACTTCAACATCAACACCGAGCTACGGGTGAACGCGGGCAGCGCCAACCCCGGCAAGGTCAGCTTCATGACGATGGACTCGACCGACGGTGACATCAGCACGGTGTACCACCTGGCCTGGAAGGAGTGCCCGCACAACTAGTGTCTCGCCGCGTCGGG
Organism: Streptomyces sp. NPDC047869; assembly: GCF_040704065.1. Taxonomy (NCBI): domain Bacteria; kingdom Bacillati; phylum Actinomycetota; class Actinomycetes; order Kitasatosporales; family Streptomycetaceae; genus Streptomyces; species Streptomyces sp. NPDC047869. Next base: position 216,523 of record NZ_JBEYRK010000004.1, read on the forward strand.
CTGTCGCCTGGTGTGCGGCAGCCCGGCCGGCGTGACGGCCGGAGCCCGGGGCTCAGCCGGCGGCCGCGTCCCAGACGGTGATCTCCAGTCGTCCGGTGCCCTGCACCGGCGCCGTGCGGACCCGGAGGTACGCCGTCCGGTCCTCGCCGGTCAGCAGGCAGAACCGGTCGCCCGGCTCGACCTCGGCGGTGTAGGTGCCGTTGGACCGGACACTCTCCGCGCACTGCGCTGCCGTCGGCGCGGCCCCCGATGCGGGCAGCGGCGCCAGGTTCTCGGCGGACCCCGGCACGGACAGCTCCACGGACCCGGTCGGCGCCCCGAAGGTGACGTCCGCGCCGGCGATGTCCGAACCCGTGACGGTCGGCTCCGAGGTGTCCAGGTCGACGAAGGACCCGCGGTCGGTCGTGTCGGCCGCGACGGCCTTCGGCCCGAACAGCGCGCGCTCGACGGCGGCGGTCTCCGCGGGCCGCTCGGAAGCACCGGACCCGGCCGCGGCGGCGGACCGCGTGGGCGCCGGCTCCGCGCTCTTGTCCCGGTCGTCGCCGGAGGAACCGGGCCGGCTCATCAGCACGGTCACGAGGATCCCCACGACCGGATTCACAAACCCTCCACGAGGGCGTCGTCCCGGGGCCCCTCGACCCGACTGCAACGTCGTCGTGCCGGCAGGGGCTCCGTGACCACGACGGTCGCGAAGCCCCCTTCGGGCTTGGCTCAGGGGGCGACGAGCTGGTGCTCGCTGCCGATCCCGGACGCGTTGCCCTCGGTGTAGAGGCTCAGCTCACCGTCCGACCAGCGGACGAGGGTGTCGTCCGGCCAGGGGTTGTCGCTGAAGTCCCCGCCCGTGACGAGCATGGCGTGCTCCCACAGGTCATTGGGGGCCTTCCACTTGTGCTCGCCCCAGGTATCGCCGCTTCCGGTGAAGTCGTCGTAGAGGGTCAGCTCGCCGTCGGACCAGCGCACCACCAGGTCCCAGGTGTCGCCCTGCGTGTAGTCGCCGGAACCGATCTCGACGGCGTGGGTCCAGGTCTTGTTCGGGTTGACGACCTTGATCTCCTTGCCGAGGCTCGTCCCGGTGTTCTGGTAGACCGTCAGTTCACCGTCGGACCAGCGGACGACGAGGTCGTCCTGCCACTTGTTCCCGCCGTACCGTCCGGCGGTCATCTCCTCGGCATGCTTCCAGGTCGCGTTCGGCGCGACGATCTGCTTCTCGCCGTGGAAGCCGTTCTCGTCCACCGACGGGTACAGGGTGACCTCGCCGTCCGTCCACAGCACGAGCAGGTCCGAGCCGTTGTCGCCGGTGAAGTCACCGGCCACCACCTGCTTGGCGTGCTCGGCCCACAGCTTGTTGGGCTTCTGGACCCTGATCTCCTTGTCGAAGTAGTTCAGTCCCTTGTCCGCGCCGCGGTAGATCGTCAGCTCGCCGTCGGACCACAGCACGAACATGTCCATGCGGTCCTCGGAGACCGGCCCGTCGAGGGCGAAGAAACCGGAGGCGATGTCCTTGGCATGCTGCCACGTCGACGCGGCCGGCAGTACGACCGGCGCCGGCTTCTTCCCGGCCACCGCGGCGTCGTAGATCCGCTTGAGGTCGGTGTCGAAGTAGGACGAGTAGGACGTGTCGTCGCTGTGGCCGCCGGTCTGCCAGCCGCCCGTCACGCCGATGACCTGCGGGTGGTCGCCTCCGATGATGAAGGGGCCGCCGGAGGTGCCGCGGACGTAGCCGTCGCAGTCGATCTGCGAGAAGGTGCCGCCCTTCCAGCCGCCGGAACTGGCGGCGGTGAACTTCTTCATCGGTGACGTGCAGTCGAGCGGGTCCTGGTGGGGCTTGTACTTGCCGTCGTCGTCCGGCAGCCACGGATAGCCGATGACCCTGGTCTTGGGGTGGTCGAAGCCCGTGCCGTAACCGATGGGGATCGCCCCGACGACGTCCTGCACCCTCTTGCCGTCCGAGCGGGGCTCGGTCTTCAGCAGGGCGAAGTCCAGGTCGGTGTAGTCGTGGTCACCGCCCTTGCGCAGGTACCGGGGGTCGGCGTAGATCTGCCCGACCTTGATCGGGAAGAGCCCGTACGGCTTGGGGTCGGCCCGGTGGTGCTTGGGCACGAACACCAGCTTCTTCTGCTGGTCGGTGCTGTCGAAGCAGTGCGCCGCGGTCAGCACCAGGTCCTTGTCCGGGGAGGGGACGACGGTTCCGGCGCAGAAGCGGTACTGCAGGTCGCTGTCCTGCCAGAAGAACGTGCCCACCTCCTTGATGCCCTCGAAGGTGTGCGACGGCGAGGTCCGGGCGACGGCCTTGCCCCGGCGGGCGCCCGACTGTCCCGGAAGAGGCTGGTCCTCCTGCACCGGGACGGCCTGTGCCATGCGCTCCGGCGTCCAGAACTTCTCCAGCTCGGTCGCCGGTGCCGCGTCCCCGGGAGTGCCGCTCGCGCTCGGCGAGGCACTGGGTGAGGCCGGCGGGCCGGACGGCGAGGCCGGCGGTGTGGCCGACGCCGAACCCGGCGACGCCGAACCCGACGACGGCGAGGAGGACGGGGTGGACGGGGTGGGCGTGGCGGTCGGGCTCGCCCCCTGCGAGGGAGAGGCGGACGCCGACGGGTTGAGCGGTGAGCCGCTCGGACTCGCTGTCGGCACGGTGGGTGTGGAATCGGCCATGGCGGCCGACGGGACGAAGACGGCCGCTATCGCGGTGGCGGCGGCCAGGCTGTGTCTCAGCCTCAAAGTTCCCCCTGATTCAGATGTGTCGCGGGCCCTGGTCAGTTCGGCCCGGTCTGTTGTCCGGCTGCGTCGCGGGCGCTGGTCGGTGCGGCCCGGTCCGCTGCGATCGTGGACCCTACCCACATCGGTCCTCGAACGTAAAGGCGATTCCACGAGGCAACCAAGGCTTCGCAAGACCGCTCTAGCAGGTTGGACCGCGAAGCATCGAGAGGGGACACGGGGCATGAACGCACCGGCAAGAACAGGGCCGTTCGGGCTCACGGTCGCGACGGCTCTGCTGGGCCTGCTCGCCGTGGCCTGCGGCGGCAACGGGAAGCCGGAGCCGGCCCCGTCCCGTGCCGGGACCGAGCCCGGCTACGCGTCGGCGTACGACGCCGGTTGGCGGACCGGCAAGCAGCTCTTCGAGGACGGCGGCAAGGGCGCCGCGGTCCGCGAGGTGGTATGGGGAGGCTGTGTCCGGCGGTCCCTCACGGCCCGGCCGCGACACGTGGTGGAGAAGGACCGCGGCGCCTGGGTGCTGGGCTGCAAGCAGGGCGTGAAGTCGGGCACCGACCGCCATCCGCCCGTTCGGCAGGTGACGCGCCGCGAGTCCGATCCCGATCTCCTGGCCCGGTTCCGCACCTGGGCCGCCGCGCACGGAGGCAAGCGGTCCGCCGAGCACGTGGACCGGACCGTCCTCGTCCACCTCGGCGACCGGGACTACGACGTCGAACTCACCACCACATACACCGGCGGGAGCGGCCAGGCCGACGCCAAGCGGCTCGCCGACACGTTCGCGACCTGGTGGGACGGCGACGACGGCGACGACTCCACCGCTTGGAACCTCATCCTCCTCGACCGGTACGGCAAGCGCCTGACCACCCGCCACCTCTGACGGCGAAGGACACCGACCACATGGAACCCACTCACACCGAGTCCGGTCACACCGAGCCCGGCCGTAAGAAGCCCGCCCGCCTGCTGGTCGTACCGGTCCTCGCGGCCGGCCTCCTTGCCGCCTCCGGCGCGTGGGAGACCGCCGCCGCCGCGAGTGAGAGCTGTACGACGTACCCGAGCAACTCCGGTCAGACCGGCAACGTGAAGTGCGACAGCAACAGCGGAGTGCGCCAGCACAGAGCCGTGGTCACCTGTATCAACACCGGTGGCCACAAGTGGACGATCACCGGCCAGTGGGTCTACCGCAACCGCGTGTCGTCCGCGACGTGCTCGGTGAGCGGCACCGCCGGCGTGTACTCGATCGGCTACGACCGGCGCTTCAGGGGCTGACCGGCGGCGCCCCCGCTGAGGCGTTCGCTACCCCGTCTGGCCCATCCCCGCCGCGTTCGGCCAGCTCTGGGCGTTGGGCCAGCCGGTCGCCGGGGCCGGGGTCAGGCCGGTGGGGCGAGCCGGTGCCGGCGGCGCTGTCATCCCGCGCACCTGGGCGGCGGTGAGGCCGCCGCGCGCCGGGACGCCGGGCGGGGTGGGCCCCACGGCGGCGGGCGCCGGGACGGGCACGGGCACCGGGGCCGGCACGGGTGCCGGAGCGGGCATCGCGGCCGGAGGCGGGGCCATCGCCGCCGGGGCCATCGGCGCGGGCGTGGGGACCGGCGCCGGGAGGGGGACCGGCGCCGGAGCTGGGGGTGTGGGCACTGCCGTTGGCACCTGGGCCGCCGCCGGCGGGACCTGGGCTGCCGCCGGCATCGGCATCCCGCCGCCCATCGGCGTGGCGGCGGGGAGCGGCATGCCGGTGCCGGCGGCCGGGGCGGGGCCGGCGCCGGCGGCCTGTGCCGCCAGTCCCTGCACACCGGCTCCGTTGGTCTCGCTCATCAGCCGGTCCACGGCCGCCGTACCCGAGCTGTAGCTGGTCCCGTTGCTCAGCTCGGGTACGGCGGCTCCCCTCCTGGTCCCGTAGAGCACCTGCTCCAGGCCGGACACCAGGCGACGCACGTCGACCTGGGGGCGCACCACGAGTCTCAGGAAGCGGCTGGACGAACCGATCTTGTTGCCGCACTCGCGGACCAGGATCCGGTGCTCGGTGAGCAGCCGGTCCCGGACCACGGTGCCTTCCGCGCCGACGGGCAGGCGCACGAAGAGGAAGTTGCCCTGGGAGGGGTAGACGGTGAGGCCGGGCAGCGCGGAGAGGTGGCTGGCCATGTCGAGGCGGTCGCGGCGCACCTGCAGCAGGCTCTGCGCGTACTCCGGGCCGTGCTCGCGCAGCATGAACACCACGTGCTCGGCGAAGGAGTTGAGGTTCCACTTCGGCAGCATCGAGCGGACCCGGCCGGCCAGCGCCGGGTTCGCCACCAGGTAGCCGAACCGGATGCCGTGCAGTCCGAAGTTCTTGCCGAGGCTGCGCAGCACGACCACGTTCGGACGGAGCATGGCCTCCTGCACCACGCTCGGCTCGGCCTCGGCGTCGGCGAACTCCAGGAAGGACTCGTCGATCACCACCAGGTCCAGGTCCGCCATCGCGTCCATGAACTGCACGATCTGCTGCTTGTGCAGATAGCCGCCGTCGGGGTTGTTCGGATTGCAGATGACCGCCACCCGGGTGCCCCGGGCCCGGATGAACTCCGCGTACTGCGCCAGGTCCAGGCCGAAGCCGTTCGCCTCCTGGAGCGGGAACATGTCCACCCGCTTGCCGGTCTCCATCGGCTGGTCGGTCCAGCGGCCGAAGGTGGGCACCGGCACGGCCAGCGACTCCCGGACCAGCAGATGGTCGATCCAGGTGATCAGCTCCGTCGAGCCGTTGCCCATCGCCACGCACTGCGGCGGCAGCTGGAGCAGGCCGCACAGCTCGGCGGTGATGGTGTCGGCGCTGCTCGGGTAGTACGTGATGATCTCGCGCAACCGGACCGCCATCTCCTCGAACATCGCGGGAGTGGGGAAGTAGGGGTTGCACGGGATGCAGAAGTCCACCGGGCCCGACCCGTCGCTCTCCCGCGTCAGCGCCGCCATCGAAGGGCTGTGCGCGGCGGTGTTGCGGAACAACGAGGTGACGTTGTCAGGCAAGGGGACCTCCGTCGAAGGGTGGCCCGTGCGGGGGAGCACGGGCCGCCCTTGGATACGGAGGGGGCGCCAGTGGCGTTCAACTCACCGATGGTGTGAGCCGATTCACGCCCGGCGCGAACCTCACGCCCCGAACGTGTGCACCGTGGTCGTCCGGTACGTCTGCCCGGGCCGGAGCACGGTCGACGGGAAGGCGGCGTGGTTCGGGGAGTCCGGGAAGTGCTGGGTCTCCAGGCACAGCGCGTCGCCCTGGCGGTAGGTACGGCCGCCGGTGCCGGTCAGGGTGCCGTCGAGGAAGTTGCCGGAGTAGAACTGCAGGCCCGGCTGGTCGGTGGCGATCCGCAGGGTGCGGCCCGAGCGCGGGTCGCGGAGCGTGGCGATGTGCTCGGGCCGCGCCGTGACGCCCTTGTCCAGCACCCAGTTGTGGTCGTAGCCCTTGGCGAGCACCTGCTGCTCGTGGCCGGCCCGGATGTCCCGGCCGATCGGCTTGGCGCGGCGGAAGTCGAACGGGGTGCCCGCGACCCTGGCGCTCACCGGTCGGGATCAGACCGGAGTCGGTGGGCGTGTACCGGGCGGCGGCGATGGTGAGCTCGTGGTCCTCGATCGTGCCGCTGCCCTCGCCGGCCAGGTTCCAGTAGACGTGGCTGGTGAGGTTGACGACGGTGGCCCGGTCGGTGGTGGCCTCGTAGTCGACGCGCCACTCGCCGCGCCGGGTGAGCGTGTACGTCACCGTCGACCGCAGCGTGCCCGGGTAACCCATCTCCCCGTCGACGCTCGTGTAGTACAGGCGCAGGCCGACGTCGGAGCCGTCGGTGAACGGCTCCACGTCCCAGACCCGCTTGTCGAAGCCCTTGGCGCCGCCGTGCAGGCTGTTCACGCCGTCGTTGACGGAGAGCTGGTAGCTCTTGCCGTCGAGGGTGAACTGCCCCTTGCCGATGCGGTTGCCGTAGCGGCCGATCAGCGCGCCGAAGTACGGGCTCTTCGCCACGTAGTCGTCGATGCCGTCGAAGCCCGCGACCACGTTGGCGTGCCGGCCGCGGGCGTCCGGGACCTCCAGGGTCTGGACGACCCCGCCGTACGACAGCACCTTCATCCGGATGCCGCCGTTCTGCAGCGACCAGCGGTACACCTTGGTGCCGTCGGCGAGCCGGCCGAAGAGCTCCTTCCCCGGCCGGTGGCCCGCGGCCGCCTGCGCGGTGCCCCCGAGGGTGGTGGCGGCGATGCCCGCCGCCGCTGCTCCTGCAATGACCGTACGTCTGTTCAGTTCCACTTGCGGCTCCCGTGAAAGGAAGGGGCCCCGCCGGTGATCCGGCGGGGCCCGAGCTGACTTACGAACCGGACTTGCGCTTGTTCCACACGTCGAACCCGACCGCCACCAGCAGGGCCAGGCCCTTGATGACCTGCTGCCAGTCGGTGCCGACGCTCAACAGGTTCATGCCGTTGTTCAGCACCCCGAGGACGAGACCGCCGATGATGGCGCCGAGGACGGTGCCGACACCGCCGCTCATGGACGCGCCGCCGATGAACGAGGAGGCGATCGCCTCGAGTTCGAAGTTGACGCCCGCCTTCGGCGAGGCCGCGTTCAGCCGGGCGGCTACCACCAGACCCGCCAGGGCCGCGAGCACGCCCATGTTCAGGAAGACAAGGAAGGTGACCTTCTTGTCCTTCACGCCGGACAGCTTGGCCGCCGGCAGGTTGCCGCCGATCGCGTAGATGTGACGGCCGAAGACCGCGTTGCGCATGACGTAGCCGTAGCCCACGACCAGCGCGCCGAGGATGATCAGCACGATCGGGGCGCCCTTGTAGCTGGCGAGCAGCAGGGTGAGCGCGAGGATCGCGGCGACCAGGGCGGTCAGCTTCAGCAGGAACAGCCGGGTGGGCGGCACCTCCAGCGCGAACTCCTGCTGGCGGCGCCGGTCCCGGACCTCCTGCCACACCACGGCCGCGATCAGGACGAGACCGAGCAGCAGGGTGAGGTTGTGGTAGTTGGTGTCCGGGCCGGTCTCCGGGAGGAAGCCGTTGCCGAGTTTCTGCAGCCCGTCGGGGAACGGGCCGAGTGTCTGGCCCTTGAGCAGGATCTCCGTCAGACCGCGGAACAGCAGCATCCCGGCGAGCGTGACGATGAAGGAGGGTATGCCCAGATAGGCGATGAGGTAGCCCTGGACCGAGCCGGCCGCCGCACCCACCAGCAGGCACAGCACCAGCGCGATCGGCCAGGCGACACCGTGCTGGACGGTCAGCACCGCGGCGAAGGCGCCCACGAACGCGGTCAGCGAGCCGACCGACAGATCGATGTGCCCGGCGATGATCACCAGCATCATGCCGATCGCGAGCACCAGGATGTAGCTGTTCTGCAGCACCAGGTTGGAGACGTTGCGGGGCAGCAGCAGGTCCCCGTCCGTCCAGACGGCGAAGAGGGCCACGATCAGGCCGAGCGCGAGCAGCATGCCGTACTGGCGCATGTTGCGGCGCAGGCCGTCCAGCACCACCTGGAGCAGCCCCTTGCCGGTGGCCGATCCGCCCCGGCCCGGTGGCGCGGGGGCCGGGCTCTTGGCGGTCACATCCGTGCTCATCGCGTCACCTCTTGGTCCTGCGTGTCTTTCGTCATATGGCGCATCAGTACTTCCTGCGTGGCCTCGGCCCGCGGCACCTCACCGGTCAGCCGCCCGGCGGCCATCGTGTAGATGCGGTCGCACATGCCGAGCAGTTCGGGCAGCTCGGAGGAGATGAAGACCACCGCCTTGCCCTCGGCGGCGAGTTGGTCGATCACCGTGTAGATCTCGTACTTGGCACCCACGTCGATGCCGCGGGTCGGCTCGTCGAGGATCAGCACATCGGGGCCGGCGAAGATCCACTTGCTGAGGACGACCTTCTGCTGGTTGCCGCCCGACAGCTTGCCCACCGGCTCGAACACGGTCGGTGCCTTGATGTTCATGGTCCTGCGGAAGCCCTCGGAGACCTGCCGCTCCTCGTGCTCGTCGACGACGCCCCGCCTGGCCACCTTGCTCAGGGCGGTCAGCGAGATGTTGCGGTTGATGGTGTCGATGAGGTTGAGGCCGTAGTGCTTGCGGTCCTCGGTGACGTACGCGATCCCGTGCCCGACCGCCTCCGCCACGGACTTGGTGCGGATCTCCTTGCCGTCCTTCAGGACCGTGCCGCCCGCGTACCGGCCGTAGGCGCGCCCGAAGACGCTCATCGCCAGTTCGGTGCGGCCGGCGCCCATCAGGCCCGCGATGCCGACGATCTCCCCGCGGCGGACCTGGAGCGAGACGTCGTCCACGACCTTGCGCTGCTGGTCGATCGGGTGGTGCACGGTCCAGCCGCGGATCTCCAGCGCCGGTGCCGTGCCCTCCTCCGGATGGTGCGGGGTGCGTTCCGGGAAGCGGTGGTCGAGGTCGCGGCCGACCATGCCCGCGATGATCCGCTCCTCGGTGGTCTCCGGCGCCTTCACGTCCAGCGTCTCGATGGACCGGCCGTCCCGGATGATCGTCACCGAGTCGGCGACCCGGCGGATCTCGTTGAGCTTGTGGGAGATGATGATCGAGGTGATGCCCTGCTTCTTCAACTCCAGGATGAGATCGAGGAGTTTGCCGCTGTCCTCGTCGTTCAGCGCGGCGGTGGGCTCATCCAGGATGAGCAGCTTCACCTGCTTCGACAGCGCCTTGGCGATCTCCACGAGCTGCTGCTTGCCGACGCCGATGTCGGCGACGCGGGTCTCCGGGTGCTCGTCCAGACCCACCCGGCGCAGCAGTTCGGTGGCGTGCCGCAGGGTCTCGTTCCAGTTGATGAGCCCGCGCCGGGCGTGCTCGTTGCCGAGGAAGAGGTTCTCCGCGATGGAGAGGTACGGCACCAGCGCAAGCTCCTGGTGGATGATGACGATGCCGTGCTGCTCACTGGCCCGGATGTCCTTGAACTGGCAGACCTCCGACTCGAAGAGGACGTCTCCCTCGTAACTGCCGTACGGGTGGACGCCGGAGAGCACCTTCATCAGGGTCGACTTGCCGGCGCCGTTCTCCCCGCAGATGGCGTGGACCTCGCCCTGCCGGACGGTCAGGGTGACGTCCGACAGCGCCTTGACACCGGGAAAGGTCTTGACGATCGAGCGCATTTCCAGGACGGGTCCCGCCATGGTCGTGCCTTCCAATCCGTAGGTAGCGGGCGGGTTACTTCAGCTCGGACTCGGTGTAGTAGCCGCCGTCGACCAGGACCTGCTTGTAGTTGGACTTGTCGACGCTGACCGGCTGGAGCAGGTAGGCGGGTACGACCTTGCTGCCGTTGTCGTAGGTCTTGGAGTCGTTGACCTGCGGCTTCTTGTCCTGCAGGACGTCGTCGACCATGGTGGCCGCGACCTTGGCGAGCTGCCGGGTGTCCTTGTAGACGGTCTGCGTCTGCTGGCCGGAGATGATCGACTTCACCGAGGCCAGCTCGGCGTCCTGGCCGGTGATGACGGGCAGCGCCTTGCTGCCGGAGCCGTAGCCGTCCGACTTCAGCGCGGACAGGATGCCGATGGAGATGCCGTCGTAGGGCGAGAGGACCGCGTCGACCCGGCCGCTCTTGTAGGACGAGGTGAGGATGTCCTCCATGCGCTTCTGCGCGGTGGTGCCGTCCCAGCGCAGGGTGACGACCTGGTTGATCTTGGTCTGCCCGGACTTGACGACCAGTTGCTTCTTGTCGATGTACGGCTGGAGGACGCTCATCGCCCCGCCGAAGAAGTACTTGGTGTTGTTGTCGTCGTTGGAGCCGGCGAACAGTTCGAGGTTGAAGGGGCCCTTCTTGCCCTTGCTCAGCCCGAGCTGGTCGACGATGTACTGGCCCTGCAGCTTGCCGACCTTCTCGTTGTCGAACGAGGCGTAGTAGTCGACGTTCTCGGTGCCGAGGATCAGACGGTCGTAGGCGATGACCGGGATGTCCGCGTCCGCGGCCTCCTGGAGGACGTTGTTCAGGGACTTGTTGTCGATCGCCGCGACGATCAGGCCCTTCACGCCCTGCGTGATCAGGTTCTCGATCTGCGAGACCTGGGTCTCCGGGTTGTCCTCGCCGTAGACCAGCTTGGTCTTGTAGCCCTTGGCCTGGAGGTTCTTCTCGACGTTCTTGCCGTCGGCGATCCAGCGTTCCGAGGACTTGGTCGGCATCGCGATGCCGATCGTGCCGCCCTTGGCGTCCCCGCCCTTGTCGTCGCTGCCGCCCTCGCTGTTCTGGCCGCAGGCGGTCAGGGTGAGGGCGAGCGAGGCGGCGGTGGCCATCGCGGCGAATGCGGCTCTGCGGTTGAGCATGGTGATCCGTCCTTGTTTCTTCTCGTCGTTGAGAGGGGTCACGCGGTGGTCGGGAAACGGTGCAGCGTCCCGGGCAGCCGGGAGCCGAGCGGCGCCATGTCGCGGTCCGCGCCGTGCCGGGCGAGCAGGTCCAGGGCGAGCCGGCCGCGCCGCACCCGCTCCCGGGCGGTGTCCAGGGTCACGTCCCGCAGATGGGTGCCCCACGGGTAGATGCCGGGAGCCTTGGACAGGCCGAACTTCAGGTAGAGCGGTGCGCCGCGCCGGATCAGCTCGGCGACCTCGTACATCCGCACATAGCCGCCGAGGTCGTCGGGGGCCTCGATGTACATGTCCATGGGGGCGCCGGAGACCCGGCGGATCTCGGTGAGATGCTCGAGCGTCAGATCGCTGGGCACGTTGACGGAGTCGGCGCCGAGCCGCTCGTAGACCGCGTACGAGGCCGGGTTGACCGGGCCGATCAGCGCGGAGACCTTCAGGGTGGTGTCGGCCGGGATGATCCCGGCCGTGCGCGCCCGGTGCAGGGTCCACAGCACGCCCTCGTCGGCCACCAGCAGGCACTTGACGCCCAGCTCGGTGGCGCGGACGGCGTCCTCGACACAGCCGGCGACGGCGTCGTGGCCCCGGGCGCGCAGTCCGGCCCCCCGCGAGTCGGAGCGCACCGAGCCGCCGATGTCCCAGGTGCCGCGCGGGCCGGTGAACAGGCAGAGTTCGATGTCCCGTTCGGCGGTCGCCTCGACCATCTCGGTGATCTCGGCGTCGGTGAGCATCCACACGCCGCTGCCCTGGCTGATCCGGTGGATCGGCACATCGAGGCGCGAGGCCTCCTTCAGTACGACCGCCAGCGCTTCGGGACCCTCGCACGAGGGAATCTCGGTGCGCCAGCGGCCGCCGCCCGGGAAGCCGTGGGCGGAGGTGTCGGCGGGGTCGAGGGCGGGCGCGTCCAGGCCGAGTGCGGCGAGCACCTGCTCGCCGGGCCTGCGGGCTGCCGGAGCGGAAGCGTCGGTCACTAGCTGTCCTTCGTGTTCGGTATTTCGGACAAGGTTCGCGTCTCTGGGTATGGAAAAGGCCTTGGTGCACCGGCCGGGGCGCCGTCGGGTCACGTCCCGGCCGGCGCACGGTCAGGGACGGAGCAGCACCTTGCCCACCTTCGGATCACCGGCCCCCACCAGCTCGATGGCCTGCGGGAACTCGGTCAGCGGCAGCTCGTGGGTGACCAGGGGCAGCGGGTCGAGCAGCCCGGCGCCGAAGACCCGCACGGCATGCGCCCAGGCGTCCGGCGGCGCCCCGAAGACGGTGTGCACCTCCAGTTGCCGTACGACCAGGTCGGTCGGGTCGAGCCCGTCCGCGCCCGGCGCCGGGATGCCCGTCAGCACCAGCCGTCCGCCGCGCCTGAGCAGCGCGGCCGCGGTGCGCGCGGCGGACGCGGACCCGGCGGTCTCGATCACGACGTCGAAGTCGCCGGGCAACGGCTGGTCCTTGAGCCGGAAGTCGCTCGCCCCGAACCGCCGGGACAGTGCCTCCCGGTCGTATCCGGTGCCCACGACCAGCAGTTCCGCAGGCGAAACCGCCTTCAGGAGCTGCACCGCGAACATCCCGAGCGTGCCCGTGCCGACCACCGCGACCCGCTCGCCCGGCAGGGCCCGGGCCTTCAGCGCGGCGGCCGCGACGCAGGCGGCCGGCTCCAGCAGGGCGGCGGCGGTGAGGTCGGCCTCGTCCGGCAGCGGGTGCAGGAGCCGGGCCGGCAGGGTGAGGGTGGCCGCCATGGCGCCCGGCCGGGTGAACCCGGTCTCCTCGTACCCGGCCGTGCACAGCGTGGTCTCGCCCGCGTGACAGCGGTCGCACACCTGGCAGTTGCGGAAGCCCTCACCGACGACCTTGCGGCCGACCAGGCCGTCCGGCACCCCGGCGCCCACCGCGCGCACGGTCCCGGACCACTCGTGGCCGGGCGTGAGCGGGTAACGGACGTACCCCGGAGGCCGGTTGCCCTGGTACACCTCGCGGTCGCTGCCGCAGATGCCCACCGCGTGCACCGCGATCAGCGCCTCGCCGGGACCGGGCTGCCGGGGCGTGTGCTCCTCGACCCGGTGCACGCCCGGCGCCTCGATGAGGACCTGCGAACCCGGCGAGGTCACTTCGTGTCCTTCGGCTTGCGCTGCTCCCAGCCCTCGGCCCACAGGTCGAACCGGGCCTGCTGCTGCGGGAACTCGGCGGCCGCGTCGGTGTCCAGCTCGACGCCGAGACCGGGCCGGTCGGAGAGGTGGAAGTAGCCGTCCACGACCTCCGGGGCCCCCTTGACCACCTTCTTGATGTCCGCGTCGGCGAAGTCGTTGAAGTGCTCCAGGATCTTGAAGTTCGGCGAGGTGAAGCCGACCTGGAGCGAGGCGGCGGTCAGCACGGACCCGCCCACGTTGTGCGGGGCGACGAGCATGTAGTGGGTCTCGGCGGTGGCGGCCAGCTTCCGGGTCTCCCAGATGCCGCCGATGTGGCCGACGTCGGGCTGGATGATGTCGACGCACTGGCTGTCGAAGAGCTCGCGGAACTCGATGCGGTCGTGGATGCGTTCACCGGTGGCGACCGGGATGTCCACCTTGGCGGCCACCTTCTCCAGCGCCTTCAGGTTCTCCGGCGGGCACGGCTCCTCCAGCCAGGCCGGCTTGAAGGGCGCCATCTCCTTCGCCAGCCGGACGGCGGTGGCGGGGGAGAAGCGGCCGTGCATCTCCAGCATCAGCTCGGCGTCCGGTCCGATTGCGTCCCGCACGGCCTCGATGAGGGAGACCGCGTACAGGGTCTGCTCGTGGTCCAGTTCGAAGTGCCCGGTGCCGAAGGGGTCGATTTTCAGCGCCTTGTAGCCGCGCTCCATGACCCCCTGGGCGGCCTTGTGGTACGCCTCCGGCGTCCGCTCGGTGGTGTACCAGCCGTTGGCGTACGCCTTGACCCGGTCGGTGACCTTGCCGCCCAGCAGCTGCCACACCGGCACGCCGAGCGCCTTGCCCTTGATGTCCCAGCAGGCCATCTCGACGACCGCGATGCCTGACATGACGATCTCGCCGGCCCGCCCGTAGTCGCCGTACTTCATCCGCCGCACGAGGTCCTCGACAGCGAACGGGTCCGATCCGAGGATGTGGTTGGCCTCGGCCTCGCGCAGATAGCCGATCAGCGCGTCGGTGTGGCCGAGCATCCGGGTCTCGCCGACTCCCGTGATCCCCTCGTCGGTGTGCACCTGGACGTAGGTCAGGTTGCGCCACGGTGTCCCGACCACGTGCGTGCTGATTCCGGTGATGCGCACGGCAGTTGCCCCTCAGACTGTTCGAGATTTCGTCACTCGTTCGAAATGCTGGCGTGACAGTAAGGACGGCGTGGCGGGGGTGTCAATGGGTCGAACAGGTAACAGTTTCGACATGACTTTCGGGAACCTTTTCGGTCCCGCACGAAACCTTCACAGAGGTGCCTGGTTACGTGACCGGCGGGGAATCTAGTCTTCCGGCGTCATGGACTTCTGCCACCCGTGCCAACGGCACCTCAACGGCGCCCTGGCCTGCCCGGGATGTGGCGCACCGGCCCAGCCTTCCGCCCCGCGCGCGGGCGCGGTGGCGGGTCCGTACGGCCAGGAGGCCCACACCGGCGCCCCGGCGGGGCACGCGTACGCCGGCCACGGCGGCGGGCCCGCGACGCACGCACCCGGGCACTCCGGCGGTCTCACCCACCCGGCGGCGCAGGACGTGCGCGTACCGCAGCAGTTCGGCGCCGCGGCGGTCCCGGACGCCTACACGTACGACGGCGCGGCCGGGCACCACGCGGGCTCCGACGGCCAGGTGACTACGGGCGGGCACGGCGGGCACGCCGGCCGGGGCGACGCGTACGGAGACCACGCGGACCACGCGGACCACGCGGACCACGACGACCACGCGGACTACGGCGACGCCCACGCCGACGACGAGGCGCACGACCGGGACGAGTACGACGACCCGGAAGCCCACGACGAGCCCGTGGGCCGTGCCGCCCGGCGTCAGTCGCGGGGCCGGGGCAGGGGCCGCGGGGGAGCCGTGGGCGGCCAGGACGCCGACGGCCCCGCCGTCGCCGACGCCAGCCGCCGGGACCGCAAGGCCGCCGCACACCGGCGCCGCAGACGCCGGACGGTGCTGATCGCCACCGGGTTCGTGCTGGCCGCCGGCGGGCTCAGCATCGCCGAACTCGGCACGGACGCCACCTTCGCGCCCTTCAGCGGTGACACCTCGACGACGGCCGGGGACACCTCGGCCGAGGGCGGCAGCGCCTCCGCGTCCCCGGGCCGCACGGCGGCTCCCGCAGACGGCACCTCCGTCCGTACGACGGCGCCGAGCGCCTCGTCGTCCTCCGGCCCGTCGGCCTCGGCCTCGGCCTCCGAGTCCCCGAAGGACAAGTCCTCCAAGTCCCCCGCCGCCGGTGACAACGCGGAGCAGTCCGCCACCTCGGGCGCGGGTACGACGACCGCGGCCCCGCCGGCCCAGCCCTCGTCCCGGCCCACCGCCACCCCGACGGCCGGCCCGACGACCTCGGACCCGACCCCCACCGCGTCCCCGACGAGGACGTGCAACCGGTTCCTGTGGTGGTGCACCTAGGACCCGCGAATCCGGTCCGCGCTCGACACGGTTGAGTCGAACGGGTGCACCCCGCCGTACCGATCCCGGGAACGTCAGGTGGTGATGCGGGCGTGGGGCACAAAAGGGAGCGACGCGCGAGCGGCTCGGTCGAGGAGGGCGGATGACGCGGGGAATCACCGTGCACGGCACGGTCGCCGAGGGCTACGAGGCGGTGCGCGAGGAGTTCGCCGCCTTCGTGGCGGAGGAACGGGACGACTACGAGGGCCAGTTGTGCGCCCATGTGCACGGCCGGCGGGTGGTCGACCTGTGGGTGGGCGAGGGTGCCGACGGTGACTCGCTGTACGGCGTGTTCTCGTCCACCAAGGGCGCCGCGCACCTCGTCGTGGCCCTGCTGGTGCAGGACGGCACGCTGGAGCTGGACCGCAGGGTCACCTACTACTGGCCGGAGTTCGGGGCCGAGGGCAAGGGCGCGCTGACCCTGCGCGAGCTGCTCGCGCACCGGGCCGGCCTGATCGGCACCGACACCGGGTTCACCACGGCCGAGCTGGCCGACGACCGGGCACTGGCCGAACGCCTTGCCGACCAGCGGCCGTTCTGGCGGCCGGGCACGGCCTTCGGCTACCACGCCCTGGTGATCGGCGCGCTCACCGGCGAGGTCGTCCGCCGTGCCACCGGCCGTACGCTCCAGGAGGTGTACGAGGAGCGCGTGCGAGCCCCCTACGGGCTGGACTTCCACCTGGGCCTGCCGGCCTCCCGCGAGGCCCGCTTCCGCACCACCCTGCCCATGCTGCTCACCCCCGAGGAGCAGGCGGTGCTCGACGCGCTGCCGAGCGGGCCGCACACCCTCGGCTCGATCGCCTTCAACCGGCACCCGGCCGAGCCGACCGACCTGGAGTCGCTGCCGAACGAGCGCGCGGTACGCGCCCAGGGCCCGGCGTCGGTGGGCGGTGTCGCGTCGGCGCGCGGTCTGGCCGGGATGTACGCGGCGATGATCAGCGAGGTGGACGGCAAGGCCCCGCTGCTGAAGCAGGACACGGTCGCGGAGTTCGGGCAGCCGCACTCCACCGGCTACGACCTGGTGGCCCGGGCCCACAAGTCGTACGGCCTCGGCTTCCAGGACACCGCCGACACCTGGCACCCCTTCCTGGGCGCCGGCGCGATCGGCCACAGCGGCGCCGCCGGCTCCCAGGCCTTCGCCGATCCGCGCAGCGGCCTCGCCTACGGCTACACCAGGCGCCGGTTCGCGTTCCCGGGCGGCTCGGCCGCGGAGAACGACCGGCTGGCGGCGGCCGTCCACCGGGCGGCGCTGGCTGCCGGATGACACGGGCGTACGACGGCGGCCGCATCCCACGTCCAAGGATGCGGCCGCCGCAGTGCGCAACGATCGTTACCGGGCCAGCGTCACGGTGACGTCGCCGCGCGTCGCCTTCGAGTAGGGGCACACCTGGTGCGCCTTCTCGAGCAGTGCCCGCGCGGTGGCCCCGTCGACGTGCGGGATGTCCGCGGAGATCTCCACGACGATCCCGAAGCCGTCCTCGTTCCGGCCGATCCCGACCCTGGCGGTGACGGTCGAACCGGAGACGTCGGCGCCCTCCTGCCGGGCGACCACGCCGAGCGCGCCCTGGAAGCAGGCGCTGTACCCGGCGGCGAACAACTGCTCCGGGTTGGTGCCGGCGCCGCTGCCGCCCATCTCCTTCGGCGGGTTCACGACGACGTCGAGCTTCCCGTCGTCGGTGGCGACACGGCCGTCGCGGCCGTTCTCGGCGGTGGCGACGGCCGTGTACAGGACGTCGGACTGCTGAATGGGCATGCGGTTGTCTTCCTCCTCGGTCCGCCGTGACTCGCGCCCACGATCGACGGCGGATTTCGGAATGAAGTTACCGCATCCCGGAAAGCCCCGGCCAGGGTCAGAGCTTGACGATCATCTTCCCGGTGTTGTCGCCGCGCAGGACCCCGAGGAACGCCTCCAGGTTGTTCTCGATGCCCTCGACCACGGTCTCGCGGTACTTCAGCGCGCCCGAGGCGACCCAGGGGCCGACCTCCTGGACGAACTGCGGCTGCAGGTCGTAGTGGTCACCGACCAGGAAGCCCTCGATACGGCCGCGGGTCTGGATGAGGCGGGCCAGGTTGCGCGGGCCGGGGGCCGGCTCGGTGTTGTTGTAGACGGAGATCATGCCGCAGACGGCGATCCGGCCGCCCAGGTTCAGTGACCCGATGGCGGCCTCCAGGTGATCGCCGCCGACGTTGTCGAAGTAGACGTCGATCCCGTCGGGGGCGGCCGCGCGCAGCTGCTCGCTCACGGGGCCGTTCTTGTAGTTGAAGGCGGCGTCGAAGCCGTACTCCTCCGTCAGCAGCCGGACCTTCTCGTCGGAGCCGGCCGAGCCGATGACCCGCGAGGCGCCCTTGAGCTTCGCGATCTGCCCGACCTGGCTGCCGACCGCGCCCGCCGCGCCGGACACGAAGACGACGTCGCCCTCCTTGAGGGAGGCGGTGCGCAGCAGGCCCGCGTACGCGGTCAGACCCGTCATGCCGAGGACGCCGAGGTACGTCGACAGCGGGGCGGCCTGGGGGTCGACCTTGACGGCGTTCTTCGCGTCCACGGCCGCGTACTCGCGCCATCCGAAGAAGTGCAGGACGTGGTCGCCGACCGCGATGCCCTCGGCGTTGGAGGCGACGACCTCGCCGACCGCACCGCCCTGCATGACCTTGTCCAGCTCGAACGGGGCCGCGTACGACTTGGCCGCCGACATCCTGCCGCGCATGTAGGGGTCCACGGAGAGGTACTCGTTCCGCACCAGTACCTGGCCCTCGCCGGGGGTCGGGACGGGCGTCTCGACCAGGGCGAAGTCCTCGGGCTTCGGCCAGCCCACCGGCCGGCTGACAAGGTGCCACTCGCGGTTGATCATGGGGGTCGCCTTTCATTTACTTCAGTACCTGAAACAACAATGAGCCTGAATATTTCACGATGTCAAGCAACCCGGTATCCTGGACGACATGGCCACACCACCGAATACCCGCCGCCCCGACGAGCTGACCATGGAGGTCGTCGAGCTGATCGGGGACGTCGTGGCCCGCTTCTACGCGGACTACGAGGAGGCGGCGGCCGCTCACGCGCTGACCGGCCCCCAGGCACGCCTGCTCAGCCTGCTGTCGCTGGAGCCGCTGCCGATGCGCAAGCTCGCGCACAAGCTGAAGTGCGAGCCGTCGAACGTGACCGGGATAGTCGACCGGCTGGAGTCCCGGGGCCTGGCGGAGCGCCGCCCCGACCCCACGGACCGCCGGGTGAAGCTGGCCGCCGCCACCGACGAGGGCCGCAGGGTCGCCCGGGACCTGCGCGAGGGCCTGCGCTTCGCGCGTGAGCCCCTCGCCGGGCTCTCCGCCGAGGAGCGGCGGACCCTGCGGGACCTGCTGCGGCGGATGCTGGACGCCTGAGACTTAGTAAAGTCTCCGCCATGCGCGATCTCGGGGTGGGTTTCGGTTATCTCGTGGCGGGCCAGCGCTGGGTCGCCCGGCACGGCCGCCAGTACGGCTTCGGTCTGCTGCCGGGCCTGATCACGCTGGTCCTCTACGCGGCGGCGCTGATCGTGCTCGCCGTGTGGGGCGAGGACGGGGTCGCCTGGGCCACCCCGTTCGCGGACGACTGGGGGAGCCCCTGGCAGGGCCTCTTCCGCGGCTTCCTGACGGCCGTCCTGTTCGCCCTGGGTCTGCTGCTGGCCGTCCTCACCTTCACGGCCCTCACCCTGCTGATCGGCCAGCCCTTCTACGACAGCCTGTCGGAGAAGGTCGACGAGGACGTCTCGCCCGACGGCACGGCGCCCGAGTCGGGCCTCCCGCTCTGGCGCGAGCTGTGGATCTCGGCCCGGGACAGCCTGCGGATCCTGGTCCGGGCCCTGCTGTGGGGCGTGCTGCTCTTCGCCGCCGGCTTCCTGCCCCTCGTCGGCCAGACGGTCGTCCCGGTGATCGGCTTCTTCGTCACCGGGTTCTTCCTCACCGAGGAACTGACCGCCATCGCCCTCCAGCGCCGCGGTGTGGACCTGCGCGCCCGACTCACTCTGCTGCGCTCCCGCAAGACCTTGGTCTGGGGCTTCGGCACCCCGCTCGGCCTGTCCTTCCTGCTCCCGTTCGTCGCGGTCTTCCTGATGCCGGGCGCGGTGGCCGGCGCCACCCTCCTGGCCCGCGACCTCCTGGGCGAGGAAAGCGCCGGCCCCGCCCCCGCCGAGACGACCGAACCGATCGCGTCCTGAACCCCTTCCGCCCTGTGGCCGCGCGGGTCGCCGGGCGATACTGCCGGTCGTGAAGACAGCGAAGGCCGTGAATCTCGTGGTGCTCTTCCTCCTGGAACTGGCGGTCCTCGGCGCCGTTCTGTACTGGGGGATCACCCGCGGCGACACGGTCGGCTTCCTCGTCGGCGTCCTCGGGATGGGCCTGCTCGCCGAGCTGTGGGGGCTGTTCGCGTCGCCGAGGGCGCGGTTCAAGCTCCAGGGCACGGCCCGCCTCGTCTTCGAACTGCTCTGGTTCGGCGCGGGGGTCGCGGCGCTCTGCGCCGCCGGGGCCCCCGCCTGGGCGGCCGTCCTCGCCCTGGTGTGCGTGGCGAGCAAGTGCCTGGCCCGCGCCCGGCCGGCGTGACGCGGCGGACGCGTGGCCGTTTGTGAAGGGTTCGTACGGGATCGCTGTGCGGGGTGCTCTCGCGGGCCCCTGGGCGGTCGCGGCGATTAACGTCAGGACCGGGACAAGTCCCCCGTGGGCAGCCCCGGGCCGGAAACCTGACCTCCGGACCGGGGCTCGTCCCTTGTCTCAGCGCGCCGAGAACCCGTACACCGTCTCGGACCTGAACGTCTCGCCCGGCCGGAGCACGGTGCCCGGGAAGTCGGGGTGGTTGGGGGAGTCGGGGAAGTGCTGGGTCTCCAGGGCGACCCCCTCGCCGGGGGCGAAGGGCGCGGCCAGGTGGTCGGCGGTGTAGAACTGGAGCCCGGGCTCGGTCGTGGCCACCGTGAGCACCCGCCCGGACACCGGGTCGTGCAGCTCGGCCACCTCCTCGGCGGCGTCCGTCAGCCCCTTGTCCAGCACGAAGTTGTGGTCGTAGCCGGACCCGACCTCGCGGACCGCGCGGAAGTCGAAGCGGGAGCCGGTCACGTCCCGCAGGGCCCCGGTGGGGATCAGGTCCGCGTCCACGGGGGTGAACCGGGAGGCGGCGAGCCGCAGTTCGTGACCGCCCGTGGGACCGGAACCGCCCAGGTTCCAGTACGAGTGGTTGGTGAGGTTGAGGACGGTGGGCGCGTCCGTCACGGCCTCGTAGGCGATCCGCAGCGACCCGGCGTCGTCCAGCGTGTACGTCACGGACACCTCCAGCCGGCCCGGGAAGCCCTCCTCGCCGTCCGGGCTCACCCGGCGCAGCCGGACGCCGTCCCCGGCCGGCTCCGCCTCCCACACCCGCTTGTCGAACCCGCGCTCCCCGCCGTGCAGACAGTTGGGCCCGTCGTTCACCGGCAGCGCGTACGCACGGCCGTCCAGCGTGAAGCGCCCGCCCGCGATCCGGTTGGCGTACCGCCCCACCAGGGCGCCGAGATAGGGCTCCGGATGCTCCAGATAGCCCTCCACCCCGGGGAATCCCAGCACCACGCCCGCCGTACGCCCGTCCCGGTCGGGAACCTCGACCGACTGCACGATCCCGCCGTACGACAGCACCCGCACCCGCACCCCGGCCCGCTCCAGCGTCCAGCGGTGCACCGGTGTGCCGTCGGGAAGTGTGCAGAAAAGTTCGCTCATGTGGGAAACCCTAGTCAGGGTCTTCGCGCGGTGACAGTGCGGTACGCGATCTCGGCAAGCCGTGCCTGCCCGTCGCGGCTCGGGTGGAACCAGTCCCAGCGGCTGAGCTGGCCGGTGCCGAAGCGGAAGTCGAACACCGCGTTCCCGTCGAAGCGGCAGCGGCGGTCCTTGGCGCACACGGCCCGCAGCGCCTCGTTGTAGTCCTCCACCCGCCGCTGCACCTCCTCCCGGCGCTCCGTGGCCACGCCGGTCAGGTCGTCGGCCTCGGCCAGCATCGACGGGCAGATGCCCAGCTTCCACACCTGCTTGCCCAGCGGGTTCGTCCGGCCCTGGGACCACAGCCGCAGCAGGTTCGGCACGCTCGCCACGTACACCTGCGTCCTGGGCAACGCCGTACGCAGCTTGGCCAGCGACGCCTCGAAGTCCGCCCGGAAGTCCTTCACCGGGGTCATCGCCGACACCGACGCCCGGCAGGCGTCGTTCGCGCCGATCATCACCGTCACCAGCTCGGGCCGCCCGGCGATCGCGCCGGCCATCTGCCGCGGCAGGTCTGACATCCGCGCGCCGGTCACCGCGTAGTTGCGGCTGCGCTCCGCCGCTCCCCGCACCCCCAGCAGCCGCACCGCCAGGCTGTCGACCCCGGCGTCGCTGCCCGTCGCCCACGACACCTCGGGGCAGTCGGAGAGCACGGCGCACGCGTCGAAGCCGCGGGTGATGGAGTCGCCGACCGCGGCGATCGAGTCCGGGCTGCGGTCCCACACCGGTGCCGGCCGGGCCGGGGGCCGGGAGGCGGGCGCGCCGGAGTCCTTCTTGCCCTCGGCGCCGCCGCCCCCGAAGGCGTCACACCCCGTCAGGGTCAGGACGGCCGCCGTCAGGACGGCGACGGCGCCCCGCGCCCGGTGGCCTGGCTCGCGCATCTTGGCTGCTCCCCTCGCTCGGCGGTGCGGTGCTCCCTCTCATGACAACGCGCGAGGGTTCCCGGACCGGGGACCCGGGAACGCCGCACCCCCGTACAAGCGTCCCCCTGGGTGAATGGCACGGGTTTCCTGGCACCGGGACCGACGGTACGTCACACTCCTTGCCCCGCCGCAGGGTAGCCTCGCCATCAACGCGGCCGTCGCGCCTGGCCGCCCCGCCAGTCCGCAAGATGTCCCGCTCTGCCCGGAGGTTCCGGTGACGACACGTGGAGTTCTGTACGTGCACTCCGCGCCGCGCGCGCTGTGCCCGCACGTCGAGTGGGCCGTCGCCGGGGTGCTCGGCACGCGCGTCAGCCTCGACTGGATCCGGCAGCCCGCGGCGCCCGGCACCTGGCGCTCGGAGTTCTCCTGGCAGGGCGAGGCCGGTACCGCCTCCAAGCTCGCCTCCGCCCTGCGCGGCTGGCACCTGCTGCGCTTCGAGGTCACCGCCGAACCCTGTGCCACCGCCGAGGGCGAGCGCTACAGCTGCACCCCCGACCTCGGCATCTTCCACGCGGTCACCGGCATCCACGGCGACATCCTCATCCCCGAGGACCGGCTGCGCGCCGCGCTGACGCGTTCCCAGCGCGAGGAGACCGACCTGGAGGCGGAGATCGCCAAGCTCCTCGGAAAGCCCTGGGACGACGAACTCGAGCCGTTCCGCTACGCGGGTGAGGGAGCACCGGTGCGCTGGCTGCACCAGGTGGTCTGAGTCCTCCCGGACCGGCGCGGGACCCCTTCGACAAGCGGCCCGACACGCGGAGGAACCCGCGGGACACACGAAAGAGCCCCCACCGGCCGGTGGGGGCTCCTCACGTGTGCGCTCAGACGGTCCGGAAGGCCAGGACCACGTTGTGCCCGCCGAAGCCGAACGAGTCGTTCAGCACGGCGATCCGCCCCTCGGGCAGCTCGCGGGCCTCACCGGTCACCACGTCCGCGTTGACCTCGGGGTCGAGGTTCGACACGTTGATGGTCGGCGGAGCCGTACGGTTCACCAGCGCCAGGATCGACGCCACGGTCTCGATACCGCCCGCGCCGCCGAGCAGGTGACCCGTCATCGACTTGGTGGCGGAGATCGCCATGTGGTCGACGTCGTCGCCGAACACCTTCCGCAGCGCCTTGATCTCGGCGACGTCGCCCTGAGGCGTCGAGGTGGCGTGCGCGTTCACGTGCACGATCTCGGCCGGCTTCAGGTCCGTGTTGTCGAGCAGGTTCTGCAGCGCGTGCGCGATGCCGTTGCCGGACGGCTCGGGCTGCGTGATGTGGTGGCTGTCGGCGGAGATGCCCTGGCCGACCGCCTCGACGTAGATCCGGGCGCCGCGGGCCTTCGCGTGCTCCTCGGACTCCAGGATGATCACACCGGCGCCCTCGCCGAGCACGAAGCCGTCGCGGCCCGCGTCGTAGGGACGCGACGCGCCCTCGGGGTCGTCGTTGTTCTTGGACATCGCCATCATGTTGCCGAAGGCGGCGATGGGAAGCGGGTGGATGGCGGCCTCGGTACCACCGGCCACGACCACGTCCGCACGCCCGGTGCGGATCATCTCGATCGCGTACCCGATGGCCTCCGCGCCGGAGGCGCAGGCCGACACGGGGGTGTGCACACCGGCACGGGCACCCAGCTCGATACCGACGTTGGCCGCCGGGGAGTTGGGCATCAGCATCGGCACGGTGTGCGGGGAGACGCGGCGTACGCCCTTCTCCTTGAGCACGTCGTACTGGTCCAGGAGCGTCGTCACGCCACCGATGCCGGAGGCGATGACCGCACCGAGACGATCGGGGTTGACGGACGCGTCCTCACCGGCCTTGGCGGTGAAACCGGCGTCCTTCCAGGCCTCCTGAGCGGCGATCAGCGCGAACTGCGCGGACCGGTCCAGCTTGCGGGCCTGCGGGCGGGGGATGATCTCGCCGGGCTCGACGGCGATCTGGGCGGCGATGCGGACCGGCAGCTGGGCCGCCCACTCCTGCTCGAGCGGGCCGACACCGGACTTGCCGGCGACCAGGGCCTCCCAGAACGAGGCTGCGTCGCCACCCAGCGGTGTGGTTGCGCCGATACCGGTGACGACCACGGTGCGATTGGTCGGGCTCACGGGAATTCTTTCTCCAACGGAAAACGGGATTCGACGGCGCCACCGCCGGGTGGCGGGGCCTAGCAGCCTGACGGCCTAAGGAGTGACTCAGGCCTGGTGCTTGAGGATGTAGTTGGTGGCGTCACCAACGGTCTTGAGGTTCTTGACGTCCTCGTCCGGGATCTTCACGTCGAAGCGCTCCTCGGCGGCGACGACGACCTCGACCATGGACAGCGAGTCGACGTCCAGGTCGTCGGTGAAGGACTTGTCCAGCTGGACGTCCTCGGTGGGGATCCCGGCGATCTCGTTCACGATCTCGGCGAGACCGGCGACGATCTCTTCCTGAGTGGCGGCCATGTCAGGCGCTCCTTCTTCGATAATCCAGACGGTTTGTGGCAGTTTGCACCGAGCCGGAAGCGAGATCCGGCACGGAGTGCCTAGGGGAGGGTAACGACCGTGGCGGCGTAGACGAGACCCGCCCCGAATCCGATGACGAGCGCGGTGTCGCCGCTCTTCGCCTCCCCGGTCGCCAGGAGCCGCTCCATCGCGAGCGGGATCGAGGCGGCCGAGGTGTTGCCGGTGGTGCGGATGTCACGGGCGACCGTGACGTGCTCCGGCAGCTTCAGCGTCTTCACCATCGAGTCGATGATCCGCACGTTGGCCTGGTGCGGAATGAAGACGTCCAGGTCGTCCGGGCTGATCCCGGCCGCGTCCAGCGCCTGCTGGGCGACCTTCGCCATCTCGAACACGGCCCAGCGGAACACCGCCTGGCCCTCCTGCGTGATCGCGGGGAACTTGACGTTGCCCTCGCTGTCCAGGGGCAGTTCGGCGAGGTCGCCGACCCGGAAACGGTCCCAGGAGACCGTCTGCTTGATGGTGCCGGACTTGTCGCCCTCGGAGCCCCACACGGTCGGGCCGATGGCCGGCTCCTGCGAGGGGCCGATGACGACCGCGCCGGCGCCGTCGCCGAACAGGAAGGCCGTGGCCCGGTCCTCCAGGTCGGTGAGGTCGCTGAGCCGCTCCACACCGATGACGAGCACGTACTCGGCGGAACCTTCCACCACCATGCCCTTGGCGAGGGTCAGGCCGTAGCCGAAGCCCGCGCAGCCGGCCGAGATGTCGAAGGCGGCGGCCTTGTTCGTGCCGAGCTTGTCGGCGATCTCGGTGGCCACGGCCGGGGTCTGGCTGAAGTGCGAGACGGTCGAGACGACCACGGCGCCGATCTGCTCGGCGTCGATGCCGGAGTCGGCGATCGCCTTGCCGGCCGCCTCGACGGACATCGCGGCGACCGTCTCCTCGGGGCCCGCCCAGTGCCGGGTCTCGATGCCGGAGCGCGAACGGATCCACTCGTCGGACGAGTCGATCCTCTCCAGGATCACCTCGTTGGGCACCACACGGGTCGGCCGGTAACCGCCGACGCCGAGGATGCGCGCGTACGGGGCGCCCTTACTGGGCTTGATCTTCGACATGGGTGTTGGGCTCCTTGTCAGGCGCTCGCCGCGTCAGCGGCAGGTGTCGCAGTCTCGGCGATGAGCGCGCGGGCCGCGTCGAGGTCGTCGGGGGTCTTCAGGGCGAGCGTGCGCACACCGGGCAGCGCGCGCTTGGCCAGACCGGTCAGCGTGCCGCCGGGGCACACCTCGATGAGGGCGGTGACGCCCAGCTCCTTGAACGTCTCCATGCACAGGTCCCAGCGCACCGGGTTGGCGACCTGGCCGACCAGCCGGTCCAGCACCTCGGCGCCGGAGGCGACCTGGCGGCCGTCCTTGTTGGAGACGTAGGGGACCTTCGGGTCGGCGGGCGCCAGCCGTGCCGCGGCCTCGGCCAGCGCCTCGACGGCGGGGGCCATGTGGCGCGTGTGGAAGGCGCCGGCCACCTTCAGCGGGACGACCTTGCGGACACCCTCGGGCTTGTCCTCGGCCAGCGCGGCGAGCTGCTCCAGCGTGCCCGCGGCGACGATCTGGCCCGCGCCGTTGATGTTCGCCGGCGTCAGGCCCAGCTTCTCCAGGTGCGCGACGGAGGTCTCGGGGTCACCGCCGAGCAGCGCCGACATACCCGTCTCGGTGATCGCGGCGGCCTCGGCCATCGCGAGCCCACGACGGCGGACGAGGCCGAGCGCCGCGATGTCGTCGAGGACGCCCGCGAAAGCGGCGGCGGTGATCTCGCCCACGCTGTGGCCGGCGACCGCGCCGGGCGCGATCTCCGGCATGTCACCCAGTGCCATGGCGGACAGGATCCCAGCGGCGACCAGCAGCGGCTGGGCCACCGCGGTGTCGCGGATGGCGTCGGCGTCGGCCTGGGTGCCGTAGTGGACCAGGTCGAGGCCGATGGCGTCCGACCACGCGGCGACGCGGTCCGCGGCACCGGGGAGTTCGAGCCAGGGGGTCAGGAAGCCGGGCGTCTGGGCGCCCTGGCCGGGAGCGACGAGTACGAGCACTCTCACACTCTCTCTTGGAGACGGCCGAAGCCGCCCGTGGGGACAGGGACGAAGAACACGTAGGGGTTTTGTGGGCCCCCCACAAAACCCTAGGCCTGGGGTTCACCGTCGGCCAGACGCCCCAGGATCAGCGCGATCCGCAGCGTGAACGCGGATCGTACATCCGAGGGGGACCATCCGGTGACGTCTGTCACACGTCGGAGCCGGTAGCGCACGGTGTTCGGGTGAACGAACAGCATCCTCGCCGCGCCCTCCAGGCTGCTCGCCTGCTCCAGGTAGACACTCAAGGTCTCCAGGAGTGCCGACCCCGCCTCCTCCAGTGGTCTGTAGATCTCCTCCACCAACTGCTCGCGCGCGCCCGGATCACCCGCGATGGCCCGCTCCGGCAGAAGATCGTCCGCCAGCACCGGCCGCGGCGCGTCCTGCCAGGCGAAACACGCCTTCAGCCCCGCCGCCGCGGCCTGCGCGGACCGGGTGGCGGCCAGCAGGTCGGGCACGACGGGCCCGGCGACGACCGGACCGGCGGCGTACGGCCCGATCAGCGACTTGGCGACGGCGAGCGGATTGGGGCTGCCCCCGGCGATCACCACCAGCCGGTCCCCGAGCACTCCCGTGAGCACCTGCAGCTTGGCGTGGCGCGCGGCCCGCCGTATGGCCTCGACGGTCAGCTCGCTGTCCCCGTCGGGCGCGGTGCCGAGCACGACGCACACATGGTCCGGCGAGTTCCAGCCGAGCGCGGCGGCCCGGCTGACGGCGCCCTCGTCGGCCTCCCCGCTGAGCACGGCGTTGACCACCAGCGACTCCAGCCGCGCGTCCCAGGCACCGCGCGCCTCGGCGGCCTGGGCGTACACCTGGGCGGTGGCGAACGCGATCTCCCGGGCGTACACGAGCAGCGCCTCGCGCAGCACGCTCTCGTCCCCGGGGGCCGCCACCTCGTCGATGGCGGACTCCATCACCTCGATGGTGGTCCGCACCATCTCCACGGTCTGCCGCAGCGTGATGGCCCTGGTCAGCTCGCGGGGCGCCGTCCCGAAGACGTCCGTGGAGATGGCCTGCGGCGCGTCCGGGTGCCGGAACCACTCGGTGAACGCGGCGATGCCCGCCTGCGCCACGAGCCCGATCCAGGAACGGTTCTCCGGCGGCATGGCCCGGTACCACGGCAGGGTCTCGTCCATGCGGGCGATGGCCTGCGCGGCGAGACTCCCGGAGGACTTCTCCAGCCGCTTCAGAGTCGCGGAGTGCTGGTGGACGGCGTGCGCTGCGGGTTCGCCGCTACGGATTTCGGGTTCGGGCACGGGGACAAGACTGCCTTATCGGGACGGGACCATGCGTCGGCGGGGTGCTGTGCGCGGTCTACGGTGGTGCCTGTGATGGACGTACGGCGCGCCGGCGAGCGCTACCGCGGAGGGGATCCGCAGGCGGGGATCGAATCCCGCCACGCCTTCTCCTTCGGCCCGCACTACGACCCCGGCAACCTGCGCTTCGGCGCGGTGATCGCCTGCAACGAGGAGCGGCTCGCCCCCGGCGCCGGCTTCGACGAGCACCCGCACAGCCACACCGAGATCGTGACGTGGGTGGCCGAGGGGGAACTGACCCACCGTGACTCCACGGGCCACGAGACGAAGGTACGCCCCGGCGACGTCCAGCACCTCGCCGCGGCGGCGGGCGTCCGCCACGTGGAACGCAACGAGGCGGACACCCCGCTGACCTTCGTCCAGATGTGGCTGGCCCCGCTGGAGCCGGGCGGCGACCCGTCCTACGAGATCATCCCCGGCATCGCCGACTCCACCCCCTACGCCCTCCCGGCCGCCGGCGCGATGCTCCACGTCCGCCGCCTGACGGCGGGGGAGCGCACGGCGGTACCGGACGCGCCCCAGGTGTACGTCCACGTGGTCCGGGGCGAGATCACGCTGGCGGAGGAGGCGCTGGGCGAGGGGGACTCGGCCCGCATCACGGACGCCGAGGGGCTGGACGCCGTGGCGGTGACGTCGGCGGAACTGCTGATGTGGGAGATGACCGCCGGTTGAACGGGCATGGCGGCGCCCTTGCGTGCCGGCCCGGTCCCGGCGGGCCTCAGCCCCGCAGCTCCGCCAGCACCGCGTCCGTGAACACCGGCCACGCCTCGACCGCCCAGGGCCCGAAGGCGCGGTCGGTGAGGGCCACGCAGGCCGCCTCCGCGTCCGGGTCGACCCACAGGAACGTACCGGACTGCCCGAAGTGCCCGAACGTCCGCGGCGAGGACGAAGACCCCGTCCAGTGCGGCGACTTGGAGTCCCGGATCTCGAACCCCAGCCCCCAGTCGTTCGGGTTCTGGTGCCCGTACCCCGGCAGGACGCCCTTCGTGCCCGGGTACTGCACCGTCATCGCCTCCGCGACGGTACGCGGATCCAGCAGCCGCGGCGCCTGGATCTCGGCGGCGAAAAGCAGCAGGTCCCCGACCGTGGACACCCCGTCCTTCGCCGGGGAGCCGTCCAGGGTCGTCGACGTCATGCCCAGCGGCTCCAGCACCGCCTGCCGCAGATATTCGCCGAACGGGATCTCCGTCGCCTTGGCGACATGGTCGCCGAGCTGCTCGAACCCCGCGTTGGAGTACAGCCGCCGCTCCCCGGCGGGAGCCATCACCCGGTGCTCGTCGAAGGCCAGCCCGGAGGTGTGCGCGAGCAGATGGCGGACGGTGGCGCCGGGCGGGCCGGCCGGCTCGTCCAGCTCGATCGCGCCCTCCTCGTAGGCGACGAGCACGGCGTACGCCGCCAGCGGCTTGGTGACCGAGGCGAGGGGGAACCGCTGCCCGTCCGGGCCGTGGGTGCCCACGACCGTGCCGTCCGCGCGGACCACGCCCGCCGCGGCGGTGGGGACGGGCCAGTTCTCGATCGACGCCAGGCTGTTCAACGACATGGGGCCGAGCCTATGCGCTCAGAGCCACAGCTCCAGCAACGGGTCGGGCTTGGGCCGGAAGCCCAGCGAGGTGTACAGCGGCGCGCCCTCGGTGGACGTGGTGAGCTGCACCCGGTCGGCGCCGCGCTCGCGGAACCAGCCGAGGAGCGTGTCCATGCACGCGCGCGCGTACCCGCGCCGGCGGGCGTCCGGGTCGGTGGCGACGCTGAAGACGTACCCGACGGTGCCGAGCGGGTTGGCCGCCCGGCCGATCCGGTAGTCGAGCGTGCCCGCCACCAGCGCGGCGAGCGTCCCCGGCCGCTCCGGATGGTCCACGATGAAGGCCACGAAGTCCCCCTCCGGCTCCGCGAGCCTCGCCCGCAGGGTGGGGAGGGACTCGGTGTGCCAGTCGGTGGACCGGTCGGCGTGGGCCATGGAGTCGATCATGACCTGGCGCAGCCGCAGCACTTCCGCGGCGTCCTCGGGCTCGGCCCGGCGTACGAGAGTCATGCCGCGCACGCTAATCACCGGCCCCGGGAGCCGTCTCTCCCTTTTCTCACCGGAGTCGCTTGCCTGGAGTGCACTCGAAGGCCATAGCGTTGGGGCATGACGGTGATGCAGACCACGCCAGCGGCCGCCGAACAAGCCACCCCCGCCGACATCTGCTCCGCCCCGCCCCGGCCCCACCCCCGCCCCGAAGGCCAGGACCGCTACACGATCAGCGAGGTCGTCGCCTTCACCGGTCTGACCGCGCACACGCTGCGCTGGTACGAGCGGATCGGCCTGATGCCGCACGTCGACCGTTCGCACACCGGTCAGCGCCGCTACAGCAACCGGGACCTGGACTGGCTGGAGTTCGTGAACAAGCTCCGGCTGACCGGCATGCCGGTGGCCGACATGGTCCGGTACGCGGAGCTGGTGCGGGAGGGCGAGAGCACCTACGCCGAGCGCCAGGAACTGCTCGAGTCGACCCGCCGGGACGTCCTGGCCCGGATCGCGGAACTGCACGACACCCTGGCGGTACTGGACCGGAAGATCAGCTTCTACGCCACGGAGCGCTGACCCGCCGGCCGCGCGGGACCGCTACAGCTCGGCCAGCAGCTCGGCCTTCTTCGAGGAGAACTCCTCGTCGGTGACCAGGCCCGCCCGGTGCAGTTCCCCGAGGTGCCGGATGCGCTCGGCGATGTCGGCCGGGTCCCGCCGGGACGGGGCCGGCGCCACCGGTACCGGCCCCCGGGTCCGCAGCGCCGCGAGGACGGCGGCGGCGAACGGCAGGGACTCGTGCACCGGCCCGTAGCCGAGACCGAAGACGACGGCCGCGGGATCCTGGTCGGGCTGCGCGGGAGGGGTGGAGCCGTTCTCGCGGGGTACCAGGCGCAGATGCCCCTCGAAGACCTCCGGCGAGCGCCACTCCACTCCGCTGAGGTCGGCGACCGGCCAACTCTGGTCCCCGGCCTTCCACTTCGCCGAGGACGCACCCGTCCAGGACCAGCGGAACTGCACGGAGGTCCCGTCGAAGGACGCCTTCCCGTCGTACGCCTTGAAGTGCAGCGGGGCCTCGGGGGCGGCCACCAGGCAGCGCTCGGCGGGCTCCGGCCCGGACTCGGTCAGCAGCGGTCTCAGCTCGTCGGCGTAGTACTCGGCGAGGGTCGCCCGCTCGGCCGGCAGCACCAGCCGGTACGGGTCGGAGCCCTCCCGCAGCTGCCCGGCCGCCGCGTCCATCAGCGGATCGGCGCCGGGGCGCGGCCGCAGCCGCAGGACGACGGAGCCGCGCTTGCCGGGCGTGAGGGTCACCTCCTCGACCGCGGCCAGCGGAATGCGCCGCTCGCCCAGCGCCTGGAACAGTCTGGGTGTCCGAATCCCCCGTTCGTAACGGATGAGCACGGAGTCGGACTCGAACTCCCAGACGGCATGAAAACCCGCCAGTACGTCACCCATGCGGTTCATCGTATGCGGCACGTGCTCCTCCGTCGCCACCCGCGCAGACCGCACTTCCTGCTGTTTCTACGCGCGTCCGGCCGTCGTCGTGCGGGGCAGATCCGCCCGGCAGGCATCGTCTTCGCGTGCGCACGTCACCGCGTCGTACGCGCCGACGCCGACGTGCGCGAGGTTGCGCAGGCTGTCCGTGCCCGGCTGGAAGTAGCCGCTGTGGCCCTGCGCGTCATGGGCCGACAGGACCCGCGCGCCGAACGCCGAGGACACCGGGTCGGCGCCGTGGCCCAGCCCGCCGAGTTCCAGATACGGCACGTCCTGCACCCAGTCGCTGGCGTCCCGCATCGCCCACACCCGGGCCGAGGTGCCCAGGCGGGAGGCGCTCGCGGCGCGCATGCCGGGGCTCGCGGCCACCGCCAGGTCGGACACCCGGTCCGGCATGCCCTGCGCGGCGACCCCGCAGACCACCGAGCCGTAGCTGTGGCAGAACATCGACACCGGCGCCCGGCCGGGCAGGCCGCGCAGCAGCGCGTTCAGCCGGACGGCACCCTCCTCGGCGCGCAGTCCGGTGGCCGCGTCCACGCCGAGTCCGTCCGGTGCGGTGTAGTCGGCCCAGGCGATCACGGCCGTGCGCGTCGAGGGGCGTTCCGCCCGCTCGGCCGCGTACAGGGCCTTGGCCATCCCGACCGGGGCGCTGTACCTGCGGTACGTCCGCTGGAAGGTGAGTAGGTCGGTGTCGACACCGGGGACGACGACGGAGATCCGGTCGGCCTTGGTGAGGCTGCCGAACACCTCCGCGACCCGGCCCGAGCCCGCGGGGTCGAAGGCGAGGATGTGCCGGCCGGGACGCATCAGCGCCTCGTAGCGCTCCATCCGCTGGCCCGCGTCCTGCTGTCCGGCCCTGCTGATCCGGCTGTCGTGCATGCGCTCGCGCTCGACCTCACGCGCCTGGCCCAGCGCGATGCGGTTGGCGCGGTAGCGCAGCTTGGCGGGGGCGCCGTTCATGTTGCCGACCGCCAGGGAGTAGCGGTGGGCCAGCCGGTCGCGCTCGTGCGACGTGAGCGAGGCGAAGAACCGGGTGAGGCGCGCGGGGGCCGCCTCGGGGTCCGGCAGGTGCAGGCCGCGCAGCGTGCCGTGCTCCCACTTGTCGAGTGAGTGCTGCAGCGCGGTCGGCTCCCGGTGGGTGCGCATGGCGGTCCAGCCGGTGGTCGCGAGCATCACGAACACCACGGACAGCGCGAGCATGGCGCGCCAGACGTTGAGGGGCGGGGAGGTGTCGAAGGAAGTCACTGGGAGGACACACTAGGAGAACGGGAGGGTCTCGGGGTAACCGAGTGATGGGTATCACGTTTCGGTAAAGGTCGAACGCTCCCGCGACGTCCTCAGACGTTCCGCCAGTTCCCGGTGAGCGCCGAGCCCAACTGGTCCAGATACGACGCCGTCAGACGCCTCATCGCCTCCAGACTGAAGTCGTCACCCGTGCACCACTGCCGTTCGGTGACCCTTATCACCCCGCCGAACACGGCCACGGCCAGCCGTGGCCGCGGATCCGTCTCCACGTCGACGCCCTCCCGCGCGGCGAGCAGTCGCGCGATCGTCTCCTCGGTGGTCACGGAGCGCCGCAGATGGGCGGCGAGCAGCGCGGGCGTCGACTCGATGGTCCGGTACATGCGCAGGTACAGCTCCACCGGAACGGCCGAGTCGACCGTCTCGCGTATCGCCTCCCAGCCCTCCAGGATCGCCTGCCGCAGCGCCTCCATCGGCGCCTCGTGGGCCGGCCGCGCCCGTACGGCCTCCACGAACAGTGCCTCCGTCATGTCCTGCACCGCGAAGGCCACCTCCTCCTTGCCGGCGAAGTAGCGGAAGAAGGTGCGCTGCGAGACGTCGACGGCCTCGGCGATCTCGTCGACGGTGGTGCGCTCGTAGCCCTGTGTGGTGAAAAGTTCGAGAGCGGCCCGTAGCAGCGCCTCCCGAGTACGCCGCTTCTTGCGGTCGCGCAGCGTCTCCATTGGCCTCTCCCGTGAAATGTCCTTCCAGCTCAGGCTATGCGCTGGTGTCGTGTCAGTTACCGACTTGTGAATTGGTTTGTCAACTGTCAGCGACTGACACTAGCCTCGAAGGTATGACTAGTCAGACCACCATCGACACGACGGGACCGGGGGACCGGGCGTCGACCGACCCGCCGGGGCCGACCCCGGCCGCGGGGCTGCGCGGCCACCCGTGGCTCACCCTCATCACCGTCGCCGTAGGGGTCATGATGGTGGCCCTCGACGGCACCATCGTGGCCATCGCCAACCCGGCCATCCAGAAGGACCTCGACGCGAGCTTCGCCGACGTCCAGTGGATCACCAACGGCTACTTCCTCGCCCTCGCGGTCTCCCTGATCACCGCGGGCAAGCTGGGTGACCGCTTCGGCCACCGGCAGACCTTCCTGATCGGCGTGACCGGCTTCGCCGCCGCGTCGGGCGCCATCGGCCTGTCGAACAGCATCGCCGCGGTCGTCACCTTCCGCGTCTTCCAGGGCCTGTTCGGCGCGCTGCTGATGCCGGCCGCGCTCGGCCTGCTGCGAGCCACCTTCCCGGCCGAGAAGCTGAACATGGCGATCGGCATCTGGGGCATGGTCATCGGTGCCTCCACCGCGGGCGGCCCGATCCTCGGCGGCGTCCTCGTCGAGCACGTCAACTGGCAGTCGGTGTTCTTCATCAACGTGCCGGTCGGCGTCCTCGCCCTGCTGCTGGGCCTGCTGATCCTGCTGGACCACCGCGCCGAGAACGCGCCGCGCTCCTTCGACCTGCCGGGCATCGTGCTGCTGTCCGGCGCGATGTTCTGCCTGGTGTGGGCGCTCATCAAGGCGCCGACCTGGGGCTGGGGCGACGTCAAGACCTGGGGCTTCATCGGCGCCTCGGCGCTGCTGTTCGTCCTGTTCGCGGTCTGGGAGACGAGGGTCGCCGAGCCGCTGATCCCGCTGGGCATGTTCCGCTCGATCCCGCTGTCCGCGGGTGTCGTCCTGATGGTCCTGATGGCGATCGCCTTCATGGGCGGCCTGTTCTTCGTGACGTTCTACCTCCAGAACGTCCACGGCATGAGCCCCATCGACGCGGGTCTGCACCTGCTTCCGCTGACCGGCATGATGATCGTCGGCTCCCCGCTCGCGGGCGCCGCGATCACCAAGCTCGGTCCGCGCATCCCGCTGGCCGGCGGCATGGCGGCGACCGCCATCGCCATGTACGGCATGTCGACCCTGAAGGCCGACACCGGCAGCGGTTTGATGTCGGTCTGGTTCGCCCTGCTGGGCTTCGGCCTCGCGCCGGTCATGGTCGGCGCCACCGAGGTGATCGTGGGCAACGCGCCCATGGAGCTGTCCGGTGTGGCCGGCGGCCTGCAGCAGGCGGCCATGCAGATCGGCGGCAGCCTCGGTACGGCGGTGCTGGGCGCCGTGATGGCCTCCAGGGTCGACAGCGAGCTGCCGGACAACTGGGCCGGCGCGGGGCTGCCGAAGCTGACCCCGGAGCAGCTGGACCAGGCCTCCGAGGCGGTCCAGGTGGGCGTGGCGCCGGTGACCAAGGGCATGCCGGAGGCTCTCGTCGCGAAGATCACCACGGTCGCCCACGACACCTTCATCTCCGGCATGAGCCTCGCCTCCCTGGTCGCGGCGGGCGTGGCGGCGGTCGCGGTGCTGGTCGCGTTCCTCACCAAGCGGGGCGAGAACGCGGAGGCGGGCGCGGGAGTCGGTCACATCTGACGCCGCGTTTCATGCCTCTTCCCGGCGGAGTTCGCTCATCAGGGTGACTCCGCTCAAGATCCCTCGCTCCGGGCGCGCGCCGCAGGTCACAGTGGGTCAGGTCCTCCGCAGGGCATGCGGGGACCGCCGGGCCGCGGCGCGCGCTGCTGGAGGGGGGCAGCGCGCGCAGGTCTGTCCGGGGAAAACCGGGGTACCCGCCCTTTGAGGCCGAACTGTCCATGACCACCAGGGAGTTGATGATGGCTGGCTTCGGGCACGGAACGCGCGGGTACCCCCGGTCACGCGGCCGTTCGTGGCAGCGGACCGGGCCGGACCGCGCGACGCTCGGGATCATCGGAACCGTCTGCGCGGTCGCCGGATTCTTCGCACTGGGCATCATCCTCGGCCCGGTGGCGATGTTCTGCGGCTGGCAGTCCATGGGCCGCAAATGGTCCACCGACCGCAACATCCCGGCCGTGGTCGCCCTGGTCCTGGGCGCGATCGACACGCTGCTGTCCCTGATCGCCCTGGCCGGCGCGGCCACGTGGGGCCACGGCCTCCTCTGACCCCGGCCCCACCCCCAACGCCCGCAACTCCAGGCCCCGTGCCCGGAGCTGCGGGCACTTGTGTGCCCACGCCCGCCTAGCTATGGGCAACGAACCCCCGCGCGGCCGCAAGAAGCCGAGCCGCCTAGCTGCAGCAGCGGGCAACCGTGCCCCTGTAGCTGCGGGCATGCGTGCCTCCCCCAGTGCCTCAAGGGTCTGGGGGACCCCCAGGGCGGCACGGGGTGGGCGATGGGGCCCCGCTCGAGCGAAGCCGAGAGCGGGGGAGGCACCCCGCAGTGCGGGCAAGCGAAACCTCGCGACGTTCACCGAGGCACGGGGCAACCAGCGAACACGGCTCAGCCAGGCCTCACGGCACCGCAGCGAGCCGAACTCAACAACCTTTGTCGGAGCCACCCCTCATCGCCGCTGCCCCTCCCGCTCCCCGGCCAGCCGAGCCACCTCCGCCCGCAGCAACCGCACCTCCTCCGTCAGAGCGGCGATCGCCTCCGTCTGCCGCCGCTCCTCCACGTCGTCCTTCTCGAACCGCGAGATGAACCACGCCGCGATGTTCGCCGTCACCACACCCAGCAACGCGATCCCGGACAGCATCAGCCCGACCGCGATCATCCGTCCCAGCCCGGTGGTCGGCGCGTGATCCCCGTACCCCACCGTCGTCATCGTCGTGAAGGACCACCACACGGCGTCACCCAGCGTCCGGATGTTCCCGTCGGGCGACTCCCGCTCCACCGACAGCACCGCCAGCGACCCGAACATCAGCAGCCCGATCACCGACCCCACGACATACGTCGTCAGCCGGATCTGCGGAGCCATCCGCGCCCGCCGCCCCACCAGCAGCAGCGTCGACACCAGCCGCAGCAGCCTGAGCGGCTGCAGCACCGGCAGCACCACCGCGCACAGATCGGGCCAGTGCCGGCGCACGAAGTCCCTGCGCCGGGGCGCGAGCGCCAGCCGCATGAGGTAGTCCACGGCGAAGGCGCCCCACACCACCCACTCCACGCCCGTGCACAGGGCCGTCAGCGAGTGCCCCGCCGAACCGTCCACGATGGGCACGGCGTACGCGACGGCGAACGCCACGGCCAGCGCCAGCAGGGGCCGTTGGGTGAGCCGTTCCCACCGCGCCTGCGCCGCATTCGTCTCCATGGCCGCATCGTAAGGAAGACGTGAGGGCGACGGAGACTCCGGCTCCGCCGCCCTCACGCCCAGTTCCCGGTCACGGGCCGCGCGGCGCTACGCGTCGCCGCCCGCCGCCCCCGGATCCGCCGCCGACACGTCCAGCAGCTGGTACCGGTCGATGGCCTGCTTCAGCACGGACCGGTCGACCTTGCCCTCCCGGGCCAGTTCGGTCAGCACCCCCACCACGATCGACTGCGCGTCGATGTGGAAGAACCGCCGCGCCGCGCCCCGGGTGTCGGCGAAGCCGAAGCCGTCCGCGCCGAGGGACTGGTACGTCCCCGGCACCCAGCGCGCGATCTGGTCCGGCACCGACCTCATCCAGTCGGACACGGCCACGAACGGCCCCTCGGAGCCGCTGAGCTTCCGCGTCACGTACGGCACCCGCTGCTCCTCCCCGGGGTGCAGCAGGTTGTGCTGCTCGCAGGCCACGGCCTCACGCCGCAGCTCGTTCCACGAGGTCGCCGACCACACGTCCGCCTTGACGTTCCACTCCTCGGCGAGGAGCCGCTGGGCCTCCAGCGCCCAGGGCACCGCGACACCGGACGCCATGATCTGCGCCGGGATCGAGCCGCCGGTGCCCTCGCTCAGCTTGTACACGCCCTTGACGATGCCCTCGACGTCCACGTTCGCCGGCTCGGCCGGGTGCCGGATGGGCTCGTTGTAGACGGTGAGGTAGTAGAAGACGTCCTCGCCGTGCGGGTGCTCGGCGTCACTGCCGTACATCCGGCGCAGGCCGTCCTGCACGATGTGCGCGATCTCGTAGGCGTACGCCGGGTCGTAGGCCACGCACGCCGGGTTGGTCGAGGCGAGGAGCTGCGAGTGGCCGTCCGCGTGCTGCAGACCCTCACCCGTCAGGGTGGTACGCCCGGCGGTCGCGCCCAGTACGAATCCGCGTGCGAGCTGGTCGGCCATCTGCCAGAACTGGTCACCGGTGCGCTGGAAACCGAACATCGAGTAGAAGACGTACACCGGGATCAGCGGCTCGCCGTGCGTGGCGTAGGCGGAACCGGCCGCGACCAGCGAGGCCGTGCAGCCCGCCTCGGAGATGCCGTCGTGCAGCATCTGGCCGGTCGGCGACTCCTTGTACGCGAGCAGCAGATCACGGTCGACCGCCTCGTACTGCTGGCCGAGCGGGTTGTAGATCTTCGCGCTCGGGAAGAACGAGTCCATGCCGAACGTGCGGTACTCGTCCGGCGCGATCAGCACGAACCGCCTGCCGAGCTCCTTGTCCCGCATGAGGTCCTTCAGCAGCCGCACGAACGCCATGGTCGTGGCGATGGACTGCTGACCGGTGCCCTTCTTCACGGTCGCGTACGTCTTGTCGTCCGGCAGCGCCAGCGGCTTCGAGCGGACGACCCGGGTCGGCACGTACCCGCCGCACTGCCGGCGCCGGTCGTGCATGTACTGGATCTCCTCGGAGTTCCGGCCCGGGTGGTAGTACGGCGGCGCGCCGGACTCCAGCTCCTTGTCGGAGATCGGCAGGTGCAGCCGGTCGCGGAAGCGCTTGAGGTCGTCGACCGTCAGCTTCTTCATCTGGTGCGTGGCGTTGCGGCCCTCGAAGTTCGGGCCCAGCGTCCACCCCTTGACCGTCTTGGCCAGGATGACGGTCGGCTGGCCCTTGTGCTCCACGGCGGCCTTGAAGGCCGCGTAGATCTTCCGGTGGTCGTGACCGCCGCGGCCCAGCATCAGGATCTGGTGGTCGCTCATGTTCTCGACCATCGCGCGCAGCCGGTGGTCGTCACCGAAGAAGTGATCGCGGATGTACGCGCCGGTCTCGGTCGCGTACGTCTGGAACTGGCCGTCCGGCGTGGTGTTCATCCTGTTGACCAGCACGCCGTCCCGGTCCTGCGCGAGCAGCGGGTCCCAGGAGCGGTCCCAGATCAGCTTGATCACGTTCCAGCCGGCGCCCCGGAAGACCGACTCCAGCTCCTGGATGATCTTCCCGTTGCCGCGCACCGGGCCGTCCAGGCGCTGCAGGTTGCAGTTGACCACGAAGGTCAGGTTGTCCAGGCCCTCGCGCGCGGCGATGCTCAGCTGGCCGAGCGACTCCGGTTCGTCCATCTCGCCGTCGCCGAGGAACGCCCACACGTGCGACTTGGAGGTGTCGGCGATGCCGCGCGCCTCCATGTAGCGGTTCATCCGCGCCTGGAAGATCGCGCCGAGCGGGCCGAGGCCCATGGAGACGGTCGGGAACTCCCAGAAGTCCGGCATGGAGCGCGGGTGCGGATAGCTGGACAGGCCGTCGGGGTACTTCGACTTCTCCTGCCGGAAGCCGTCCAGCTGCCTCTCGCTGAGGCGGTCGAGCAGGTACGCGCGCGCGTAGATGCCGGGGGAGGCGTGGCCCTGGAAGAAGACCTGGTCGCCGCCGTCGCCCTCGTCCTTGCCGCGGAAGAAGTGGTTGAAGCCCACGTCGTACAGCGAGGCGGAGGAGGCGAAGGTGGCGATGTGACCGCCGACGCCGATGCCGGGGCGCTGGGCCCGCGAGACCATCACGGCGGCGTTCCAGCGGGTCGCGTTGAGGATCCTGCGCTCGATCTCCTCGTTGCCCGGGAAGAACGGCTCGGCCCGGGTGGGGATCGTGTTGACGTAGTCCGTGCTGCGCATCTCGGGCACGGCCACGCGCCGCTCGCGGGCCCGCTCGATCAGGCGGAGCATGAGATACCGGGCCCGTTCCCGGCCGCGCTCGTCGACCGCGGCGTCGAGGGAGTCGAGCCACTCCTGGGTCTCTTCGGGATCGAAGTCAGGCACCTGACTCGGAAGGCCGCCAATGATGATCGGATTGCGATCGGATCCGGAAGCCACGCTGTTCCTTACCTGTCGGAGGGCCACTTCTTCACTCGTGCCTACACCGTTCCCCATCGTGTACCTCGGGAAGGCGTACGTCATCTCTACCGTGGGGTAACCAGCACACAGGGTCGGTCAAAACGCAACGATACGCCCGAGGTGTGACAGGCTTGCCAAACTTGTTCGAGAGTCGTTTGACTGGATGATTCCGAATGGAACAAAGCGGGCACAAGCGTGTGATGTGGGTCGCGATGAATCGGGATACGGTGCCAGGAGTTGCGCCGACACGGCCGGGATCGTCACCGTTTCGGCGGTCCGGACGGCCGGGTACTTGCGCGATCCGTCCCGCCCGTGTGGACTACGGCCAATGCTTCGCGCACGCGCGTGGCTGAGATATTCACCAAGACTGATCAGGAGGCAAACCGTGAGCGCGACCGCGGACCACGCGGAGGAGCGGACGAACCCTGCCGCCAGGCTGGGGTTCCAGCCCGGGCAGGTGGTCCAGGAGATCGGCTACGACGACGACGTCGATCAGGAGCTCCGCGAGGCCATCGAGGAAGCCATCGAGGGCGACCTGATGGACGAGGAATATGACGACGTGGCCGACGCCGTCGTGCTGTGGCATCGCGACGAGGACGGTGATCTCACCGACGCGCTCGTCGATGCCACGACGTACATCGAGGAGGGTGGCGCCATCCTGCTGCTCACGCCGAAGACCGGCCGCAGCGGGTACGTGGAGCCGAGTGACATCTCGGAGGCCGCGACCACCGCCGGCCTGACCGCGTCCAAGAGCGTCAGCGTCGGCAAGGACTGGAGCGGCAGCCGCCTGGCGACGCCGAAGGCCGCCAAGTCGAAGAAGTGACCGCCGCCGGACCGGGCCCGAGGGCCCGGTCCGGCCGCCGCGGACCCCCCGGTGATCGCTGCGTAGGGTGGAGCCGAGCGCTTGCCGCGCTCTGACCCGAACAGCCCACCGAAGGGATGCACGACGATGGCGATCCAGGTCGGCGACAAGGCGCCCGATTTCGAGCTCAAGGACAACCACGGCCGCACCGTGAACCTCGCCGACTTCCGCGGCGAGAAGAACGTGGTGCTGCTCTTCTACCCCTTCGCCTTCACCGGCGTGTGCACCGGCGAGCTGTGCGAGCTGCGCGACAACCTGCCGAGGTTCGCCGACCGCGACACCCAGCTCCTCGCCGTCTCCAACGACTCCATCCACACCCTGCGCGTATTCGCCGAGCAGGAGGGCCTGGAGTACCCGCTGCTGAGCGACTTCTGGCCGCACGGCAACGTCTCGCGCGCCTACGGCGTCTTCGACGAGGACAAGGGCTGCGCCGTCCGGGGCACCTTCATCATCGACAAGGAGGGCGTCGTGCGGTGGACCGTGGTCAACGGACTTCCGGACGCCCGGGACCTGAACGAGTACGTGAAGGCGCTCGACACCCTGTGATCCTCCGGGGTCAGGGCCTGCGGAGAGCGGGAACCCGTCACTAGGATCGGCACGTTGATCCCATATCCGAAGCACGACGGGGCTTCCCGCCCCTGAACACCACATGGAGGACCCGTGGGAGTCAGCCTCAGCAAGGGCGGCAACGTATCGCTGACGAAGGAGGCCCCGGGCCTGACCGCCGTCATCGTCGGTCTGGGGTGGGACGTGCGCACCACGACCGGCACCGACTTCGACCTCGACGCCAGCGCGCTGCTGCTGAACAACGCCGGCAAGGTCGCGAGCGACCAGCACTTCGTCTTCTTCAACAACCTCAAGAGCCCCGACGGCTCGGTCGAGCACACCGGTGACAACATCACCGGTGAGGGCGAGGGCGACGACGAACAGATCAAGATCAATCTGGTCGGCGTCCCGGCCGACGTCGAGAAGATCGTCTTCCCGGTGTCGATCTACGACGCCGAGAACCGCCAGCAGTCCTTCGGTCAGGTCCGCAACGCGTTCATCCGCGTGGTGAACCAGGCGGGCGAGCAGGAGATCGCGCGCTACGACCTCAGCGAGGACGCGTCCACCGAGACCGCCATGGTCTTCGGCGAGCTGTACCGGCACGGCGCGGAGTGGAAGTTCCGCGCCATCGGCCAGGGGTACGCCTCGGGTCTGCGCGGCATCGCCCAGGACTTCGGCGTCAACGTCTGACGCGTACGACAGCACCAGCTTCCGGCGCCGCACCGTTTACGGGCGGCGCCGGACGTGCAGGACAACCAAACAAGCACCACTAGGGGAGGACCAGCATCATGGGCGTCACGCTCGCCAAGGGAGGCAACGTCTCCCTCTCCAAGGCCGCACCGAACCTCACCAACGTCATGATCGGGCTCGGCTGGGACGCGCGCTCCACCACGGGCGCCCCCTTCGACCTGGACGCCAGTGCCCTGCTGTGCGGCGCCGGGAACCGGGTGCTGGGCGACGACTGGTTCGTGTTCTACAACCAGCTCACGAGCCCCGACGGCTCGGTCGAGCACACCGGCGACAACCTCACCGGTGAGGGCGAGGGTGACGACGAATCGATCCTGGTGGACCTGACCAAGGTCCCCCTCCAGTGCGAGAAGATCATCTTCCCCGTCTCGATCCACGCCGCCGACGAGCGCGGCCAGACCTTCGGCCAGGTCTCCAACGCCTTCATCCGCGTGGTCAACCAGGCCGACGGCCAGGAACTGGCCCGCTACGACCTGAGCGAGGACGCCTCCACCGAGACCGCCATGATCTTCGGCGAGCTGTACCGCTACCAGAGCGAGTGGAAGTTCCGGGCCGTCGGACAGGGGTACGCGTCGGGACTGCGGGGCATCGCCCTGGATTTCGGGGTCAACGTCTCCTGAAGCCGGACACGGCGTGTGCGAACGAGGTCTCCGGGTCCACCTCTCCCGTCCCCATGACCGTCGAGGGGCCGGGGCGCGCTGTCGGCACGAGGCGGGGACCTGCGGCGTTGTGACGGAGGTCCC
This sequence comes from Streptomyces sp. NPDC047869, assembly GCF_040704065.1. Taxonomy (NCBI): domain Bacteria; kingdom Bacillati; phylum Actinomycetota; class Actinomycetes; order Kitasatosporales; family Streptomycetaceae; genus Streptomyces; species Streptomyces sp. NPDC047869. The sequence continues at coordinate 259,282 of NZ_JBEYRK010000004.1, forward strand.
CTCCCCGCCCCCGTCGGCGGAGCGCCCCTCTAGACTCGTGGTCAACATTTAGCAAAGCCGAGTACGGCGCGGGGGAAACTCTCCCCCCAGACATCGTCTGGGAGGTGCCCCCACAACATGATGGGGTAGCCAGTGCTTCTGAAAACCTTCGGCTGGTCGTTCGCGGTCACCGCGCTCGGCCTGGTCGCGGCCGCGTTCTACGGGGGGTGGACCGCCTTCGGGATCGTGGCGATCCTCGCCGTCCTCGAGATCTCGCTGTCGTTCGACAACGCGGTGGTCAACGCCGGAATCCTGAAGAAGATGAACGCCTTCTGGCAGAAGGTCTTCCTCACCGTCGGCGTCCTCATCGCGGTCTTCGGTATGCGGCTGGTCTTCCCCGTCGTCATCGTCGCGATCAGCGCCAAGATGGGCCCGATCGAGGCCGTCGACCTCGCGCTCAACAACAAGGACCGCTACCAGGAACTCGTCACCGACGCCCACCCGGCGATCGCCGCGTTCGGTGGCATGTTCCTGCTGATGATCTTCCTGGACTTCATCTTCGAGGACCGGGACATCCAGTGGCTGCGCTGGATCGAGCGGCCGCTCGCCAAGCTCGGCAAGGTCGACATGCTGTCGGTCTGCATCGCCCTGATCGTCCTGCTCATCACCGCCTTCACCTTCGCGACCCACGCCCACCAGCACGGCGGCGCCCACGTCGACAAGGCGCAGACGGTCCTGATCGCCGGCATCGCCGGCCTGATCACCTACATGATCGTCGGCGGCCTCTCCGGCTTCTTCGAGGACCGGCTCGAGGAGCAGGAGGAGCGCGAGCACGAGGAGGAGGAAGAGGCCGCACGCTCCGGCAAGAAGCGCTCGCCGGTCGTCCTGGCCGGCCAGGCGGCGTTCTTCATGTTCCTCTACCTCGAGGTCCTGGACGCGTCCTTCTCCTTCGACGGTGTGATCGGCGCCTTCGCCATCACCAACGACATCGTCCTGATGGCCCTCGGCCTCGGCATCGGCGCGATGTACGTCCGGTCCCTGACCGTGTACCTGGTCCGCCAGGGCACCCTCGACGACTACGTCTACCTGGAGCACGGCGCCCACTACGCCATCGGCGCCCTGGCCGTGATCCTCATGGTCACGATCCAGTACGAGATCAACGAGGTCATCACCGGTCTCGTCGGCGTCGTCCTGATCGCCTGGTCCTTCTGGTCCTCCGTCCGACGCAACCGCGCCCTCGCGGCGGCGGGCGAGGGCTCCGACGAGAAGGCGGAGGTCTCCTCCGGGGTCTGACCGCCCTGATGGGCCCCCGGGGCCCCGTTCGTCCGGATCGGACCGGCGGGAGGCCGTAGGGGCAAGATCAGGGACGTGACGGGGTGTGACGCCCCGCGCCGTGAGGAACGCTCTGATCGGGGCGGCCGACGTGGTCGGCCGCCCCGACGGCGTTCGAGACGAGTACCTGGGGGCGGGAATGGGATTCTTCGACGGGCTGCGCGGCGGACGCGCCGCCGAGTTCGACTCGGGCAGCGCCGCGAGCAACGCGATCGAACTGACCCGGCGGCACCAGCAGGTGTCCCTCACCAAACAGGACGCGGCCACCGGCCACCTGCGCGTCAACCTGACCTGGCGGATGCGGACCTCCGACTTCGACGTCACCCAGCGCACCAGCCTCTTCCGGCACCCCTTCCGGGCACTGAAGCCACCGGAGGTGCTCGGCCACGGGGAGAGCATGGTCAACGTCGACCTCGACCTGGGCTGCCTGTACGAGCTGACCGACGGCACCAAGGGGGTCGTCCAGCCCCTCGGCGGCTACCTCGGCGACGTCAACGCGCCGCCGTACATCAAGCTCAGCGGCGACGACCGGTTCGGCTCGGCGTCCGGCGAGACCATGTACGTCAACCTGGACCACCGGGACGCCATCAAGCGGCTGCTGGTGTTCGTGTACATCTACGACCGCACACCGGCCTTCGACCGCACCCACGCCATCGTCACGCTCTACCCCAGCAACGGGCCCCGCATCGAGATAGGCCTGGACGAACGCCACCCCCAGGCCCGGTCCTGCGCGGTCGTGATGATCGAGAACGTGAAGGGGGAACTGGTCGTCCGGCGCGAGGTGAAGTTCGTCTACGGCTTCCAGGGCGAACTGGACCGGCTGTACGGATGGGGACTGACCTGGGGGCGGGGCTACAAGTCGAAGGTGGAGCAGTAAGCCCTACCGGCCGATGAACTGCGGCCCCTGGGGCGGCAGCCGGAAGTCCGGGTCCAGCGGAGCCGCCGGCGCCGGATGCGGCTGGGCCTCGGGATGGCCGTAGGCGGGCAGCCCCGAGGCCGGCTGCGGATAGCCGTACGCCGGCTGCCGGGGCGACGCCGTCTGCGGATAGCCGTACGCCGGCTGGGCCGGCACCGCCGTCGTCGGCCGCTCCGGCGGAAGGGGCTGGGACGTCGTCTCCGGCGGGGCCTGCCGCGGCTCCTCCACCTCCGACTCGTCCACCGAGATACCGAAGTCCGTGGCCAGGCCCCGCAGACCGTTCGAATAGCCCTCACCCAGCGCGCGGAACTTCCAGCCCTCGCCGCGCCGGTACAGCTCACCGCAGATCAGGGCGGTCTCCGCACCCGTCTCCGGCTTGATCTCGAAATGGGCCAGCGGCTCCCCGTCGGCGACGGCGGCGTCGTACAGCAGGATGCACAGGGCCGGGACCTGGTCGAAGGAGACCCCGTCCGCCGAGGCGACCAGCAGAACACGGCTCACACCGGGCTCCACACCCGCGAGATCGGACTGGATCGTGTCCGTCAGGCCCTCCGGGGCCCGCTTCTTGCCCAGCCGCCAGACCTTCCCCGAGGGGTGCCGGGGCTGGTTGTAGAACACGAAGTCCTCGTCGGAGCGCACACGGCCGTCCTGGCCCAGCAGCAGCGCCGAGGCGTCCACGTCCGGAACCCCCTGCCCGGGCGTCCAGCGCAGCACGGCGCGCACCGTGGTGGCCTCGAGCGGGACGTTGGACCCCTTCAGCATCGCGTGCGTCATGCCGTCATCCTGCCTTCTGGGTCCTGGCCACGACAATGCGGGGTGTGGTGGCGCCGACGCGGGCCGGTTACCGGAAGTTCATGGCCGGAGGGAACCTCCGACATGGATCCCTACGTACTATTACCGGCCACCCTTTACCGAATCCAGAGGTCCGACCCGGACCCCTAAGGAGCCGTATGCGTCATTTCGGGCACATCGCCCCCGAGGTGCGGAAGCGTCTCTTCCATCAGGAGCCGTGCGAGTTCACCGCCGACTCCCCGGGCCGGCTGCTCTCCGCGGCCCTGGGCGCCACGCTGTACAGCCCGGCCACCCGGCCGCAACTGGCCGACGACATCGTCAAACAGGCCGGCAACGGCGTGGTCTCGATGGTGCTGTGCCTGGAGGACTCCATCAGCGACGCGGACGTCGCCGAGGGCGAGGAGAACCTCGTCCGGCAGTTCGCCGAGCTCGACTCCCGCACGGGAGCCGAACCGCCCCTGCTGTTCATCCGGGTACGGATCCCCGAACAGATCCCCGACCTCGTCCGGCGCCTCGGACCCTCCGTACGGCTGCTGTCCGGCTTCGTCCTGCCCAAGTTCACCGAGGAACGCGGCAACCCCTTCCTCGAGGCTCTCGCCCTCGCCGAGGCCGAGAGCGGACGCCGGCTCTTCGCCATGCCCGTCCTCGAGTCGCCCGAGCTGCTCTACCGCGAGAGCCGAGTGGACACTCTGGAGGGCATCGCCCGCGCCGTCGGCAAGCACCGCGACCGGGTTCTCGCCCTGCGCCTCGGCGTCACCGACTTCTGCTCCTCCTACGGCCTGCGCCGGGCCCCCGACATGACCGCCTACGACGTCCAGATCGTCGCCTCCGTGATCGCCGACGTCGTCAACATGCTCGGCCGCGCCGACGGCAGCGGATTCACCGTCACCGGCCCCGTCTGGGAGTACTTCCGGGTCCCCGAGCGCATGTTCAAGCCACAGCTGCGGCAGAGCCCCTTCCTTGAGGTGCAGGCCGTCGACCTGCGCGAGAAGCTCATCGAGCACGCCATGGACGGACTGCTCCGGGAGATCTCCCTCGACCAGGCCAACGGCCTGCTCGGCAAGACCTGCATCCACCCCTCCCACGTCCTGCCCGTGCACGCGCTGTCCGTGGTCAGCCACGAGGAGTTCAGCGACGCGGCGGACATCCTCCGGCCGGAACGCGGCGGCGGGGGTGTACTCCGGTCGGCCTACACGAACAAGATGAACGAAGTGAAACCGCACCGCGCCTGGGCCGAACGCACCCTCCTGCGCGCCGAGGTGTTCGGCGTGGCCGGCGAGGACGTCGGCTTCGTCGAACTGCTCACCGCCGGAATACCCGGCTGACCCCTCCCAACCCAAGGAACGCATGAACAACGCAGTGAACGACGGGGTCTGGTCCGGCACCTGGGTCGCCGAGCGGCTCGGAGTCGGACTGGAGGGCGACGACGGGCTGCCGGACCTGCTCGGACTCGCGCTGCGCCGCAACCCCAAGCGGGCCCACCTGCTGGTCTCCAACGTGCTCGGCAAACACGTACCCCAGTCACCCTCCGTGGTCTACGGCCATGGATTCCGGCTGGGCCGCCGGGTCCGCGCGCTGCTCGGCGAGACGGCGGCCGCCTCCGCCGTCGTCCTCGGCTACGCGGAGACCGCCACCGGCCTCGGCCACGCGGTCGCCGACGGCCTGGGCCTCGCCCCGTACCTGCACTCCACCCGCCGCCCCGTGACCGGCATCGCCCCCGCCGGCGGCTTCGAGGAGTCCCACAGCCACGCCACCTCCCACCTGCTGCTCCCCGAGGACCCCGCCCTGCTGTCCGGCGACGGCCCGCTGGTCCTGGTCGACGACGAGTTCTCCACCGGCAACACGGTCCTCAACACCATCCGCGACCTGCACGCCCGCCACCCGCGCGCGCGGTACGTGGTGGTCGCCCTGGTCGACATGCGCTCACCCGAGGACACCGCACGCCTGCACCGGTTCGCGGACGGCATCGGCGCCCGCGTCGACCTGATCGCCGCCGCCTCCGGCACCGTACGGCTGCCCGACGACGTCCTCGACCGGGGCCGCGAGCTCGTCGCACAGCACGAGACCGCCCGGCCCGACGAGACACCCGAACCGCCCCGCGGCCGGATCACCCGCGTCGACCTGCGCTGGCCCCACGGCCTGCCCGACGGCGGCCGGCACGGCTTCACCCCCGCGCACCGCGCCCGCCTGCAAGCCGCCCTGCCCGCCATGGCGGCCCGGATCGCCGAAGCACTGCCCGCCGGCGCCCGGCACGTCCTCGTGCTCGGCTTCGAGGAGCTGATGTACGCCCCGCTGCGCCTCGCCCGCGAACTGGAGCAGATCGCCCCGGACACCGAGGTGCGCTTCTCCACCACCACCCGCTCACCCGTCCTCGCCGTCGACGACCCCGGCTACGCGATCCGCACCCGCCTGGTCTTCCCCGCCCACGACGACCCCGCCGACGGCCCCGGCGAGCGATACGCCTACAACGTCGCGGGCGCCGGCTTCGACGCCGTCGTCGCCGTCGTCGACTCGGTCGCCGACACCCCCGCACTGCACGCCCGCGACGGCCTGCCGGCCCGCCTCGCCGCCCACACCCCGCACGTCCTGCTCGCCGTCGTCCCCTCCTACGTCCCCACGGCCCCCTCCACCACCTCCGAAAGGCCGGCCATGCTGTCCGAGCCCCTCCGCGGCCCCGCCTTCTCCTCGTACCCGCCCGACGAGGTCGGCTGGCTGCTGCGGGACCTCTCGGACGTCACCCTCGAGGCGCCGACCGAGGAGCGGGAGGAGGCCATCCAGAGCGGCGGGGCCCACTACGCCGAATCACTCCCCGTGGAATACCAGCCCAGCGAGCAGTACCAGCAGCTGTTCCACGCCGCCCTGGACGCCTCGGCCGCCCGGATCGCACACGCCGTCGGAGTCGTCACCGAGACCGTCCTCAACGAGGGCTCACCCCGCCCCGTACTGGTGTCGCTCGCCCGCGCCGGCACCCCCGTCGGCATCCTGATGCGCCGCTGGGCCCAGTTCCGGCACGGCCTGGACCTCGCGCACTACGCCGTCTCCATCGTCCGCGGCCGCGGCATCGACGCCAACGCGCTGCGCTGGCTGGCCGCCCACCACGACCCCCGGGACGTCGTCTTCGTCGACGGCTGGACCGGCAAGGGCGCCATCACCCGCGAACTCGCCCAGGCGATAGAGGAGTTCGAGAAGACCGAGGGCATCACCGGCTTCGACCCGGAGATCGCCGTCCTCGCCGACCCCGGCTCCTGCGTACGCACCTACGGCACCCGCGAGGACTTCCTCATCCCCTCCGCCTGCCTCAACTCCACCGTCTCCGGCCTGATCTCCCGCACCGTCCTGCGCGCCGACCTGGTCGGCCCCGGCGACTTCCACGGCGCGAAGTTCTACCGCGAACTCGCCGGCGCCGACCTCTCCATGACCTTCCTGGACGCCGTCGGCGCCCGCTTCCAGGAAGTCACCGGCACCGTCGACAGCGCCGTCAAGGAACTCATGACCGAGGACCGAACCCCCACCTGGGCCGGCTGGCGGGCCGTCGAGCGGATCAGCGAGGAGTACGGCATCCACGACGTCAACCTCGTCAAACCCGGCGTCGGCGAGACCACCCGGGTACTGCTGCGCCGCGTGCCCTGGAAGATCCTCGCCAAGGCCGGCGCCGGCCCCGACCTCGACCACGTACGCCTGCTCGCCGAACAACGCGGCGTACCGGTCGAGGAGGTCGGCGAACTGCCCTACACCTGCGTCGGACTCATCCACCCCCAGTACACCCGGGGCGCCACCGGCGCCGACGGCCGGGCGGTGAACGTCTGATGCCGGTACTCGTGGCGAGCGACCTCGACCGCACCCTGATCTACTCCGCCGCCGCCCTGGCCCTGACCATGCCCGACGCACGGGCCCCCCGCCTGCTCTGCGTCGAGGTCCACGAGAGCAGACCCCTGTCCTACATGACCGAGACGGCGGCCCAGCTGCTCACCGACCTCGGCGACGCGGCCGTCTTCGTGCCCACCACGACCCGGACCCGCAAGCAGTACCAGCGCATCAACCTGCCCGGCCCCCAGCCGGCCTACGCGATCTGCGCCAACGGCGGACACCTGCTCGTCGACGGGGCCACCGACCACGACTGGCACGCGCGCGTACTGGCACGCCTCGCCGACGAGTGCGCGCCGCTGGACGAGATCCGCGAGCACCTGATGCGGACCGCCGACCCCGTCTGGGTCCGCAAGCACCGGATCGCCGAGGACCTCTTCGCCTACCTCGTCGTCGAGCGCGAACTGCTCCCCGAGGACTGGGTGAAGGAACTGGCGGCCTGGGCGGAGCCCCGCGGCTGGACGGTCTCCCTCCAGGGCCGCAAGATCTACGCCGTCCCCAAGCCGCTCACCAAGAGCGCGGCCGTACGCGAGGTCGCCCGCCGCACCGGAGCGGAGCTGACCCTGGCGGCCGGGGACTCCCTCCTCGACGCCGACCTGCTCCTCGCCGCCGACCGGGGCTGGCGGCCCGGACACGGCGAACTGGCCGACAGTCAGTGGACCGCACCGGCCATCACCGCCCTGCCCGAGCGGGGCGTGCTCGCCGGCGAACGGATCACCCGGGAGCTCCTGCGGGCCGCCCGGGGCGAAACACCGGCCGGCCCGTCCCGCTGATCAGCCGCAGCAGCCCCCGCCGCAGCAGCCGCCGCCACCGCCCGTGCCCGGCGCGGTGGCCGGGGCGGCGGCCGTACCGCCCACGGCCACCGTCGACAGCAGCTTCACCGTGTCGTCATGGCCCGCCGGGCAGGCGGCGGGGGCGGCGGACTCCGCCATCGGACGGCTCAGTTCGAAAGTGTCACCGCAGGTCCGGCAACGGTACTCATAGCGAGGCATGCGCCCAGAGTAACCGGCAGCCGCTCCCGACTCACCGCAGACCGGGACGGCCGGACCCGCCCTCCTCCTTGCCCGGCAGCGGCATCGTCACCGGTGGAGTACCGGTCTCGTGCTCACGGCCCACAGGCTCGGTGGCCGGATCGGGATGACGGGCCCGGTAGTACGGATTGTCGGGCGGCAGGGTCGAACCGACCCGGCCGTACATGCCGAACGTCATCAGCAGCAGACCCACGATGAAGCTGAAGATCACGTTCTGGATCCGGAACGCCAGGAAGTTGTAGTCGCCGTCCAGCAGGGCGAGGTTCAGGAAACCGTTCAGCAGGAACAGCACCCCGAACACCATGTTCAGCGTGGACGCCACGTTCCCGCCGATCACCATGCCCGCCAGCAGGATCACCCCGACGACGATGGACAGCACACTCAGCGTGCCGTTGGTGTTCAGCCCGATGACCCTGTCACCGCCGGTGTTGAAGAAACCGATCTGGTCGATCAGACCCAGAATGCCGAAGACGAGCAGGAAGGCGCCGATCAGGCCGGCCCCGATGCGGTAGACCGTGTTCAGCCGGTGGTCGACGGGCAGATGCTTGTCGAACTGGATCTGCCGTCGAGGCCTCGTGTGCACTGCGTGTGTGGCCATGTCCGCCTCCTGTCGGGCGCTAGCGGAGGCCATCCGTCCATCCAGCATCCGCCTGCCCACCCCGAACCGCCACCACACGCATCGGCGCCCCGGAACCACACCGGGACCCCGGCTCAGCGGCCCGCGCCGCCCCCGCGCTCCTCGCGGATCCGCGACACCACACCGGCCACCGTCTGCCGCACCGCCTCCGTCTCCGTCAGGAAGTGCCAGTAGTCCGGGTGCCGCCCCCCCAGCGACCCGACCGCCCGCTCCAGCCGTCCCACCGCGTCGTCCAGCGGACGCGCATGCCGCGGATCGGGCGTCGTACGCCCCGTCATGGCCAGCCGCTGCGCATCCCGGATCGCGAACCGGGTCCGCTCCGTCTCCGCCTGCGGATCCTTCTGCACGGCGTTCAGCCGGGCGAGCCGGTCACCGGCGGCCGACACGGCCTCGTCGGTGCTGTTCAGCAGCGCCCGCACCGTCGACAGCAGCGACGTGGCGTCCGGCCACCGCTGCGCCTCCCGTGCCGCCTGCGCCTCGCGCAGCTTCAGCTCGGCCTGCCGCACGTTCTCCGCGGCCTGCGCCGGCACCTGCTGCAGATCCTGCCAGCACGCCGCCGCGAACCGCCGCCGCAGCTCACTCAGCACCGGGTCGACCTGCCCCGCCCGGGTGGTCAGCGCCTGTGCGCGGGTGCGCAGACTGACCAGCCGGTGATCGATCTCCGCGGCCCGCTCCGGCAACCGCTCGGCCTCGGCCCGGATCGCGGCGGCCTCCCGCTGCACCCGCTCGGCCCGCTCCAGCGTCTGCGGCACCCCGTGCTGCCCGGCACCCTGGTTCAGCCTCGTCAGCTCCGGGGACAGCGCGGCGAGCCGGGCGGCGAGATCATCCGCCGCCAGACCCTTCCCCCGCACGGCGTCCAGCGCGTTGCTCGCCCCCAGCAGCGCCTGCCGGGCCCGCTCCACGGCCGGCGCGAGCCGGGCCAGCTGGGTCTCGGCCTTGCCCAGCAACGGCCCCAGCGAGTCGCCGAAACGGTCCAGCTCCTGCTTGACCCGGAGCAGTTCGTCCTTGGCGGCGGTCAGCTCGCTCCGCGCCCGGGCGGCCGTGGCGGCCTCCAGACCGTCGCGGTCGAGGTCATGGGCGTCGACGGCCTGGATGTACCGCTGACTGACCTCGTCGATGCGCGCGCCCAGCGCCTCGAAGTCGGCGACGGCGCGCCGGGCGGCGGGAGAGTCGTCGACGGCCGTGATGGTCTCCACCGAGATCCGCAGATCCCGCTGGGCGGTGTCCAGTTCGTAGAACGCGGCGGCCGCGGCGTCCTTCGCCGCCTGCGCCTCCGCCCGCTGACTCTCCGCACGCCCGCCGAACCACCGCCGGGTGCCGCCCCCGGCGAAGGCGGCCGGCAGCACCAGCGCCACCACCAACGGCACGCTCATCAGCGTCAGGACGTCACGAACCCCCGCGGACCCACGCCGGGTCCGTCCGGTCGGCGACGGCGGGTACGACTGCGTGGATGGCGTGCCCGGTGTCGCCCTCACATCCCTCTCCCGTGCTGTGATCCGCCCTGCCTGGTGTCATTCTCCCACCTGTTGAAGACGAACACACGAGCCGATCAGTTCGCCGCAGGGCGCGGGACTTTCACCGACCGCACCCGGAACGCACACCGGTCGGAGAGTCCGGCTCGCCTGCCCACACTCCCGCTCGGGCTTGCAGGGCAGGCGTCGGGACAATGTAGGCTGTCGACCTGTCCCAGGGTGCGTAGCTCAGCGGTAGAGCGCCTGCCTTACAAGCAGGATGTCGGCGGTTCGAAACCGTCCGCGCCCACCATGAGGATGTGAGAAGGCCCAGTCCCCGCCGGGGGCTGGGCCTTCGGCTTCCGGGCGGGGCGGGTCTGTCGCCCGGCCGGACCTCTGTGATCACCTGCGCGGGTCAATCGGCGCCCTGCCGGGGTGCGGGGGCCGCCCGGGGGAAGTGCGATGGGCCTGCGGGCCGTTCTGTAGTGCCTCCCAGTTCTCCCCTCTCATGCTTCGCGACAGCTGTGGGGCCCGCCGCGGGGAAGGAACACAACACGTGAACGGTCGGAACGTCACTGCCCAGCGGTCCTGTGTGCGGCGCCGGGTCCTTTTCGCCTCCGCCGCGATGGCGGCCGCGCTCACCGGTCAGGTGCTGGCCCTCTCGCCCGTCGCGCACGCGGCCGGCGGGCCGACGCCGAGTGCCGGGCCGGTGCTGCCCGAGGTCATCCACGGGGTGCGGGAGTACACCGCGAACGGCACCTTCACACCGCCCCGCGGGGTGACCCAGATCCATGTCCAGGCCTGGGGGGCCGGCGGCGGTGGCGGTGGCGGTGGCGGTGCCGCGGGGACGCAGGCCGGTGGCGGTGGTGGGGGAGGCGGTGCCGGCGGCTTCACCTGGTGCGTCCTCAACGTCACGCCCGGCCAGCAGTACCGGGTGACCCTGGGCGCCGGTGGTATGCGCGGCAACGGGGGCGGCGCCACCCAGAGCGGCACCAACGGCACCACCGGCGGTGCGACGACCTTCACGTCCCCGAGTCACACCACCCTGCTCACCGCCACCGGCGGTGGTGGCGGCGGTGCGGGCGGGGCCGGCGGCCCCACCGCCCCCGGCACACCGGGTGCTGGTGGTCCCGGCGGCACTGGTTACTGCACCAGCGCCGTCGCGGTGAACCGGACCGGCGCGAACGGGCAGCCCGGCTCCGATTCGACCGGCGGTGCGGGCGGGGCCGCGGTGGACGGCATCGTCGCGCCCCCCGCGAGGGACGGCAGCGGCGGCGACGGCGGCAACGGCGGTGTCCCGGCGAGCAGCGCGGGCACCAGTGGCGGCGACGGCGGCAACGGCTATCTGGTCGTGTTCGTCTAGGCACCCGCCGACGCCCGTGGAGGCCTGCCGGAGCCGGTCCGGCTCCGGCCCTTCCGGGGCGTGGGACGAGAGGAACCCGGCGGTACGACCGCCGGGTTCCTCTCGTGCGCACCCGCTCTCCGGGGCGCGTGTCAGCCCTGCTCCGTCCGCTCCTTCTCGGGCGTCTCGGGTGCGTGCTTCAGCCTGCTGCGGGCGTCCACCCGGTCCGGGCCGGTGAGATCCGACCAGTAGCGGTGGGTGCTGACGAACACCGCAAGTTCGTGCTCGCGCTGCCGCAGCTTCTCCACCTCCGCCTGTTCGTCCTCCGTCCACCCGGGGGACGCGGACCGCTCGGTCTTGCGCCACCCGCTGTCGTCGCTGAAGCCGTCCAGCGGCTCGACCGACCAGGGGAGCCGCCTCAGCAGGGCCGACAGCTCGGCCCGTATCTGGTGCAGCTCCTCCTGACCGGCGAGCAGGTCACTCGGAAAGTCATAGGACGTACCCACGCGGCAATGATACGTCTGTTCGATTTTGAGTAGCGAGGTGATTCGCGAGGTTCAGTCGAACGGGCGATCGGCTCAGTGGCCGCTCTCGCGCAGCTCCGCGACGACGCGGACCGCCACCGGCACCGGTACCCCGTGCCGGTCCGCCGCGCGCAGCAGCGCCCCGCCGACGGCGTCGAGTTCGAGCGGGCGTCCCGCCTCGGCGTCGCGCTGCATGGAGGACTTGGTGGCGGCCGGGAAGGCGGCGTACCGGGCGAGGGCCCCGGCCGGGTCGGCGGGGGCGCCGCACGCGCGGCTGACCGCGGCCGTCTCGGCGACCAGCGACCGCAGCTCCTCGTCGTGCCGGGTGCGCACCTCGCCGAGAGGGAGGCCGTACCGCGTGGTGAGCAGGGCGAGGGGGGCGAGGAACGCCATCTTGGCCCACAGTGCCGCCGTCTCGTCCTCGACGACCCGGGTGGTGGGGCCGGCGCCGGACAGGGCCGCGGCGAGCGCGTCCAGGCGCGGCCGGGGCGCGGTGTCGCTCGCCAGGTCGATCTCCGTGAAGGGGCTGTCGTGCTCCAGCACGCCCGGCGCGGTCCGGGTCGTCTCCACCCGGATCACCGCCGGGGCCACGAGAGCGGGGCGGTAGCGGGCGCGCAGGGTCGCGGGGTGTTCGACGCCGTTGAGGAGCGGTACGAGGAGGGCGTCGCCGAGTGCGGCGGGCGGAACGCGGGTGAGGGCGTCGTCCAGGCCGGTGTGCTTGACGGTGATGAGGCAGGCGTCCACCGGTTCGCGCAGCTCGGTGTCGGCCTCCACGGGTGCGGTGAAGTCGCCGAACTGGCCGCTTCGGACCTGGATTCCGCCGGTGCGCAGGGTGTCGGCCGTGTCCTCGCGGGCCAGGCAGATGACGCGGTGGCCGGAGCGGGACAGGAGGGCGGCGAGGAGGCCGCCGACGCCGCCGGGGCCCAGCACGGCCACGGTCAGCCTCGTCCGCTCCGGCTTCTCCGTCTTCTCGGCCTGTCCGGCCCTTCCGGTCTGCTTCGTCGTCATGAGGGAGTTCCTCTCGTCGGTCGGCCCCGGGGTTCGGTGGCCGCCTTCGGCGTGATCCTCCCAGGGGTGTGCGCGTTGCGTGAGACTGGGGGCATGTGCCGGAGTATCAAGACGCTGCGTCCGCCCGTGCTGCCCGACGAGGCCACCGAGGACGACATCCACGCCGCCGCGCTGCAGTACGTGCGGAAGGTCTCGGGGTTCCGGGCGCCCGCCGCTCACAACCGCGAGGTGTTCGAACGGGCCGTGGAGGCTGTGGCGCAGGCCACGGCGGAGCTGCTCGGGGGGCTGGAGGTGCGGGGGCGGGCCGTGCGGACGGCGGCGGAGTAGGGCGCTCTCCCGAGCGCCAGGGTGTCCCGGGCGGCGGGTCGGCCGCCGCTCGGGTGCGCGGCGCTGCCCGCATCTGAAGCCGAATCCTGTCGGAGGCCAAACCCTGACGAGCAGTCACATGTCGCCGCCCGTACGGCGGTTGACGCCGAGTTCGCCAGTGACCGGCGTGCGCCGAGTGACGGTGGCGGGCAGCTGTGCAGGGAGCGGATTCGGTCGCACTTTCGGCCCGCGTCGTGGCGGGGCGGGCCCCGCCACGTGCGCTCGCGCCCGGAAAGGCGCCGCGAGCGGACACGGAACCATGGCTAAATGTTGAACTTGCAAGCATCGATTAGGTGGACCTAACCTGGGTCTCCATTCGGTACCGCCGCCCCCACGACCGGCCCGTCCCCGGCCGGCCCGACCGAACCGAAGAGGAGACCCCCCTCATGTCCGCACGTCTCAACTCCGCTCAGCCGTACGTCATCGGGCTGTTCCGCGTGGTCGTCGGCCTGTTGTTCACCGTGCACGGCGCCGCCTCGCTGTTCGGCGTCCTCGGCGGTGCCATGGGCACCCACGGCGGGACCATCGAGGCCGGCACCTGGCCCGGCTGGTACGCGGCGGTGATCCAGCTCGTCGCCGGCGGCCTCGTCCTGCTCGGTCTCGGCACCCGTGGCGCCGCGCTGATCGCCTCGGGCTCGATGGCGTTCGCGTACTTCGACGTCCACCAGCAGGCCGCGCTGTGGCCCATCCAGAACGGCGGCGAGCTGCCGGTCCTGTTCTGCTGGTCGTTCCTCCTGCTCGTCTTCACCGGTTCCGGCGCCTTCGGCCTGGACCGGCTGGTCACCCGGCGTACGGCCGCGACGCGGCAGCCCTCCGCCGAGCAGGCTCCGATCGCGGCCTGACCCGCTCACCGGGGCACTGCGTCAAGGTGCCGCGCCCGGGCATACGGACACGGCGCCCCATCCCGCTCTCGCGCGGGGTGGGGCGCTGTCGGGCCCGCTCGGTGTGGAGGGCGTGAAAAACGGGGTGACGATCGCGTGCGCCCCCTGAGAACCTCCTGTCACACCCGCGGCGTACGCTGTATGGCTGTCATCGGGGGAGTCACGGGGGAACGGGGAGTAGTCGTGTGGGAGAGCCTGGGGTCGCTGGCCGCCGGCCCATGGATCTACGTCATGGTGGCCCTGTCGGTGCTGCTCGACGTCTTTCTGCCGGTGCTGCCGAGCGGTGTCCTCGTCATCACGGCGGCCACGGCGGCGGCCGCGGGCTCGGGTGCCGCCACGGGACAGGTCCCGCACGAAGTGCCGGACATCCTCGCGCTGATCCTCTCCGCCGCGACCGCCTCGCTGCTCGGTGACTTCGCCGCCTACCGGCTGGCCTGGCGGGGCGGGGAGCGCCTGGACCGGGCGATAGGCCGCTCCCGTCGGCTGACCGTCGCGCAGGAACGTCTCGGCGAGGCGCTGTCCCGGGGTGGCGGGGCCCTGGTGGTGCTGGCCCGGTTCGCGCCGGCGGGCCGCTCGGTGGTGTCCTTCTGCGCGGGCGCGGCGCACCGCCGGGCCCGTGACTTCGTGCCCTGGTCCGCGCTGGCCGGCCTGTCCTGGGCCGCCTACAGCGTCGCCCTCGGCTACTTCGGTGCCCGCTGGCTGGGCGCCACCTGGCTGGCCACCTGCGTCTCGGTGGCCGCACTGGTCGGCGCGGGTGCGGCGGCCGGGTTCCTGGTGCGGCGGCGGCCGGCGTAGCGGTCCTGGCGTGGGGTCGCGCGGTCCCGGTCCAGGTGCGGCGCCGCCCTCCCCGGACGCCTGTTCGCGGCGGCCGGAGAGGGCTGTGGGGGGCGGGCGGTCAGCAGCTCGCCAGGTAGTTCGTCAGCGCGGACTTCTCCGCCGTGTCGACCGACAGGTTGTAGTAGTACTTCACCTGTACCCAGGCGCGGACGTACGTGCAGCGGTACGCGGTGCGGGACGGCATCCAGGTGGCCGGGTCCTGGTCGCCCTTGGCCTGGTTGACGTTGTCGGTGACGGCGATGAGCTGCGGGCGGGTCAGGTCGTTGGCGAAGGCCTGCCGCTGGGCGGTGGTCCACTTGCTCGCGCCGGAGTCCCAGGCCTCGGCCAGCGGCACGAGGTGGTCGATGTCGAGGTCGGAGGCGGCGGTCCAGGTGGCGCCGTCGTACTGCGAGTACCAGCTGCCGCTGGTGGCGGCGCAGGCGGAGTCGGTGACGACGTTCGAGCCGTCCCGCTTCAGGACCGTCTCGCGGGTGTTGCAGGCACCGCTGATGGTGATCCAGTGCGGGAACAGGTCGCGGTTGTAGCCGGTGCGGTTCTCGGTGGCCACGGTCAGCTGGGAGAGGTAGCTGCGGGCGGTGGCGCCGCTGACCGGCGTGGGCAGGGCGGCGGAGGCGCTCGGGGCGTTGAACAGGGCGACGGAGGCTACCAGTGCGCTGAGGGTGGCGAGTATGCTCAGTCGTCGACGCGCGTAGAACCGGGACATGCGAACTCCCTTTTGGGGTGGGGGTGTTGGAGCGCGGGCGTGGGAATGCTCGCGCTGCCGTATTGCCGGTTGGTGAGCGCTCGGTTAGAAGTTAGTGTCGTGTGCATGACACGACAAGGTTCAGGGCTGAACTTTCGATCCCGTAGGATGGATGGCGCAGAAGGGGAGTAGCTCTTCGCCGGACCGTCGACATACTGCTCAGCGAGCCTGAGCCGGCGCCCGGAGGCGGATCCCGTGCGGACCGCCCAGCGAGACCTTCGGCAAGCAGTGCACGCCCGTGCCCCAGAGGCGCGGGCGCCGAGTGCGCTGCCGTGCCGAGGTGTCCTTTGTGAGGTACAGCGCTCTCGGTGGGGCAGCCCCGACCGATTGAGGGACCTTGATCAGCATCACCGTGACGGCGATCGTCTTCGGCGTCGTCTTCCTCGCCGAACTGCCGGACAAGACCGCGCTCGCCGGCCTCGTCCTCGGCACCCGCTACCGCGCCTCGTACGTCTTCGCGGGCGTCGCCGCCGCCTTCCTGCTCCACGTCGTGCTCGCCGTCGCGGCCGGCAGCGTGCTGACCCTGCTCCCGCAGCAGATCGTGCACGCGCTCACCGGTGTGCTCTTCCTCGGTGGCGCGGCGGTGCTGCTGCTGAAGAAGGACGAGGACGAGGAGGAGATCAAGAAGCCCGCCGACCAGTCCTTCTGGAAGGTCGCCGGCACCGGCTTCATGCTCATCCTGGTCGCCGAGTTCGGCGACCTCACCCAGATCATGACCGCCAACCTCGCCGCCCGTTACGACGACCCGGTCTCCGTCGGCCTCGGCGCGGTCCTCGGTCTGTGGGCCGTGGCCGGGCTCGGCATCGTCGGCGGAAAGGCCCTGATGAAGCGGGTGCCGCTGCGGCTGATCACGCAGATCGCGGCGCTGCTGATGCTGGGTCTGGGCGTGTGGAGCCTGTACGAGGCCATCGCCGGCTGAGCGAACGGGCGGTGAACCCTCGCCGGTGGTGGTGGCGGTACCGCGACATGTTTTGTACCGTGGAGAAACAAAGTGGCTCCCGCTCGTTTTCCCTGACCGGCGGGCGGGGCCGTTTTGTCTCCAGCCCCACTCCACCCAGCCCCTCCCCTTCACGCACGTCCCCGGGGAGCCCCAAGGAGGAGCCGCCGATGCCGGCCGCCGCCACGCCCACCGTCCTCACCGCCCGTGCCCTCCTGCTCGACATGGACGGCACCCTCGTCAACTCGGACGCCGTGGTCGAGCGCATCTGGCGGCGCTGGGCGGGGCGGCACGGGCTGGACGGTGACGAGGTGATGAAGGTCGTGCACGGGCGGCAGGGCCACGCCTCGATGGCGGTGCTGCTGCCCGAGCGGCCGGTGGAGCAAAATCTCGCCGACAACGCCCGCATGCTCGCCGAGGAGACCGCCGACATGGACGGCGTGGTCGAGGTGCCCGGCGCCGGCGCCTTCCTCGCCTCGCTGCACGGCGTCCCGCACGCCCTGGTGACCTCCGCCGATGTGGCCCTGTCCACCGCCCGTATGGCCGCCGCTGGGCTGCCGGTGCCCGAGGTGCGTGTCACCGCCGAGTCGGTGGGGGCGAGCAAGCCCGACCCCGAGGGGTTCCTCAAGGGCGCGGCGGAGCTGGGCGTGGACCCGGCGGACTGCGTCGTCTTCGAGGACTCCGGGGCCGGTATCGCGGCCGGACGGGCCGCGGGGATGCGGGTCGTCGGCGTGGGGGCGCGGGCCGCTTCGCACGGGCCGGACGTCGTGGTGCCGGACCTGACCGGAGTGCGGGTGGAACCCACCGGGGACGGAACGATCCGGCTGCACCTGGGCTGAGCCGCACCCGCTCCGAGCCACCGCGGCTCCGAGCAGTCACCCCCGACCCGACGCGCCCCCTTGTGCAAGCGGCCGCCTCAAAGGGCCGCGGCTACCACGTCTCCGACTCCAGACTCGCGCGGGTCGCCGTGCCGTAGACCCCGAGTGTGTCGCCGCGGATGCCGCGGGCCACTTGGTACGTGCGTACGGCGTCCTCGACCGGGCGCGTGTACACGCCGTCGATGTGGTCGGGGTAGAGGTTCAGCGCGCTCAGCCGGGTCTGCAGGTCGATGACCTCCAGGCCCTGGTCGCCGCGGCGCAGGACCAGCGCCGTGGCGGTCGGGCCGGGACTGCCCGACGCCGTTTCCGAGGGGGCGGGAGGGGAGGCGCTGCGGGACGCCGAGGGGGTCGTCGTCACGGGCGGGGAGGGTGTGGGCGCCGGCAGGCGGGCGGCCGACGGGGACGCGGTCCCGGACGAGAAGGCGGAGCCCGGCGATGCCGGCGCCTCGTCCGGCACGCTCTCCCGTACTTGCGGCGCCGACCGGTCCCGGGACGGTTCCTGGTAGGAGAACGCCCCGCTCGCGAGGCCCACGGCGGCCACCACCACGCCGGCGCCCGCCACGCACAGCAGGGCGGTACGGCGTCGGCGGGTCCGGCCGACGGGTCTCGACGGGGCCGGGAACGGCTCCGCGCCCAAGTCCCCGTACGGCTGTAAGTCCCTCGTGCCGGGCCCGTGCGACGCGGCGCCCTGCGCCGCCGGCCCGCTCACCCGGATGGCCTCCGCCACGGCCGCTTCATCCGCGGGGGCCGCCCTGACCGCCGAGGCCTCCCTGCCCGGCAGGGTCGCCTCCTCGGCCGGCGTCTTCTCCGCCGGACCGTCCCCGTCCCGGCCCCCCACCTCCACGTACGGCCGTATGCGCAGCGGGTCGAAGTCCTCCGCCGCGGCCGCCTCGGCCGTGCGCGTCTCGCGCAGCGCCTCGGACGCCCGCCGCGTGCAGTCGCACGACGGCGTGTTGTCCGGCCCTCTGGGCGCGCCGCACTCCGGGCAGGTGTGGCCGCTCGACTCCGTCATGTTCTCGCCCCGTCCCCTCGCGAGCTTCAGAGGATATGCAGACTTCCTCCACAACCGCAGGGACTCAAGGGACTCAATGGGCAACCGCGGGACTCAATGGGCAACCGCGGGACTCAATGGGCAACCGCGGGACTCAATGGACAACCGCGGGACTCAACGGGCCATAAGTGGTGACACCACTCAGGATGGAAGAGGCGCATCGAGCCCCGGGAGGTCTCCATGGCCCTGGACACGCACGGCACGGCGAAGGACGCGACGGCCGCCGAGCACGTATCCGGAAACGCGCTCGTCTCGATCGGCGCCCTGCTGCTCGGGCTGCTGCTGGCCGCACTCGACCAGACCATCGTGGCGACCGCGCTGCCCACGATCGTCAGTGACCTGGGCGGGCTCGAGCACCTGTCCTGGGTCGTCACCGCCTACCTGCTGGCCTCCACCGCCGCGACCCCGCTGTGGGGCAAACTCGGCGACCAGTACGGGCGCAAGAAGCTGTTCCAGGCCGCGATCGTCCTCTTCCTCATCGGATCCGCGCTGTGCGGAATGGCGCAGAACATGCCGCAGCTCATCGGGTTCCGGGCGCTGCAGGGGCTGGGCGGCGGCGGACTGATCGTGCTGTCGATGGCGATCGTCGGCGACATCGTGCCGCCCCGGGAACGCGGGCGGTACCAGGGCCTGTTCGGCGCGGTGTTCGGCGCCACGAGCGTGCTCGGGCCGCTGCTCGGCGGCCTGTTCACCGAGCACCTGAGCTGGCGCTGGGTGTTCTACGTCAACCTGCCCGTCGGCGTCGTCGCCCTCGCCGTGATCGCCACCGCCCTGCACATCCCGCGCCGGGCCGCCCACCACGTCATCGACTACCTCGGCACCGTCCTGATCGCCTCGGTCGCCACCTGCCTGGTGCTGGTCGCCTCCCTCGGCGGCACGACATGGGACTGGGCTTCGCCGCAGATCATCGGGCTCGCCGTGCTCGGTGCCGTGCTCGCCGCCGCCTTCGTCGCGGTGGAACGCCGGGCCGCCGAACCGGTCCTGCCGCTCAAGCTGTTCCGCCTGCGCACCTTCACCCTGGCCGCCGTCATCAGCTTCATCGTCGGCTTCGCCATGTTCGGCGCGATGACCTACCTGCCGACCTTCCTCCAGGTCGTGCACGGGATCTCCCCGACCATGTCCGGTGTCCACATGCTGCCGATGGTGATCGGCCTGCTGCTGTCCTCCACCGTCTCCGGGCAGATCGTCAGCCGCACCGGCCGCTGGAAGGTGTTCCCGATCGCCGGCACCGCCGTGACCGCCATCGGCCTGCTCCTGCTGCACCGGCTCGACGAGCACAGCCCGACCGCCGAGATGAGCGCCTACTTCTTCGTCTTCGGCCTGGGCCTCGGCCTGGTCATGCAGGTCCTGGTCCTCATCGTGCAGAACGCGGTGACGTACGAGGACCTGGGCGTCGCCACCTCCGGCGTCACCTTCTTCCGCTCCATCGGCGCCTCCTTCGGCGTCGCCATCTTCGGCACCGTCTTCGCCGGCCGCCTCGCCGACAAGCTCACCGACGCCTTCCGCGGCGTCCGGCTGCCGCCCGGCGCCTCGCCCGACGCCCTGAAGGCCGACCCGCGCGGCATCGCCGCCCTGCCGCCCCCGCTGCGCCCGGCGGCGCTGCACGCGTACGCGTCCGCCATCACCGACGTGTTCCTGTACGCCGCCCCGGTCGCCCTCCTGGGTTTCGTCCTGGCCTGGTTCCTGAAGGAGGACCGGCTGCGCGGCTCGGTCACCGCGCCGGACGTCTCCGAGACCATCCCGCCGAACCCGGTCGAACGCTCCTCCCACGACGAGGTGAGCCGCGCGCTGTCCGTGCTCGGCACCCGCGAGGGGCGCCGCGAGATCTACCGGGACATCACCGAGCGGGCCGGGTACGACCTGCTGCCCGCCGCCAGCTGGCTGCTGCTGCGCATCCGCCGGTACGGCTCGGTGGAGCCCGGTGTGCTCGCCGAGCGCTGTCCGGTGCCGCTGCAGGCCGTCCTGGCCGCCGCCCGTCAGGTCGAGGAGCGGCGCCTGGCCGAGCGGGAGGGCCTGGACCTGGTGCTGACCGCGTCCGGCCGCGAGGTGACCGAACGGCTCGCCAAGGCTCGCGAGGAGTCCCTGGCCGAACTGCTCGGCGACTGGTGGGGCCCCGGCCGGTCCACCGACCTCACCCGGCTGGTGAAGGAGCTGACCGACGAACTGTGCGGCTCGGAACGCGAGCGGCCGCACAACGGCACGGTGGTCAAGGCCGGTTGACGGGTTCCAGCAGCTCCTTGCGGAACCAGTGCTCGGCGTACGGGTCGTCGTTGTGGGGTGCCGTCTCCGTGTAGCCGAGCCGGGCGTACAGGGCACGTGCCTCGACCAGGTCGCCGCGGGTGTCGAGGACCAGCGCCGTGGCACCGAGCGCGCGGGCTGCATCCTCGGCGGCGGCGACCAGGAGCGCCGCCCCGCCCCTTCCGCGCATCCCCTCGGTGACGAACACCCGGGTCAGTTCGGCGGTGTCCGGGCCGAGCAGCCGTACGCCCGCCGAACCGGCCGGTTCGCCGTCGTACCGGCCGAGCAGCAACCGCCCGGTGGGCGGGCCCAGTTCGGCGCCGGTACGGGCCGCGATCCCCCGTTCCAGCTCCTCCGGCGCGGTGCGGCGTCCCTCGTGCAGCAGGTACCAGCGGTCGCTGACCTCCGTGTAGTACGCCCGCCACAGGGCGGCGGCGGCCGGGGAGTCGTGCGGTTCCGGGGCGATCGTCCACGTCATGCCGGGGATTGTGCGCCGCCGGCGGGTGGCGGGCGCAACCGGATATGCGTGCGCCGCTTCGCCGGTGGGCCACCGTTTGTGCGCCGACTTCCGGGTCACACGAAAGGAGAGCCGGCCAGCGGGGCCGGTCCGATTCCGGAAGGCAACCATGTCAACAGGCATGATCATCGCTGTGATCGTGGTCGTGGCGGCCCTGGTCCTCGCCGCCATCCTGATAACGCGCGGCCGCGGCCGGCAGGGCGGACCGGACCTGAAGCGGCGCTTCGGGCCCGAGTACCAGCGGACCGTGGCCCGGCACGACGGCGACACCAAGGCCGCCGAGCGCGAGCTGACCGAGCGTCTGGAGCGCCACGGCAAGCTGCGTGAACGACCCCTGGAGCCCGCCGAGCGGGAACAGTACGGCGCTCGCTGGACGGCCGTGCAGGAGCGGTTCGTCGAGGCGCCCCGAGAGGCGGTGGCCGAGGCCGACCGGCTGCTGTCGGATCTCGCCGCCTTCCGCGGCTACCCGGAGGGCGGCCGCTACGAGGAGCAGCTCGCCGCGCTGTCCGTGCACCACGCCCAGCACGTCGAGGGCTACCGGCGGGTGCACCGGGTGAGCCAGGCCGGCCCGGGCGGGGCGGGCGAGTCCGCCGCCGGAACCGAGGAGCTGCGCACCGCTCTGATGGACGCGCGTGCCCTCTTCGACGACCTGATGAACGACTCCGCCCCGGCGACCGGCCACCGCTCCGACGTCGCCACCGGGACGGGCGACGACACCCGGCACCGGTCGTCCGGCAAGCCGGGGATGTTCGGCAAGAGCCACCCGAGGGGAGCCTGACCATGGCCCGGGACAGGGATGCGGCGGGTGCCGAGAGCTACCCGGCCGAAGACGACGTCACCGGTGCCGGGCGACACCCCGACGACCGGCGCGGGGCCGGTGAGCGGCTCCCGGACGAGCCCGTGCGGGGAGAGTCGGTGCACCGCCCCGAGGGCGGAGCGGGCTTGCTCGGCGGAGAGGCCGGCACTGGCCGGGAGGGGCTGACGGGAGACGACCGCACGCCGCGGGACGGCGCGGAGGCTCACCCGGGTACGGCCGCCGCCGGGACGACGAGCGCGGCGGGCATCGGCCGTGCCGGGACCGGAACCACTGGGACGGGCACCCCCGGGAGGGACACCGCCCGGGCCGGCACCCCCGGCACCAGCACCCCCGGCACCGGCGCCGCCGAAGGCGCGGGCGTGACGGGCCGGCGCGAGTCCGGGACGGGCCCGCGCGGTGAAGGGGAGTTCGGCGCCTCCGTGGCGGGCGACCGGATGACCGGCGACAGGCATGCGGCGCCGGCTCCGGGCGGGGTCACGGCGGCCGAGGCGGCGTCGACCGAGGGCCGGGCGGCGGACATCGGCCGCTCCGGGCCCGCCGCTGCCCGGACGGGCGGCACCGGTCGGGCCGGGACCGAGGGCAAGGACTCCGGCAGCCACGCCCCGCTCCTCGCGCACGAGGAGGCGGAGAAGTGGGAGGCGCAACTGCGCCAGACGCTCGCCGGCTTCGTGGAGGAACCCCGCTCGGCCGTCGAGGAGGCCGACCGGACGCTGGAGGAGATCGCCGCGCGGTTCGGCGAGGCCGTGACCCGGCGCCGCAGGACGCTGCGCATGTCCTGGCAGAAGGGCGAGGAGGACGGCCCGGGCCACCAGACGGACACCGAGCAACTCCGCCTGGCCCTGCGCGACTACCGCGAACTGGCCGACCGCCTGCTCCACCTCTGAACCGGGCACCGACCCCGGGCCCGGTTCAGCCCGCCGGGCCCGGTTCGGCGCGTGTGGTGTCGGCCCTGCGCCGGCGCCACTCGCGCACGACCTCCTCGACGTCGTACGGCTTCTTGCCCAGGAACGGTCCCGGCGGCGGCTTGAACATCATGTCGCGGATCTTCACGTTGACGTCATCGATGATCTTCCGGACCATCCGCTCCGAGGGCGCCGCGTAGGCCGCGACGAGCGCGTCCTCCGCCTCCTTGCGCAGGGCCAGCGCCGGCGGCAGCACCGCGAGGCCCTCACGGGCCATCTTCCGCTTGACCCACCACAGTTCGTCGTACGTGGAGTCGAGGTCGGCGGGCAGCGGCTCACCCGCGCCCGGCAGCCGTTCGAACTCACCGCGCCCCTGTGCGTCCCGGATCTGCTTGTCGACCCAGGACTCGAACGGAACACCCGGTGGCTTTCGCTCGGTCATGAGCCCATTGTGCCGGACGCGGCCCGGCCGGGCGTTTTATCATGCGGCGGCGGTGCGGCAAATCGGCCACCGCGCAAGGACGTCTCCGATGTCGCCGCTTCTTCGACGTCGCAGCATCTTCAGGGGGAACGCACGTGCTCGAACTGACCATGGCCACCGTCTCCGGGGCCGACACGGGCGCCACCGCCGGCATGACGATGGCCGACGCGCCCAGCGAGCCGGGCGCCGCGCTGCGTGTGGGCCGGGACGCGTCGGTGTGCCGGCTGGTCACCCCCGAGGACTGGCTGTTCGTCTCCCGCGTCCACCTGGAGTTCCGGTGCGGCCCCGACGGCGCCTGGCAGCTTTCCTGGCTGCGAGGCTCACAGGCCGAACCGTCCGCCGAGGTACGGCTGATCGTCGGCGAGTACGCGCAGACCGTCGCGTACGGCGCCGTCGTGACGCTGCCGCGCGGCGGCTCCGGCGAGGTCGTCGTCCAGGACCGCACCGCGCCGCGCAGCGTCAACGTCGGCTTCTACCACGAGGTCTGAGCCCCGGGCCCTGAGAGGCCGGGCGGCGGGCGGGGCGGCTCAGCCCAGTACCCGGGCCACCGCGAATCCGTCGTACCCCTTGCTGCCCACCGTCTGCACCGCCGTGCCGCTCAGCCTGGGGTGGGCGGCGATCAGCTCGATGGCCTCGCGCGTGCCGACCACGTCCGGCTCCCTGCTGTCGGCGTCGACGACCCGCCCGCCGCGCACCACGTTGTCCACCACGATGAGGCTGCCCGTCCGGCTCAGCCGCAGCGCCCACTCCACGTAGTGGGCGTTGTTGGGCTTGTCGGCGTCGATGAAGACCAGGTCGAAGGGGGCGGGGTTCTCGTCGGCGAGCTTGGGCAGCGACTCCAGGGCCGGACCCACCCGCACCTCCGCGACCCGCTCGAGCCCGGCCCGGGCGATGTTGCGGGTCGCCACCTCGGCGTGCTTGGCGCTGTACTCCAGCGAGACCAGTCTGCCGTCCGCCGGCAGGGCGCGGGCCAGCCAGATGGTGCTGTAACCGCCGAGCGTGCCGATCTCCAGGACGGTCCGGGCGCCCTGGATCTCCGCGAGCAGCTGGAGGAACTTGCCCTGGGTGGCCGTCACGCTGATGTGCGGCAGCCCGGCGACCTCGCTGTCGCGCAGGGCCGCCTGGAGCGCATCGTCCTCCGGTGCGAGATGGCTGCTGAAGTAGAAGTCGACGTCGTCCCAGAGCTGCGAGCTCATGCGTCTGCTGCCTTTCCCGAGTGTCCGCCCGGGTCTGTACCCGGGGCTCCTTGGGCCTTCCCCTGCATCGTCTCAGCCGACGGGCGCGGACGGGGGGAGCGGCGGCGGTGGCCGTACCGGCGGCGGGGCGGTCACCGGCCGCCGGGCGTGGCGTACGGCGAGCAGCGCGGTGACCGCGAGGGCCGTCAGCAGCCCGCCGCCCACGGTCAGCAGCCACGCCGGGACGCCGGCCACCTCGCGCAGCCGGTCCTCGTAGAACACCTGCTGGACGGGGGTGTCGGCGGCCGCGCGGCGCAGTTCGTGGTCGCCGGAGATCCGGGCGGGATCGGGGAACCGCTGGTCGAGGGCCGTCAGGTACGGCGTTCCGGCGGCGAGCCTGCCCAGCGCGCCGGCCGGCCTGCCGAGGCGGCCGGCGAAGACCACGCGGGGCGGCGCGCCGCCGATCGCCGTGCGCGGCTCCATCCGGTGCGCGGCGAGCACGTAGAGGCCGAGGGACTGCGGGGTGCGGGCCGGCCGGGACAGCCGCATGGGATAGACCGGCCGGTCCGCGGCGAACGTGAGGTGCAGGGGGTCGAGGGCGCCGTGCAGGGCGGTCCGCGCGGTCCGGGGGGCGAGCCGTACGGCCACGTACTCCCAGTGGCGGTCGACGTACGGCTGAAGGGCGGTCTTCAGGCGTCCCGGGAAGGCGAAGCCGTGGTCGTGCAGCCAGATGCCGAGGGCGGCCGGGTCGGTGGCGGTCAGCCGGGCCACGTCGAAGGGGCCGAGCCGCTGCCGGCCGACGACACCGACGCCCGCCCCGGCTCCGGGGGGCGTGGCGTCGGCGACGCCGTCACCGCCGTCGAACGGCCAGTCGCCGTTGGCCGGCCAGAAGTGGTACCGGGTGCGGTGCACCGGGGCGACGGCCCGGGCCAGCTGCTCGAAGACGGCCGGGTCGCCCAGCCGGACGGCCGCCCGGTGGGGCACCGGCATGATCCAGGCGGCGTGCCCGGCGTCGCCGGTGACCGTCAGGCGCATGACGATCTGCTCCCGGCGGCCGTCCCAGCGCAGCACCGACTGCTCGCCGGCGACGGCGATCCGCCGCGCCGGGTCCGGGACCATGGCCCCGCAGCCGCAGGCGTAGGCGGGGGCGAGCAGCCAGCCGAGCTGGACGCCCAGCAGGGCCAGCAGCAGCGTCAGTACGCGGGCACGTTTCACGCGGCTACAGACGGGGCCGGCGGGGGAAGCGGTTCCGGGACGCGGCCCGGAGCAGCGGCCGCGCCGGTCCGCCGCGCGGGCTCGCCGGCGCCGTACCGGGCCGCCGCCCCCGCTCGCCCGACGGGCGTCCGTGGTCCAGCGCCCCCGGACGCGAGCGGCCCCCGGGCGCTCGCGCTCCGGGGGCCGGTCGAAGGTGACTGACGGCTACCGCTCCACCGAGGGGGCCGAGCCCGGCAGCGGGCGGCCCGCCGACTCGGACATGCGCCAGACGGCGAACCCGCCCACGACGGCCGCGGCCATCATGTAGTACGCGGGCATCATCATGTTCCCGGTGGCGCCGATCAGGGCCGTGACCACCAGCGGGGTCGTACCGCCGAACAGCGACACCGACACGTTGAAGCCGATCGACAGGGAGCCGTAGCGGACCCGGGTCGGGAAGAGCGCGGGCAGCGCGGCCGGCATGGCGGCGGTGAAGCAGACCAGCAGCAGGCCCAGCGCGCCCATGCCCAGGGCCACGGCGACGAGGCTGCCCTGGCGGATCAGCAGCACCGCCGGGACGGACAGCAGCAGGAAGCCCGCGCAGCCCGCGGCGATCACCGGGCGGCGGCCGACGCGGTCGGTCAGGGCACCGGCGAACGGCTGGACGATCATCATCAGGGCCATCACGCCGAGCACGACCAGCAGCCCGTGCGTCTCGTCGTACTTCAGCTCACTGGTCAGGTAGCTCGGCATGTACGACAGCAGCATGTAGTCGGTGACGTTGAAGACCAGCACCAGGCCCATGCACAGCAGCAGCGCCTTCCACTGGCCCGCGACCATCTCGCGCAGCGGCACCTTGGGCCGGGACGCCTCCGCCTTCTCGACCTCGGCCGCGAACGCAGGGGTCTCCTCCAGGCGCATCCGCAGGTACAGGCCGATGATGCCCATCGGGCCCGCGATCAGGAACGGGATGCGCCAGCCCCAGGTCAGCAGGTCGTGCGTGGACAGCAGGGCCGTCATGAGGGTGACGAGGCCCGCGCCGCCGATGTAGCCGGCCAGCGTGCCGAACTCCAGCCAGCTTCCGAAGAAGCCGCGCTTCTTGTCCGGCGCGTACTCGGCGATGAACGTCGAGGCGCCGGCGTACTCGCCGCCGGTGGAGAAGCCCTGCACCAGGCGGGCGGCCAGGAGCAGCAGCGGCGCGCCCACGCCGATCGAGGCGTAGGACGGGATCAGGCCGATCGCGAACGTGCCCACCGCCATCATGATCATGGTGAGGGCGAGGACCTTCTGGCGGCCCACGCGGTCGCCCAGCGGACCGAAGACCATGCCGCCCAGCGGGCGGACCAGGAACGCCGCGGCGAAGGCGCCGAACGTCGAGAGCAGCTGTGCGGTCGGGTTGCCCGACGGGAAGAAGACCTTGCCCAGGGTGACCGCGATGTAGCTGTAGACACCGAAGTCGAACCATTCCATGGCGTTGCCGAGCGCGGCCGCCTTCACGGCGCGCTTCACCATGGCGGAGTCGGTGACGGTGACGTCGGCGTGGGCCTTCGCGGCCCGCGGGCTCTTCAGATGCGGGGTGACTGCGGTGACGGTCGCCAAAACGGGCTCGCCTACCTTTCGACGGGGACAGGGACAGGGCCCGGGCGACGACGGTGTCGGACAGCAGGCCGAAAAGCGACGATAGGCGGACTTGGCCTGCTTACGTCATGTACGCGAGTCGATGCATACTGCAGCTAAAGGGCCTGTGTGCAGGTACTCCTGCCCGATCGAGTCGGGTCATGCCGGCCCGGCCATGTGATCCTTCTCGCGCCCGATCGGGGCAACCGAAGCCCACTCGCGCTTTCGCGACGTAGGCAAGAGCGAGGGTTATGCGCGGATTCGCTTAGGTATGTCCTCCTGTCGGTTCCGGGAGTGCTCACTCCCGCCCCGACGCCACCACCGCCAGCACCCCCGAGATCGCCGCCGCGATCAGCAGGGGGACGCCCAGACCCTGGTGGAGGACCAGCCAGGCGCCCAGGCAGGCGCCCGCGACCATGGCGACCACCGCCGCCGTGCGGCGCGGGGAGCGGTGGCCGGTGGCGTCGCCGAGGCGGGACTCGGAGGCCAGGCCGGTCAGGGTCATCGTCAGGACCGTGGTGGTGAGGTCGGGAATGCCCAGCTTGCGGACGGTCGCGTTGCGCATGCCCAGCGCGAAGGCGGTCAGGGCGATCAGGGCGTACCGGGTGCCGGTCGTGTCCGGCCAGGCGAAGGCGACCGCGGCCGACCCGCCGAGCAGCGCCGCCTCCGTCGCCAGGATCCGGCGGGCCCACCCGCGCCGGGAGCCGCCGTCGAAACGGGCCGCCGCCCGGCCGCCGGCCACCGCGCCCAGCAGGAAGCAGCCCAGGGAGGTCGCGGTGAGCGGGACCGAGAAACCGGGGGCGCCCGCGGCCGCGAAGCCCAGGACCACCACGTTGCCCGTCATGTTGGCCGTGAACACCCGGCCCAGGCCCAGATAGCTCACCGCGTCGATCAGGCCGCTCACCACGGTCAGCGCCAGCAGCACGGTCACCAGCCGCACCCCCCGCGTCTCCGGCTCCGGCGCGGGCGGTGACGGCGTGGTCATGCTTCCTCCGGTCGGCCGGACGGGCAGGGCGGATGTCGGGCCCACCATGGTCACCCGGCCGCCGGGCGCCCTCCGGGAGGCGCCGCGCAACGCGCGGACATGCGCGCGCACCCTCGCCGGGCGGGGCGGGGGTGCGGGGGCGGTGCGGGTGCGGGGGCGGTGCGGGTGCGGTGCGGGTGCGGAAGCGCGGGTGGCTCAGTACCAGCCGTTGGCCTGCCAGAAGCTCCAGGCCTCGGCCGGGCTGCCGTAGCGGGAGTTCATGTAGTCCAGGCCCCACTTGATCTGGGTGGCCGGGTTGGTCTTCCAGTCGGAGCCGGCGGAGGCCATCTTCGAACCGGGCAGGGCCTGCACCAGGCCGTAGGCGCCGGAGGAGCTGTTGACGGCGCTGGGGTTCCAGCCGCTCTCGTGCTCGACGATCTTGCTGAAGGCGTCGTACTGCGTGGCGTCCGGGATCATCTTGTGCGCGATCGTCTGCGCGGAGGAGGCCGAGTCGGTGGCGGCCTGGGCGGGCGCCGCGGACATCGCCATACCGGCGGTGGCGGCGGCCAGGGCGACGGTCGTGAGGGCCTTCTTCGGGGAGGCGATGCGGCGGATGAAGGAGACGGGCACGGAGAACCTCTTGCGTCGGGGACGGGGGATCGCCCGTCCGGAGCCACCCGACGGGCGGGGGCCGCGTACGTCGGCGCACCGGCCCTTTCGGGCTGTGGCGCCTGGCGACGTCGCTCAGAGAAACAGACACGAGGGGTGTCCGCAATGACCCCTTTTACTAGTTGCGGCCGGAATGGCCAGGTGTCGCGTTCGTGTGGCCCGCGTCTCAAAGCGCAGGTCAGGAGGGGTGCATGAAGGGATGTATCGGGCAAACGGGACTACGGCCCCGGATCGTAGGTGACCTGCGTCATGTGGGGTGCTTCACCGGCTTCCTGACGGCCCGGACACGCGTCCTCACCCAGCGGGAGCGTCGAACGTGACCGCGGTCTCGAAGGCGGCGCGCCGTGTGGCCCGGCGCAGCGCCCGCAGCAGCACCGGACCGAGCGCGAGGGTCAGCACGACCGTGCACAGCGCCCGGCCCAGGTCCCAGCCGAGCGAGGTGGCCAGGCAGTAGGCGGCGAACCGGGCCAGGTTGGCGGCGACCGAGGCATGCGCGTCGAAGGCGATGTTCGAGGTGCCGGAGCCCATGAAGGGCCAGCCGGCCAGGTTCATGACCGTGCCGTAGGCGAAGGCGGCGCAGAAGCCGTAGGCGGCCAGCAGCAGCAGTTCGGCCCGGCCGCGCAGCCGGCCCTGCCCCGGCAGGAGCCCGGCGCCCATGGTGAACCAGCCCATCGCCAGCATCTGGAACGGCAGCCAGGGCCCGACCCCGCCGGTGAGCAGCGCGGAGGCGAACATCGTCACCGAGCCGAGGACGAAACCGAAGCCGGGACCGAGCACCCGGCCGCTGAGCACCATCAGGAAGAACATCGGCTCGATCCCCGCCGTCCCCGCGCCCACCGGGCGCAGGGCCGCGCCCGTCGCGGCCAGCACACCCAGCATCGCGACCGCCTTGGGCCCGAGGCCGGACTCGGAGATAGTCGCCGCCACGACCGCGATCATCAGCAGCAGCAGACCGGCGAACAGCCAGGGCGCGTCCTCGGCGTGCGCGCCGAGCCGCGAGGCGGGCGGCGCGAGGAAGGGCCAGAAGAACGCCACCACGCCGACCGCGCTGACCAGGCCGAGCGCGGCGAGGGAGCGCGGACCGAGGCGCACGGCCCGGACCGGACGGGCGGCGGGGACCGGGCGGGGAGCGGGAGCGGGGGTCATGCGAGGGCCTCCCGGACCTCGGCCACCGTCAGCCATCGCTGCGGGGCGAGGATCTTGGTCACCTGCGGGGCGAAGGACGGCGACGAGACCACGATCTCCGCCGTGGGGCCGTCGGCGATCACCTCGCCGTCGGCGAGCAGCACCACCCGGTGTGCGATCTCCGCCGCCAGTTCCACGTCGTGCGTGGCGAGGACGATGGCGTGTCCCTCGGCGGCCAGCTCGCGCAGCACGGCGACCAGCCGGGCCTTGGCCGCGTAGTCCAGGCCGCGCGTCGGCTCGTCCAGCAGGAGCAGGGGAGGGCGGGCGGTCAGCACGACCGCCAGGGCGAGCGCCAGCCGCTGGCCCTCGGACAGGTCCCGGGGGTGGGTGCCGTCGGTGATGCCGGGCAGCAGCCCGGACACCAGCGCCCGGCAGGTGCCCGGCTCGGCGCCCGCGTCCCGGTCGGCGGCCGTGCACTCGGCTGCCACCGTGTCCGCGTACAGCAGGTCCCGCGGCTCCTGCGGGACCAGACCGACCCGGCGGACGAGTTCCCGGGGCGCGGTCCGGTGCGGGACGGCCCCGCCCACGCGCACCGAGCCGGCGGTGGGCTCCACCAGACCGACCAGGGAACCGAGCAGGGTGGACTTCCCGGCACCGTTGCGCCCCATCAGCGCGACCGTCTCACCACCGGCCACGCCCAGATCGACGTGCCGCAGCGCGGTGACCGGCCCCCGCCGGACCCCCAGGCCCCGCACCTCGGCGACCTGCGGGGCGGCGGTGGGCGAGGCGAGGGGCGCGGAGTTCCGCCGGAAGAGGCGGCGCCGGGGGGAGGGGAGGGCGGGGGGTGCTTCGGGCGCGGGGCGGTGAGCGGGGGCGCCCGGCCCGGGCGGGGCGGCTTCGGTGTGCGGCGGTTCCCCGTCGGCGGGCCGCCGGGGTCCGCCGAGGCGGTCGCGCAGGGAGGAGGCGCGGCGGCGGGCGTCCCGTACCGTCAGCGGCAGCGGCGACCAGCCCGCCAGCCGGCCCAGGCCCACCACCGGCGGGTACACCGGGGACACGGCCATCACCTCGGCCGGCTCGCCGTGGCGCGGGGCGGCGCCGGGGGCGGGCAGCAGGACGACCCGGTCGGCGTACTGGATCACCCGCTCCAGCCGGTGCTCGGCCAGCAGCACCGTCGTACCGAGGTCGTGGACCAGACGCTGCAGCACGGCCAGCACCTCCTCCGCCGCGGCCGGATCGAGCGCCGAGGTCGGCTCGTCGAGGACCAGGACCCGGGGGTGCGGGGTGAGGACCGAGCCGATCGCGACCCGCTGCCGCTGCCCGCCCGAGAGCGTGGCGATCGGGCGGTCGCGCAGGTCGGCGAGTCCCAGCAGGTCCAGCGTCTCCTCCACCCGGCGGCGCATCACCTCCGGAGCGAGCCCCAACGACTCCATGCCGTAGGCGAGTTCCTCCTCCACCGTGTCCGTCACGAAGTGCGCGAGCGGATCCTGGCCCACCGTGCCGACCACGTCGGCGAGTTCGCGCGGCCGGTGGGTGCGGGTGTCCCGGCCGGCCACGGTGACGCGTCCGCGCAGGGTGCCGCCGGTGAAGTGCGGCACCAGCCCGCTGACCGCGCTCAGCACGGTCGACTTGCCGACCCCGGACGGGCCCACGAGCAGCACGAGTTCGCCCTCGGGCACCTCGAAGTCCACACCCTGGACGGTCGGTTCGCCCGCGCCCTCGTACGTGACGCTGACATCCTCGAAGCGGATCACGACGGCTCCTCGACGGGCTCGGGTACGACGAAGGCGGGCAGCAGCGCGAGCAGTACGGCCGCGGCCGGCCACAGCGGGAGGGCGGGCGCCACCAGCGGGACCACTCCGGGATGCAGCGCGTCCGGATCGCGTACCGCGGCGAGCGTGAGCAGCGCGGCGACTGCGGCCCCCGAGCCCGCGACCAGCCACGCCCGCACCCCCCACGGATCCGGCCGGTACCGGGTGCGCGGGGAGCGGCGGCCGCCCAGGCGCAGGCCGGCCAGCGCGGCGGCGACCCCCGCGCACAGCACCGGCACCCCGTATGTGCCGCCCTCCGCCGTCAGCAGCCCGTACGTTCCCGCGCACACGCCGAGCAGCCCGCCCAGGGTGAGCGCGGTCGTCGTACGGCGTACGCGGGCCGGGACCTCGGCGGTACGGCCGTAGCCGCGGGCGTCCATCGCGGCGGCCAGCGCGACCGAGCGCTCCAACGCGCCCTCCAGCACCGGCAGTCCGACCTGCAGCAGGCCCCGAACGCCCCGGTCCGGACGGCCGCGCAGCCGGCGGGCGGCGCGCAGCCGCTGGACGTCGGCGATGAGGTGGGGCGCGAAGGTGAGCGCGACGACCACGGCCACGCCCACCTCGTACAGCGCGCCGGGCAGGGACTTCAGCAGCCGGGCCGGGCTGGCGAGGGCGTTGGCGGCACCGACGCAGATGAGCAAGGTGGCCAGCTTCAGGCCGTTGTAGCCGGCGAAGAGCAGCGCCTCCGCGGTGACCCGGCCGCCGAGCCGGATGCCCTGGGCCCAGTGCGGGAGCGGGATCTCGGGGAGCGTGACCAGCACATGGGTGCCGGGGATGGGGGAGCCGAGGGCGACGGTGAACGCGAGGCGGATGAGGAGCACGGCGACGGCGAGCTTGGCGAAGGCGGCGTAGGAGCGGGACCAGGGTGAGGGGGAGCGGTGGGTCGCCACCACATAGCCGGTCGCGGCTGTCAGCAGGGCAAGGAGCAGGGGGTTGGTGGTGCGGGTGGCGGCGGTGCCGAGGCCGAGGGACCACAGCCACCAGGCGCCGGGGTGCAGCGGTGCGCGGCCGTGCCGGGGCCGGACGGGAGCGGATCCCGCTCGCCCGCGCTCCTTGGGCGCGACCGCGCCCGGCGTCCCCGCCCCGGCGGTACGGCCGCCCGCGGTGGCGGCGGGGCCGCTGTCCACGGCCGCGGTGGCACGGCCTTCCGCGGCCGCGGCGGTACGACCGCCCGCCCGCGCGGTGGCCGCGGTGGCGGCGCCGCCACGGCTACGCATTCCCGCGCCGCCGCCGGGACTGCCACACCGCCACCCCGGCCAGCACCGCGACCACGCCGGCACCGATCGGCAGTCCCAGCGAGGGGCCGCCGTCCGGCTCGGGCTTCTGCGCGGCCTTCGCCGGCTTCTCCTCCGCGGACACCTGCTCCCCGCACCCCTTGTGCGGATATCCGGCGATCGCGCACAGCAGGGCGTTGCTGTCGTAGCGCAGGGGCCTGGCGGCCGAGGCCAGCGCCTCGGCCGTCGTCGCGTCGGGGGAGACCCGGGCGCAGGCCGTGCGGCGTTCGGGCGGGGTCTCGCCGGAGGGGGCGTCCGCCGGCGTGCCGAAGTCGATGACGAGGGCCACCCGCTTCGTGCCCGCCTTCGCGGGCGTGCCGGCGCAGATCGTGGCGAAGTCCGCCGTGCCGCGCGGCCGGGTCGCGTCCTGCGAGTCCTCGCTCACCGCGAAGCGCAGGCCCTGGACGGCGCCGTCGTCGGGACGGGCGGTCGAGGGGCCCTCGGTGGCGTACGACCAGTGTCCGCCGGTCCGCTCCCAGAACGACCAGTAGCGGTACCCGGCGGCCTGAGCCTGCGCCGCGCCGGCCAGGACGACGAACGCGGCGAGGAGCAGGGCGGCGGCACGGCGGACGGCGGTCACGGCTGCTGCTTCTTCCGGCGGCCGCTGAGCAGGAAGCCGATGCCGATGCCGGCCACGAGGCCGACGCCGACGATCCACCAGACACCGGTGTTCGAGTCGGTCTCGGCCCGCTTGCCGGACTCCTCGGTGTGGGCGGCGGTCCCGCGCGGCGCAGGGCCGGTGGCGTTGAGCGACCGCACCAGGTCGGTGCCGCCGAAGTGCCGTGCGTCGGCGCCGAGCGCGTGCGCGGCGAGGATGAGCTGGGCGTAGGCGGCCGGGCCGCTCTGCCGGGCCCAGCCGGCCGCGTTCTTCTCCAGCCAGCCGTACGGCTTCTTCGCCTGCGTGTTCCAGCCGTCCGCCGCGAGCGCGACGACCGTGTCCGCGGTGTTGCCGTAGTCGGGCTGGTCCTCGGCGCCGGGCAGCGCCGACTTGAGGTGGCCGGACCCGGCGACGGCGTGGGTGAGATACGCGGCGGCGTTGTCCGCCACCCGGGTCTCGGTGGCCCTGCCGGAGGACGAGCAGACGGGAGCCTTGTCGCGGGCCTTGCCGGGCCCGTTGACGAACCCCTTGCCGAGGGCGCCCAGCACACCGGCCGCCGTGGCGTCCGCGTTGGCGACCAGGCGCCCCTTCTTGTCCGGCTGGTAGGCGAGGGCGCCGCCGCCGTCCTCGTCGCAGGCGAGCGCCCGTGCGCTCAGCAGGTCGTACGGGGTGCCCTTGCCGGCGCGGAGCTTGCCGGGGTCCTCATCGGCTCCGGCGAAGGCGCCGATGACGACGGAGGTGGAGTTGGTGTCGCTCGGGCTGCCCGGCGTGTAGCCCCAGCCGCCGTCCTCGTTCTGCGCGTTCTTCAGCCAGACCAGGGCCTTGCGTATCTCGGCGCCGTGTCCGCCGAGCGCCTGCAGGGCCTGGACGGCGGCGGCCGTGCTGTTGGTGTCGGGCTGGGCGCCGCCCTTGCCCTCGCAGGGCTTGGCCGTGTCCGCCCGGAACGCGGCGAAACCGCCCTTGGCGCACTGCTGTCCCACCAGCCAGTCGACGGCCGAGGCGGCGGGCCGGTAGCCGAGGGTGCGCTGGGCGAGCAGGGCCAGGGACTGGCGCCACACGCCGTCGTACGTCGGGTCGGACTTGCCGAACAGCCCGGACGGGACCGCCACCTTGGGCGAAGCGGAGGGGGACGTGTCGGCGGCCGTGGCGGGCGCGGCGGCGGCCAGCACGCCTATGGCGGCGAGAGCCGCGGCACTGCGGCGGACGTTCATGGTCGGCGACTGCCTCTCCTGCGGGGGAACCGGCAGCGCACGGGAAACACCCCGGGCGGCTCGGCTCCGTAAACCTCGACGGTGCCGTGCGCGGCGGGTCGCCGCACACGTGAGCCGGTCAACGTCCCGTACGAGGCGTTCCGGCTCACCGTCGGGTGGACGAACGGCTCACGGTTGCGGGTCAGCGCCGGAATTGCACCGGCTTCCCCCCGTACGGGTGTGATGACGACGCCGCCACTTTACCGGCAGCCCCGCGGGGGCTGTTGAGTGGCTGTGAGCACACGGGCCCGGTGACCGGGGCCACGGCTGGACCGGGAGGGATTCGACGCCCGTGCCGCAGCGCCCGTCCCGGCGGCCGCCCTCAACGCGCCCTCGGGCCGGCCTCCGGATCCGGCAGGTCCATCAGCCGGCACACCGTTTCGATGTCGACCTTCACCTGGGCGATGGAGGCGCGGCCCGAGAGCCAGGTGATCAGGGCCGAGTGCCAGGTGTGCTCTATGACGCGGACCGCCGAGAGCTGTTGCGGCGTCGGGTGGTCCAGGCCCATCGCGTCGAGGATGATCGCCGTGGTCTGCCGGGAGACCTGGTCGACCTCGGGGGAGACGCTGCGGTCGGCGAAGGTGAAGGCGCGGACCATCGCGTCCGCCAGTTGCGGCTCGCGCTGCAGGGCCCGGAACGCCCGCATCAGGGTCTCCGCGACCCGGTCCGCCGGCGAGTCACCCGCCGGCGGCTTCTTGCGGAGGGTGCCGTGCATGTGCTCCAACTGATCCTGCATCGTGGCGACCAGCAGATGCACCTTCGACGGGAAGTACCGGTACAGGGTGCCGAGGGCGACCTGCGAGGACTCCGCGACCTCCCGCATCTGCACGGCGTCGAAACCGCCCCGGCTCGCCAGTTGGGCACTCGCGTGCAGGATCCGGCGGCGGCGGGCCTCCTGCCGCTCGGTCAGCGGTGCCGTGGGGGGCCGGACACTCCCGGCTTCCAGCTTGGATTCCGCAGGCATGGGTCCCGCTCCGTGACAGTCGGTGAGGACATCTGTAGGGCACGTGATCATCCAGCATGGCGGGAGGTTCGCGCCGTGGCGTGAATCACCTGATCCACTGCTGTCAGGGCCCCTACCTGCCGGTAGATTCAGAGCCTCTTGAACGATCAAGTCTGAAACTTGTTCTAGATTAGCGTCCCGTCATAGTGTCGCGGGAAAGTGCAGGGAGAAGGGGACCCGGAGTGACCGTTGAGGCCAGTCAGGCGGGGCCCCGACCGGAGCTCGCAGCAGACGGAGGACGAGCGCTGCGCATCGCGCTCCTCACCTACAAGGGGAACCCGTTCTGCGGCGGCCAGGGCGTCTACGTCCGGCACCTCTCCCGCGAGCTGGCCCGCCTCGGCCACCGCGTCGAGGTCATCGGCGCCCAGCCCTATCCGGTGCTCGACGAGGGATACGACGGCCTGAGCCTCACCGAGCTGCCCAGCCTCGACCTCTACCGCCAGCCCGATCCCTTCCGGACCCCCGGGCGGGGCGAGTACCGGGACTGGATCGACGCCCTCGAGGTCGCCACGATGTGGACCGGCGGCTTCCCCGAGCCGCTCACGTTCTCCCTGCGCGCCCGGCGCCATCTGCGCGCCCGCCGCGGCGAGTTCGACGTCGTCCACGACAACCAGACGCTCGGCTACGGCCTGCTCGGCGACATCGGCGCCCCCCTGGTCACCACGATCCACCACCCCATCACCGTCGACCGGCAGCTGGAGCTGGACGCGGCCGAGAGCCGGCAGCGCCGGCTGTCCGTGCGCCGCTGGTACGCCTTCACCCGGATGCAGAAGCGCGTCGCCCGCCGCCTGCCCTCGGTGCTCACCGTCTCCGGCAGTTCCCGCCAGGAGATCGTGGACCACCTCGGCGTCCGCGACGACCGCGTCCACGTGGTCCACATCGGCGCCGACACCGACCTCTTCGCGCCGAATCCCGCCGTCGCCGAGGTGCCCGGCCGGATCGTCACCACCTCCAGCGCCGACGTCCCCCTCAAGGGCCTGGTCTTCCTGGTGGAGGCCCTCGCCAAGGTGCGCACCGAGCACCCGGCCGCCCACCTCGTCGTCGTCGGCAAGCGCCCCACGGAGGGCCCCGTCGCCCAGGCGATCGAGCGCTACGGCCTCGAAGACGCCGTCGAGTTCGTCAAGGGCATCTCCGACGCCGAACTGGTCGACCTGATCCGCTCGGCCGAGGTCGCCTGCGTGCCCTCGCTGTACGAGGGCTTCTCGCTGCCCGCCGCCGAGGCCATGGCCACCGGCACCCCCCTGGTCGCCACCACCGGCGGCGCCATCCCCGAGGTCGCCGGACGCGACGGCGAGACCTGCCTCGCCGTGCCGCCCGGTGACGCGGGGGCCCTCGCCGTCGGGCTGGTCCGGCTGCTGGGCGACCCCGCGCTGCGCGAGCGCCTCGGCCGCGCCGGCCGCGAGCGGGTGCTGAGCCGCTTCACCTGGGCCCGGGCCGCCGAGGGAACGGTGGCCCGCTACCGGGAGGCCATCGCCGGCCACGGCGGCCGCACGGGCGTCCAGGACCGGCCCGGCACCCCGCCCGCCGCCGTCCTCCGAGAACCACTCGCCTCCGACCGCGCAACCTCCGACCGCGAAAGCAGGGCCACGTGCTGACCGTCGACTTCTCCCGGTTCCCGCTCGCCCCCGGCGACCGTGTCCTGGACCTCGGCTGCGGGGCCGGCCGGCACGCCTTCGAGTGCTACCGGCGCGGCGCGCAGGTCGTGGCCCTGGACCAGAACGCCGAGGAGATCCGCGAGGTCGCCAAGTGGTTCGCGGCCATGAAGGAGGCCGGTGAGGCGCCGGCCGGCGCCACCGCCACCGCCATGGAGGGCGACGCCCTCGCGCTGCCCTTCCCCGACGAGTCCTTCGACGTCGTCATCATCTCCGAGGTGATGGAGCACATCCCCGACGACAAGGGCGTCCTCGCCGAGATGGTGCGCGTGCTCCGGCCCGGCGGCCGCATCGCCATCACCGTGCCCCGCTACGGCCCCGAGAAGGTCTGCTGGGCGCTGTCCGACGCCTACCACGAGGTCGAGGGCGGCCACATCCGCATCTACAAGGCCGACGAGCTGCTGGGCAAGGTCCGCGAATCCGGCCTGCGGCCGTACGGCAGCCACCACGCGCACGCCCTGCACTCGCCCTACTGGTGGCTGAAGTGCGCGTTCGGCGTGGACAACGACAAGGCGCTGCCGGTGCGGGCGTACCACAAGCTGCTCGTCTGGGACATCATGAAGAAGCCGCTCGCCACCCGGATCGCCGAGCAGGCGCTGAACCCGGTCATCGGCAAGAGCTTCGTCGTCTACGCCACCAAGCCCCACCTCCCGCGGGTGGACGAGACCTCCGAGGCGGCCGCCAAGTGACCACCCCCCGGACAGAACACCTCGTCCTGCCCGGGGTCCTCACCGCCGAGCAGGCCGCCGCGACCGTGAGCGGCATCCTCGCCGTACAGCGGGAGGACGGCGCGATCCCCTGGTTCCGCGGGCACCACCTCGACCCGTGGGACCACGCCGAGGCCGCCATGGCCCTGGACGCGGCCGGCGAGCACGAGGCCGCCGAGCGGGCGTACGACTGGCTCGCCGCCCACCAGAACGAGGACGGCTCCTGGTACGCGGCGTACGCCGACGGCGCCCACGACGACGTCACCGACCGCGGCCGCGAGTCCAACTTCGTCGCCTACATAGCCGTAGGAGTCTGGCACCACTACCTGTCCACCGGCGACGACACGTTCCTGGACCGCATGTGGCCCACCGTGTACGCGGCGGTCGAGTGGGTGCTGCGGCTGCAGCAGTCCGGCGGCCAGATCGGCTGGCGCCGCGACGACGACGGCACCCCCACGGCGGACGCCCTGCTCACCGGCAGCTCCTCCGTGCACCACGCGCTGCGCTGCGCCCTCGCCATCGCCGAGCAGCGCGAGGAGCCGCAGCCGGACTGGGAGCTGGCGGCCGGAGCGCTGCGCCACGCCATCCGCCGGCACCCCGAGCGCTTCCTCGACAAGGACCGCTACTCGATGGACTGGTACTACCCGGTCCTCGGCGGCGCGCTCACCGGAACCGAGGCCAAGGAGCGGATCGAGGCGGACTGGGACCGCTTCGTCGTCCCGGGTCTGGGGGTGCGCTGCGTCGTCCCCAACCCCTGGGTGACCGGCGGCGAGTCCTGCGAACTCGCGCTGGCCCTGTGGGCGACGGGCGAGTCCGACCGCGCGCTGGAGATCCTGCAGTCGGTGCAGCACCTGCGGGACGCGGAGAGTGGCCTGTACTGGACGGGCTACGTCTTCGACGACGACGCCATATGGCCCCGCGAACTCACCACCTGGACGGCGGGTTCGCTGCTACTGGCCGTCGCCGCGCTGGGCGGCCACGACGCCACCTGCGCCGTCTTCGGCGGGGAGTACCTGCCGTCCGGGCTCGATCCCGACTGCTGCGACTGACGGGCGACGGCACGTTGGGTCGACGACCGGCTACCCGGCGTGCCGAACCGGACCGAGGTATGCGCATGTTGCGAAATATGCCCATGTTTCGGATGAGGTGCGTGAGGTCACACGGCTCCACGGAGCACACGGACCAGACGCGACACCTCCACGGGAGGACACCGTGCCCGTACCGATACGCCACATCGCCGTGGCCCTCACCCTCTGCTGCGCCCTGCTCGCCGGCTCCACGGCCTACGCCTCCGGCCACGACACCTCGCAGCGCAACCCGACGGCCGCCGTCGCGGCGGCCGAGCCCAGCCCCAGCACCTCCGCCGAGAAGCAGAAGTTCGCCAAGACCCGGTTCGTGGCGAACGCGGGCCTGGCGGCCGGAGCCGTCTACCAGTGGATCTACAAGCCGTACAAGGCGGGCAAGTTCAAGAAGGGTGCGCACGGCCGCAAGCTGACCCTCGTCAAGGCGGGTCTCGCCGGCGCGTTCGCGTACAACCGCCTGAAGGCGGCCGCGCGCAACGCCAAGGGTGATCCGACCCTCTCCAAGGCGATCGCCCCCATCACGGCGGGCATCGAGTCGCTGAAGAGCCTGCCCGCCAAGCTCCGCAAGGGCGATGGCTCGGCGGTCAACGACTTCAACGACGTCATCAACAAGGTGAAGGACGCCGGGAAGGACGCGGGCGCCGAGGTCAAGAACAAGGTGCCGTCCCTGTCCGAGGTCAAGAACGGTTCCTAGGACGGCATGCGCCCGGCGGTGTCCCGACTCCGCCGCAGCATCGGTTACCTGACCGTACGTCAAAAGATGTTCAGGAGAGGGCTGTACGGCGACGGCCCCCCGCCCGGAAGGGCGAGGGGCCGTGCGCTCGGGTACGGGCGGCGGCTCAGCCGCGCTGGATCCCCGAGGTGTCCTGCAGAACGCCGCGGCGGCCGTCCTGGGTCTGCGCCACCAGCGCGGCACCGCGCTGCTCGACGGCGAGGTACCAGGTGCCGGGCGCCAGTTCGGCGATCGGCGCCGCGCTGCCGTCCTCGGCGAACAGCGGGCGGGCCGCCGGCACGGCGAACCAGAACGGCGAGAAGTCCCCGCCGGCCGGCTGCGGCGCCGGGGCCGCCGGAGCGGGGGCCTGGCCGTACGGCTGGCCCGGCTGCGGCTGGGCACCGTAGGGCTGACCCGGCTGCGGCTGGGCGCCGGGGTAGCCGTAACCACCGGGCGGCTGGGCGCCGTAGGGCTGCGGGGAGGCCGGCTTGGGAGCCGGGACCAGCGCGGCCTGCAGGGCGGGGACGAGGGGAGTGGCGATGGCGGCGGCGGCCAGCAGCAGAGCGGCGATGAGGCCGAGGACGAGGCCGGAGCCCGCGCCGACGTCCAGGCCGCCGAAGCTGTCGCTGAACGCGCCCAGCGGGTCGATGATGGTCCAGAACGAGGTCCACGCGGCGAAGATCGTCAGTGCGACGCCGACCTGACCGAGGTCGAGGCCGATGACCTTGCGCGGCTGCGGGAGCGCCCGCGCGACGACGATCAGGACCGCGCCGGCGATGCCGCCGACGTACATGCTCATCACCAGGCCGAGGTTGTCCCAGGCGTTCGGGGTGTCACTGCCGGACTTGTCGAACGTGTCGAGGAACGACGCGATGAACAGCAACACCGCTGCTCCGATCACCACGCCGTCGCCTCGAGTGAGGGAGCGGATATTCACTTCAGCAGGTCCTTCGTAGGTCGTCTCGTCGTCGGAGGAGGCGTCGCCGTCACCAAGTCGCTTCCGGACTCCGGTGTGAAGCGCAGGGGTGGCCCCTCATCGTAGGGACGACACTATCGTCCGCACGATCACGCTGTCCGCCCGGATGGACCTGCCGATCGCTACCCGCGCAGGAAACTCACGATTCCCTCAGAGATCCCCTGCGCCGCCTTCTGCCGCCAGGCGCCGCTGGTCAGCAGCGCCGCGTCCTTGGTATCGCGCATGTTGCCGCACTCGATGAACACCTTGGGAACCGTTGACAGATTGAGACCGCCCAGGTCCTTCCGCGTGACGAGACCGGTGCCGTCGCCGACGTAGTTGGAGGGCGGCTCGCCGGTGAGCCGCAGATAGCGGCCCGCGATGCGGATGCCCAGGTCCTTGGAGGGGCCGGCGATGGGGCGGGTGTCGGCACCGCCCGCGTGCACGGACGCGGGCAGGAT
Source organism: Streptomyces sp. NPDC047869 (assembly GCF_040704065.1). Taxonomy (NCBI): domain Bacteria; kingdom Bacillati; phylum Actinomycetota; class Actinomycetes; order Kitasatosporales; family Streptomycetaceae; genus Streptomyces; species Streptomyces sp. NPDC047869. Next base: position 301,051 of record NZ_JBEYRK010000004.1, read on the forward strand.
GACGTGGAAGCCGCGGTTGCCCTGCGCCGAGCCGTCGGCGTGGATGGAGACGGCCGCGTCGGCACGCGCCGTGTTGCCGATGCGGGCACGTTCGTCGACACACGGGCCCCAGGGCGGGGAGTCGCCGTCGTGCGTCAGTCTCACGGTGGCGCCCTGCCGTTCCAGCAGTGCGCGCAGCCGGTGTGCGACGTCCAGCGTGAACCGGGCTTCCGGGTAACCCGAGTTGGTGGAGGTGCCGGTGGTGTCGCACTCCTTGCGGTTCGTGCCGATGTCCACCTGGCGGTTGATCTCGGAGGGGTGCTGGAAGTTGCCGGGGTTGTGGCCCGGGTCGATGACGACGACCTTGCCGTTGAGCGTGCCGGAAGCGGCGGGGGCCGAACTGCCCGCCGGGCCAGGGTCCTTGGCGTCGTGGGCGGAGTCGCCGGTTCGCGAGGGCGCGGCCGACGGAGCGGACGCGGGGGCGGAGGAGGCGGCGGGCGGGGCGGAGCCCGCGCCGCCGGAGGCCCCGCCCGAACCGCCCGCCGTCTCGTACACGAGCCAGCCGAGCAGTGCCCCGGGCACCAGGGCGGCGAGCGCGACGGTCAGCGGTCCGCGCCGGGGCCGGCGCGGCTGCGGGGGATCGAAGTCCGGTCCTACGTACGACACGCCTGCCACCCTAACCGCCGTGCGGGGCGTCCACCCGGCCGTGGGGTCCCAACGGGCGAACGCCCCGGGGACCGCCGGTGACCGCGCCGGGGTCAGATACCCGGGCCGGTCCGCCGCAGCACGCGCAGCGACCCGGTCACGGCGGTCTCGGTGAACGCGCCCGATTCCAGGGCCCGCAGGTAGACCCGGTACGGCGCCTGTCCGGTGAACTCGTCCTCGGGGTGCGGGAAGACGTCGTGGATGACGAGGAGCCCGCCCTCGGCGACATGCGGCGCCCAGCCCTCGTAGTCGGCGGTGGCGTGCTCGTCGGTGTGGCCGCCGTCGACGAAGACGAGGCCGAGCGGGGAGTTCCAGATCGCGGCGATCTGCGGGGAGCGGCCGACGAGGGCGACCACGTGCTCCTCCAGGCCCGCCCGGTGCAGGGTGCGGCGGAAGGCGGGGAGCGTGTCCATCAGGCCGAGCTCGGGGTCGACGGTCTCCGGGTCGTGGTAGTCCCAGCCCGGCTGCTGCTCCTCGCTGCCCCGGTGGTGGTCCACGGTCAGCGCGGTGACGCCGGCCTCGCGGGCCGCGTCCGCGAGCAGGACGGTGGACCGCCCGCAGTAGGTGCCGACCTCCAGCAGCGGCAGCCCGAGCCGCCCTGCCTCGGCCGCGGCCGCGTACAGCGCCAGCCCCTCGTCCGCGGGCATGAACCCCTTCGCCGCCTCGAACGCGGCCAGGATCTTGGGCTTGGGTGCCGCGGGCATGGGGATTCCTCTCGGTCGTACGCGGTGCGGTCGTACCCGGTCCACCTGGTCATGGGGTCTTCCGGGCGCCGGGCGCCCCATGCTGCCGCACCCCCTGCCGGGCGGCGACAGGGGGTGGGTATGGCGTGCCTCTCAGGCGCCCGGGGCCTGTCGGGAGACCCGGCCTCCCGGGCGTCCGGACCTCCCGGCGTCCGGGCCGGACACCCGGGTCAGGCGCCGGCCGCCGCCCCGCCCGGCAGGGGCAGGTCCAGGTCGACCGGGCGGTCGTCGCCGGCGTGCGTCGCGGCCGAGGCCAGCGGCCCGTGCCCGGCGGCCTTGGCGGCCAGGACGTACGGTCCCTCGGCGGGGACCGCGAGGGCGTAGGAGCCGTCCTCCCCGGAAAGGGTGGCCCCGGCCTGGCGGCCCCGGCGGTCGATCAGGGTGACCTTGGCGCGGGCGACCGGGGTGCCGGCGGCGTCCAGCACCCGGCCGCGGAAGCCGCGCAGGACCTCCTCGGCGTGCCGGATGCCGGCCTCCTCCTCGCTGCTGGCACGCAGCTGGGTGTGCTGGGCCGGGCGCGGCGCCCGGGGCAGGAACACCGCGAGCAGCAGGCCCACCGCGACGGCGGCCGTGGCGATGAGGAAGGAGACGCGGAAGCCGTGCATGGTGGGGATCGCGACGCCGCCCACGTCGTTCGCCGTGTTGGCCAGCACCATGCCGATGACGGCGCTGGAGACGGAGGTGCCGATGGAGCGCATCAGGGTGTTGAGCCCGTTCGCGGCGCCGGTCTCCGAGGCCGGGACCGCGCCGATGATCAGCGCGGGCAGGGAGGAGTAGGCGAGGCCGATGCCGGCGCCGAGGACGACCGAGGTGATGATCGTCTGCCAGGCGGCGTCCATCAGGCCGAGGCCGCCGCCGTAGCCGATGCCGATGATCAGCAGGCCGATGATGAGGGTGGTCCGGGGGCCGTAGCGGGCCGACAGGCGGGCGTAGACCGGCGCCGTGAACATCATCGTCAGGCCCAGCGGGGCCACGCACAGACCCGCGACCACCATGGACCGGCCGAGGCCGTAGCCGGTGGCGCTGGGCAGCTGGAGGAGCTGGGGCAGGACCAGCGAGACGACGTAGAAGCTGACGCCGACCATGATCGAGGCCAGGTTGGTGAGCAGCACCTCGCGGCGGGCGGTGGTGCGCAGGTCGACCAGGGGCGCCTGGACGCGCAGTTCGTACAGGCCCCACAGCAGGAACACCGCGAGGGAGGCGCCGAACAGGCCGAGTGTCGTACCGGACGACCAGCCCCAGTCGCTGCCCTTGGTGACGGGCAGCAGGAGCAGTACCAGGCCGGCGGACAGGCCGAGCGCGCCGAGCAGGTCGAAGGAGCCCTTGGCGCGCATCGGGGACTCGGGCACGACGAGCAGGGTGAGGGCGATGGCGAGCGCGCCGAGCCCGGCCGCGCCGTAGAACAGGGCGTGCCAGTCGGTGTGCTGGGCGACCAGGGCGGCGGCGGGCAGGGCGAGGCCGCCGCCGACGCCGATCGAGGAGCTCATCAGGGCCATGGCCGAGCCGAGCCGCTCGCGCGGCAGCATGTCCCGCATCAGGCCGATGCCGAGCGGGATCGCGCCCATGGCGAAGCCCTGCAGGGTACGGCCGACGATCATGGTGAGCAGGGTGCTGGTGAGCGCGCTCACCAGGGCGCCCGCCACCATCACGGCGAGGCTGAGGACCAGCATGCGGCGCTTGCCGTAGAGGTCGCCGAGCCGGCCCATGATCGGGGTGGCCACGGCGCCGGACAGCAGGGTCGAGGTGAGGACCCAGGTGGCGTTGCTGGGGGCGGTCGCCAGCAGTTGCGGCAGGTCCTTGATGACCGGCACCAGCAGGGTCTGCATCACCGCGACCACGATGCCCGCGAAGGCGAGCACCGGGACCACGGCCCCGCTCGCCCTCCGGCCGGGCTGGTCGGTCGTCGTGTGCGTCATTGAGTTCGGCCTCCCGGGTGACATGAGTGCCGGGTAAACCTCGTATGCACGGGCAACTATTCCGTTGCTTCGGGCCCCTAACGAATCCTTGACCCACCCATGGGTTTCTGACCCTCCGTCAGCGGCTGCGGCGCCCTCGGGGGAGCGGGCCGGCGTTTTCCGGGAATCCTGCCCGGGCAGGCAACGATCCGGGCCGCCCGTGGACTCCTTTTGACATCCAGGAGGTGTTCACGGGGGAACGGAAGCAGGCTCGGAACGAGGAGTTCCGGAGCTTCATGACCGGCCGCCGGCCGCGGCTGATGCGAACGGCGTATCTCCTCACGGGGGAGCAGCACGCCGCCGAGGACCGGTCCAGTCGACGCTCGAGCGGGCTTACAAGGACGCGGAGGTGGCGAAGTGGCTCGGCGCCGACGAGGCCCCGCTCACAGCCACCCCTGCTGCCGGGCCTCCCGGACCGCCTCCGCGCGGTTGCGGGTGCCGGTCTTGCCGATCGCCGAGGACAGGTAGTTGCGGACGGTGGACTCGGACAGATGGAGCCGGCCGGCGATGTCGGCCACCGTCGCCCCGTCCACCGACGCCTTCAGCACCTCGCACTCACGGGCCGTCAGCGGATTCGGCCCGGCGCTGAGCGCGGCCGCGGCCAGCGCCGGATCGACCACGGTCTCTCCGCCGAGCACCCGCCGGACCGCTGCGGCCAGCTCCTCCACCGGTCCGTCCTTGACGAGGAAGCCGGCCGCCCCGGCCTCCATGGCCCGGCGCAGATAGCCGGGCCGGCCGAAGGTGGTCAGGATCAGCACCCGGCAGCCGGGCACCTCCTCCCGCAGCACGGCCGCCGCGTCCAGGCCGCTGATGCCGGGGAGTTCGATGTCCAGCAGGGCCACGTCCGGCCGGTGCAGCAGCGCCGCCGCCACGATCGCGTCGCCGGTCGACACCTGGGCGACCACCTCGATGTCGTCCTCCATGCCGAGCAGCAGGGCGAGGGCCCCGCGCATCATGCCCTGGTCCTCGGCGAGCAGGACTCGGATGTCGTTCACGGGCCAAGGGTAGCCAGAGCCGTCCATAAGGACTCCCCCTCGTTCGGTACCGAAGGGGTTGACGACCCCTCAGTAATGCGCAAACAATCGCCTCTGCATTTCCGGTAATTGTTCGGTATTTCGACGGCTGAATTGGTTCGGTATTTCGGTCGAACGGTGTCCGGTATACCGACCAGCCGTTCACGCACCACCGCTCACCAGGTACGGAAATCCGACTGCCCCCACGACCGACCGAGGTGCACCCGTGTCCCCCACCCCTCCGCGCTCCCGCCCGCGGCGGCCGAGCAGCGCCGCCCTGTCCGTCCTCGCGGTCTGCGCCGGCCTCGCCGCGCTGCTGTTCGGCACCGGCGCCCCGCCCGCCGCCGCCGCGAGTTCGCTGCCCTGCGACGTCTACGGCGCCGCCGGCACGCCCTGCGTCGCCGCGCACAGCCTCGTGCGCGCCCTGTACTCCTCGTACAACGGCCCGCTGTACCAGGTGCAGCGCGCCAGGGACGGAGCGAAGACCGGCATCGGCCCGCTGTCCGCCGGCGGATACGCCGACGCGGCCGCCCAGGACTCCTTCTGCTCCGGCACCACCTGCGTCATCACCGAGATCTACGACCAGTCCCCGCGCCACAACGACCTCACGATCGAGGGCGCGGGCGGAGCCGGCGCGGCCGACGTGGGGGCGCCCGCGGACGCCCTTCCGGTGACGGTCGGTGGCCACCAGGTCTACGGCCTGGAGATCTCCGCCGGCATGGGCTACCGGGACAACTCCACCTCGGGCGTGGCCGTGAACGGGCAGGCCGAGGGGATGTACATGGTGACCTCCGGCACCCACGTCAACAACCGCTGCTGCTTCGACTACGGCAACGCCGAGACCAACAACATGGACACCGGCAACGGCCACATGGACGCCATCAACTTCGGCACCGAGTGCTGGTTCGCGCCCTGCTACGGACAGGGCCCCTGGGTGCAGGCCGACCTGGAGAACGGGCTCTTCCAGTCGGACGCCGGGTACAGCAGGAACACCTCGAACACCGGCACCGGACCCATGCCGTTCGTGACCGCGCTGCTGAAGAACAACGGGCAGAACCATTTCGCGCTGAAATACGGCAACGCGCAATCCGGCGGACTCACGACCACCTATTCCGGCGGTGAGCCCACCGCCGGCGGCTACTCCCCGATGCACCAGGAGGGCGCGATCGTCCTCGGCACCGGCGGCGACAACAGCAACGGCTCCATCGGCTCCTTCTTCGAGGGCGTGATGACCTCCGGCGTCCCGACGGACGCCGCCGACAACGCCGTCCAGGCCGGCATCGTCTCCGCCGGTTACGGCGGCCCGACCGGCAGCACCGGGACCCTGACACCCGGTTCCGAGATCTCGCTGCGCGCGACCACCTCCTGCTGCACCACCGAGTACGTCCGCCACCGGCACGACACCGCGGTCATCTCGGCGGTGACGTCCGCCAGTTCCGCCCTAGACAGGAGCGACGCGACCTGGATCGTGCGCCGGGGACTGGCCGACGCCTCCTGCGTCTCCCTCGAGTCGCGGAACTACCCCGGTGACTTCCTGCGCCACTTCGACTACCGGCTCCAGCGACAGCCCATGGACGGCACCGCCCAGTTCCGGGCCGACGCCACCTTCTGTCCGCAGACCGGCAGGAGCGGCAAGGGCACCTCGTTCGCCTCGTACAACTACCCGACGCGGTACCTGCGCCACTACGACCACACCGTCTACATAGCGAGCAACGGCGGTTCCAACGCCTGGGACAGCAGCACCTCGTGGAGCGACGACGTGAGCTGGGCGGTCAGCTCTCCCTGGGCGCCGTAGCCGCCCCCACGGCAGCCGGCTCGGCCGGCTCCACCGGGAGTTCGGCGGTGACCGTGAAGCCGCCGCGCGGCGACGGGCCGGCCGTGAGACAGCCGCCCGCCGCCGCGAGGCGCTCGGTCAGACCCGCCAGCCCGGTGCCGCCGATGCCCTCCGCGGCGCGGGGTGCGGCCCCACCGGTGCCGTTGTCGGTGACGGTGAGCCGCACCTGCTCGACGGTGCTGTCGATGGTCATCTCACAGCGGGTGGCGTCGCTGTGCCGGACGACGTTGGTGACCGCTTCGCGCACCACCCAGCCGAGCAGTGCCTCGGCCGCCGGGGTGAGCGGGGTCCCGGACCGGCGCACCACCGGCTCCACGCTCGCCGCGGACAGCGCCGAGCGGGCCCGGGCCAGCTCGGTGGCCAGGCTGCCCTCGCGGTAGCCGGTCACCGCCTCCCGGATCTCGGTGAGGGCCTGCCGGCCCACCGACTCGATGTCGCCGATCTGGCCGAGCGCCGCGTCCATGTCGCGGGGGGCCAGCCGCCGGGCAGCCTCGGACTTCACCACGATCACCGACAGGGTGTGGCCGAGCAGGTCGTGCAGATCGCGGGAGAAGCGCAGCCGTTCCTTCTCCACCGCCCGCCGGGCCAGTTCCTCCCGGGCGGCGCGCAGTTCCCGCACGGCCTCGGACAGGCCGAGGATCGCGGCGGTCACCATGCTGGACAGGAAGGTCGCGTAGGCGATGTTCGTGGCGTCCGACCAGCCGCCGCGGACGGCGGAGACGGCGCCCGCGCAGAGCGTGAGGAGCAGGCCGACGCGGCCCAGCCACGGACCGCGCAGGGTGGCACCGGTCGCGAGCCCGAGCAGCGGGAAGAACATCAGCCAGCTCCCGCCGTACCCGAGCCCCAGGGCCGTGGTCAGCAGACCCATCAGCAGCAGCGCCACCCGGGTGGAGGGCGCCCGGCGCCTGTCCCGGTCGAAGGAGCGGAAGGTGACGTAGATGTACAGGGAGTTGAAGGTGAGCAGGCCCAGGCCGCCGATCCACGGGTTCGGGGCCTCGCCCTGGAGCAGGTTGGAGAAGGACCCCAGACCCATCAGCAGCCAGGGCAGCAGGGAGAAGCCGGTGGGAGGCGGCCCCGGGTGGTCGGCGGCCGCGTCCCCGCCGTTCTTCCGGGCCGCCCGCCGCGCGGCCCGGGAGCGCTTGATGTCCGCCCGCCGGCGGGACCGCGCCTCGCGCAGTTCCCGCAGCCCGCCTCTTGTCCGTGCCCACCACGACATGTCTCTCGTCCCCCGATCGAATGGTCACCGCACAGCGGCGGCGGTACGACGGCCAGCGTACGAACCGGGCGCCCGCTCACGGCAGGTCCGCGCGTACGGACTCCGGCAGGACAAATGTCACGGGTGCCGGCCCGGCGCGGCAGCGGCGGCCTTCCCAACCCATGAGCGCTCGGCTATACAGAGGGCGCCGCACCGGAACGCGTTGCGCTTCGGCCGGCCGATCTCAGCTCAGGAGTCCCATGCCCATCGACGCCGCCAAGGTCCTCGCGGCCGAGCCCCGTTCCGGCGAGATCACCTGGACCGCGAAGGACGTCCAGCTCTACCACCTGGGCATCGGCGCCGGCGTTCCCGCCACCGACCCCGGCGAGCTGCGCTACACCCTGGAGTCCCGGCTGCACGTCCTGCCGAGCTTCGCCACCGTCGCGGGCGGCGGTCCGCCGGGAGTGATCAGCGGCCTGTCCACGCCGGGCATCGAGGCCGACCTGGCCCGCGTCCTGCACGGCGGCCAGTCGCTCACGGTCCACCGCCCCGTCCCGGTGCGGGGCACCGCCACCGCCACCTCCCGTGTCACCGGCCTGTACGACAAGGGCGACGCGGCCCTTCTCGTGCTGCGCACCGACGTCGCCGACGCCGACGGCCCGCTGTGGACCGGCGACGCGCGGATCTTCCTGCGCGGTGAGGGCGGCTGGGGCGGCGACCGCGGCCCCTCCGCCCGCCCCGGCCCGCCCGAGGGCGAGCCCGACCGGACCGTCGACCGGCCGGTCCGCGAGGACCAGGCCCTCCTCTACCGCCTCTCCGGCGACTGGAACCCGCTGCACGCCGACCCCGGGTTCGCCGGGGCCGCCGGGTTCGAACGGCCCATCCTGCACGGCCTGTGCACCTACGGCATGACCCTCAAGGCGGTCGTCGACACGCTGCTCGGCGGCGAGACGAGCCGGGTACGGTCCTACGCCACCCGGTTCGCGGGAGTGGTCTTCCCCGGGGAGACCCTGCGGATCCGCATGTGGCGCGGGGAGGGCACCGTCCGGGTGACCGTGAGCGCCCTCGACCGGGACGAGGCACCCGTCCTCGCCGACACCGTCGTCGACCACTCCTGAGAAACGACGACGAACGACGACGAACGACGACGAACGACGACGAACCACGACGAACCACGACGAACGACGAGGAACGACGGGAAACGAAGGAGGGGCTTCCCGTCGTACGACGGGAAGCCCCTCCTCACCCCTTGCCGTCAGGCAGCCGCCTCGGCGGTCTCCCCGGCCGGCTTGCGGTGACGCCCACGCGGAGCCGTGTCACCGTCCTGGGCCGCGACCGGGCCCCGGTGGCGGCCATGGCCGTCCGCGTCCTGAGAGTCGGCAGACAGCGGCTGCGTCGTGCTGGTGTCGCTCATAGGAAGAATTCACCCCGTCAACATGATCTTTTACAGCCGGGCGAGTGTAACCAACCCACCTCCGGCCGGATCCAGGCGGGCGCGCCGACGGGCACTACTTCGTTACAAGACGTCCAAGAGGTGCCTCGCGCAGAGGCACCGGACGGACCGCCACCGGTTCCGGGGGATCCGGTACCGGCGTCCGCCGGGGCACCTCGGGCGCCTCGCCGGCCGTGCCGTCCCGGACCGGATCCCCCGGCCCCGCCGCCCCCGCCTCCCTCCAGGGCGCCGTCAGCTCCGCCACGCCGCACGGGACCTCCCCCGTGGCGAACGGCAGCCGCAGTGCCCCGTCCCGCGTCCACAGCCCGCACCCGGTCAACCACCCCTGCGGCGCGGGCAGATGGCAGACCCTCCGCTCGGCCGGCCGCCAGGTGCCGACCCAGCCGCCGAACGGCCCCTCCACGCGCAGCGCCACCGCGCAGTTCTCCGGCATCAGCACCTGCCCCGGCTGGATCGCGAACGGCGTCACCGAGCAGTCCGGCACACGCAGGCACTCCGGGAAGCGGACCGGCAGCGTGCTGCCCAGGACCCCCCAGCCCAATCGTTCCTGCCCGGGGGAGGGCGCGTCCGAGGAGATCAGCAGCAGCCCGCTGTCCGGATCGGCCAGCAACAGCCGGTCGTCGCTGCCGTCCGCGATCTGCAGCAGCGGCGAGACCTCGCCGCCGCGCCCCAGGTCCACCACCACCGTCTTGGTGCGCCCGTCCAGCTCCCGGTCCAGGGCGAGCAGCCGCCCGGTGCCGTCCAGCCAGACCCCGCCCGAGCAGCGCCCGGGGACCTCGGCCAGCGGCTCGGGCCCGGACGTGCCGCCCGCCACCAGCCACACCGCCGTGGCCCCGGCGCCGACGGCCAGGGCGTAGGCCCGCGCGCCGCCCGGCGCCGGGGGCAGCAGCGTGAGCCGGGTGCTGGGCTCCGGGCACTCCACCGCGCCCAGCGGCAGCTCACCGGTGCCCGGCCCGGTCGGGTACAGCAGGCAGAACGTGTGCCGGTGCCCCTCCACCAGCCGGTGGATCAGCACCCGCCCGTCGCCCATCGGCTGCACCTGCGTGCCGGGCTCCTCCGGCTGGTGGCCGGGCAGCGGCACCGCGTACGGCTCCGGGCCGTCCAGCGTCCAGCGCTCCGGGAACCAGGAGTCACCGTCCGGCGCGAGACGGGCGGCGTACGCGCCGTCCGCCGTGATGGCACACCCCGTCCCCGGCGCGCCGTCGCCCGCGCCGGACCGGTCGGTCGAAGGGGGTTCGATCGCACAGGCCGTCATCGTTCGGTCACCTCCGGCGACGAAGCTAGTTTTGTACGCACGGGCGGGGGAGCGGTGGACGGCGGCTTCACACATACGGGTGGCGCAGAAGCGATTCAGCTGAGGTTGCGGCGGCGCCTGTGCTGAGCCGTCCGGCAGAGGCGGACGCGGTGCATCCGCACAGAACGGCCAGGTAGCCTTTTCCCCGTGCCCCGTCTGTCTGAAGTCATCGCCGCGCTGGAGACCCTGTGGCCTGCCGAGCGGGCCGAGTCCTGGGACGCGGTCGGCACGGTGGTGGGCGACCCCGACCAGGAGGTCACCCGGGTCCTGTTCGCCGTCGACCCCGTGCGGGAGATCGTCGACGAGGCGGTGAAGCTCGGCGCCGACCTGCTGGTCACCCACCACCCGCTCTACCTGCGCGGGACGACCACGGTCGCGGCGTCCACCTTCAAGGGCCGCGTCGTGCACACACTGATCAAGAACGACATCGCGCTGCACGTGGCCCACACCAACGCCGACACCGCCGATCCCGGTGTCTCCGACGCGCTGGCCGGCGCGCTCGACCTGCGGGTCGTACGCCCCCTCGTGCCGGACCCGACCGACCCGGCGGGCTGCCGGGGCCTGGGCCGGGTCTGCGAACTCGACCACCCGCTCACCGTGCGCGAGCTGGCCGCCCGGGTCGCCGAGCGGCTGCCCGCCACCGCGCAGGGCATCCGGGTGGCCGGCGACCCCGAGGCCGTCGTCCGCACCATCGCCGTCAGCGGCGGTTCCGGCGACAGCCTGTTCGACCAGGTCCGCGCGGCCGGCGTGGACGCCTTCCTCACCGCGGACCTGCGCCACCACCCGGCCTCCGAGGCCGTCGCCCGAAGTCCTCTCGCGCTGCTCGACGCGGCGCACTGGGCCACCGAGTGGCCCTGGTGCGAGCTGGCCGCAGCCCAGCTCGACGAGATCTCCGACCGTCACGGCTGGGACCTCAGGGTCCATGTCTCCAGGACGGTCACCGACCCCTGGACCGCCCACGCGGCGTCCACCGTCACCACTAACCAATTGGGAGCCCCCAACTGAACGCCGCGCCCGCCGACCAGATCCGACTCCTCGACGTCCAGGCCCTCGACGTCCGCCTGCAGCAGCTCGCGCACAAGCGGAAGTCGCTGCCCGAGCACGCCGAGATCGAGTCGCTGAACAAGGACCTCACGCAGCTGCGCGACCTGCTGGTGGCCGCGCAGACCGAGGAGAGCGACACCGCCCGCGAGCAGACCAAGGCCGAGCAGGACGTGGACCAGGTGCGCCAGCGCGCCGCCCGCGACCAGCAGCGCCTGGACTCCGGCGCGGTCACCTCGCCCAGGGACCTGTCCAACCTCCAGCACGAGATCGCCTCCCTCGCCAAGCGGCAGGGCGACCTGGAGGACGTCGTACTGGAGGTCATGGAGCGCCGCGAGTCCGCGCAGGAGCGGGTCGCCGAGCTGACCGAGCGGGTCGGCTCCGTCCAGTCGAAGATCGACGACGCCACCGCCCGCCGGGACGCCGCGTTCGAGGAGATCGACGGCGAGGCAGCCTCGGTCACCAAGGAGCGCGAGGTCGTCGCCGGCTCCGTCCCCGCCGACCTGCTCAAGCTGTACGACAAGCTGCGCGGTCAGCAGGGCGGCATCGGCGCGGCCAAGCTGTACGCCCGCACCTGCCAGGGCTGCCGCCAGGAGCTGGCGATCACCGAACTGAACGAGATCCGCTCGGCGGCGCCGGACACGGTGGTCCGCTGCGAGAACTGCCGCCGGATCCTGGTGCGCACCGCCGAGTCGGGCCTGTAAGGAGCCGGCGCGGTGCGGGAGTTCATCGTCGAGGCGGACGGCGGGTCACGGGGCAACCCGGGGCCCGCGGGCTACGGCGCCGTGGTGAGCGACGCGGTCACGGGGGAGACCCTGGCCGAGGCGGCCGAGTACCTCGGCGTCGCCACGAACAACGTCGCCGAGTACCGGGGCCTCCTCGCCGGCCTCCGCACCGCCCACGCCCTGGACCCCACCGCCCGGGTGCACGTCCGGATGGACTCCAAGCTGGTCGTCGAGCAGATGTCGGGCCGCTGGAAGATCAAGCACCCCGGCATGAAGCCCCTGGCGGCGGAGGCGAACAGCGTCTTCCCGCCCGGTCAGGTCACCTACGAGTGGATCCCCCGTGCCCGGAACACCCACGCCGACCGGCTCGCCAACGAGGCCATGGACGCGGGCGCACGAGGCGAACAGTGGTCCGCGACCGGCGACGACATCGAGGCCGAAGCCGTTCGCGAGGCGACGGCCACGGCGGAGACACGGGCGGCCGCGGCCCTGGCCTCGGGTGCGGGCGTGACCGGCGTGGCCGCGCCCGGTGACGACGACGCCGCGGCCGCGGGCGATCATGCCGCTCGCGCGAAGCCGGGAGTGGGGGAGCAGCCCCCCAGCCCCACCGCACCCCAGCCCTCCGGCGTCGCCGAGCGGTCGCAGGCACCCGGCTGGAGCGCCGCCCCCGACCTGGGCGCCCCCGCCACCTTCGTCCTCCTCCGCCACGGCGAAACCCCCCTCACCCCCCAGAAGCGTTTCTCCGGCAGCGGCGGCACCGACCCCTCCCTCTCCGACGCGGGCCGGGAACAGGCCCAGCGGGCGGCCGCCGCACTGGCGAGGCGCGGCACCATCCAGGCCGTCGTCGCCTCACCCCTCGCCCGCACCCAGGAGACCGCCCGCATCGTCGCCGCCCGCCTCGGCCTGGACGTGACGGTCGACGAGGGGCTCAGGGAGACGCACTTCGGCGCCTGGGAGGGGCTCACCTTCGGCGAGGTCCGCGAGCGCCACCCGGACGACCTCAACGCCTGGCTCGCCGACCCGGAGGCCCACCCCACCGGCGGCGGCGAGAGCTTCGCGGAGACGGCCACCCGCGTCGCGGCCACCCGGGACAAGCTGGTCGCGGCCCACGCCGGCCGCACGGTCCTGCTGGTCACCCACGTCACGCCGATCAAGACCCTGGTCCGGCTCGCCCTGGGCGCCCCGCCGAAGTCCCTGTTCCGCATGGAACTCTCCGCCGCGTCCCTGTCCGCGGTGGCGTACTACGCGGACGGCAACGCGAGCGTACGGCTGTTCAACGACACGTCCCATCTGCGTGCCTGAGCCTGTCCGGGCCTGATCCGGACGAGAGGCCCTGACCGAGGCCCGCGTCCCCGAGCCCCGCCGCGCCCCGCGCCAGTTCCTCGATCCGCCCCCAGTCCCCGGCGGCCATCGCATCCGCCGGGACCATCCAACTGCCGCCCACGCAGCCGACGTTGGGCAGGGACAGATACTCGGGCGCGGTCGCGGGACCGATCCCGCCCGTCGGGCAGAAGCGGGCCTGCGGCAACGGCCCTGCCAGCGACCTGAGATAGGCCGTGCCGCCCGCGGCCTGCGCCGGGAAGAACTTCATCTCCCGCACCCCGCGTTCCAGCAGCGCCACGACCTCCGATGTGGTGGACACCCCGGGCAGGAACGGCACCCCGGACCCGCGCATCGCCTCCAGCAGCGCGTCCGTCCACCCCGGACTCACCAGGAACCGGGCCCCGGCCGCCACGCAGTCGTCCACCTGCTCCGGGGTGAGGACCGTACCCGCCCCGACCACCGCGTCCGGCACGGCACCGGCGATCGCCCGGATGGCGTCCAGCGCGGCGGGCGTCCGCAGCGTCACCTCGATGGCGGGCAGCCCCCCGGCCACCAGCGCGCGCGCCAGCGGGACGGCGTCGGACACGTCCGACACCACCAGGACCGGCACGACGGGCGCGAGATCCAGTACGGAGGCAGCCGAACCGGAGGGCAGCGGTGAGGTCATGACCTCATCGTGCCCAGGAGCCGCATCCTCCGCAATGGGCGTTGCGCATGCTGCAACGGCAGGCGACGGCCGTGCTCAAGCGGCGGTGCTCAAGCGGCAGTGCTCAGTGGACGGCCGTGCTCAGTGGACCTCCTCCACCAGCACGTCCAGCGCCCATGGCTTCCCCGCCGTGCCCGGCGCCTGCGCCTCCACCGCGTAACCGAGGTCCCGCAGCGCCACCACCAGCTCGGCGGGGTCCTTCGGAGCGGTCCCGGCCGACAGCAGGCTCCGTACGATCCGGCCCTTCGTGGCCTTGTTGAAGTGGCTGACGACCTTCCGGGTCGGCGCGTGCAGCACTCGCACGGTCGCGGTCCGCCCGGCGACCTCACCCTTGGGCTTCCAGGCCGCCGCGTACGCGGCCGAGCGCAGGTCGAGCACCAGGCCCCGGCCCGCCGCCTCGGGCAGCACCCCGGCCATCGGCGCCCGCCAGTGCCCCGCCAGCGCGCCGAGCCCCGGCAGCTTCACGCCCATCGAGCAGCGGTAGGAGGGGATGCGGTCCGTCACGCGCACCGCGCCCCACAGCCCCGAGAAGACCAGCAGCGAGCGCGCCGCCCGCTTCTTCGCCGCCGCGTCCAGCGAGGCCAGGTCCAGGGCGTCGTACAGCACACCGGTGTAGATCTCCCCGGCGGGCCGGGCCCCGGCCGTGCGCAGCCCGGCGTTCTTCGCCACCTCGCCGCGCAGCCCCTCGCTGAGCCCGAGCACCTCGCGTGCCTTCTCCTCGTCGGCGGCGCACAGCTCGACCAGTTCCGCCAGCACCGCCTCCCGCGCCTCGGCCAGCCCCGGCAGGGACAGCGACTCCGGCTTCAGCGGAGCGCCACGGCCCGAGGACGCCTTTCCTTCCGAGGGCGGCAGCAGGACAAGCACGCGTACTCCTTCTCATCGGTTCAGCGCCAGCGTACGGGGTGCTGCGCACGCCCCCTCGCCCTACGCTCGACACATGCCCCGCCGCAAGATCCGGCTGACCGGCGCCCCCGAGGCCCCGCTGCGGGCCGCCCTCGCCGCGCTCCGCGCCGAACTCGGCGTCCCGGAGGACTTCCCGCCCGAGGTGCGGGAGGAGGCCGAGCGTGCGGCGAAGAACCCCGTACTGCCCGCGCACGACGCCACCGAGCTGCCCTTCTTCACCCTCGACCCGGCCACCTCCACCGACCTCGACCAGGCGATGCACCTGTCCCGGCAGGGCACCGGCTACCGGGTCAGGTACGCCATCGCCGACGTCGCCGCCTTCGCCGTACCCGGCGGCGGGCTGGACGCGGAGACCCACCGGCGGGTGAACACCCTCTACTTCCCCGACGGGCGGGTCCCGCTGCACCCCGCCGTGCTCAGCGAGGGCGCCGCGAGCCTGCTGCCCGACCGGACCCGGCCGGCCGTGCTGTGGACGGTCGACCTGGACGCGGAGGGCCGCATCGTCACCGTCGACGTGCACCGGGCCCTGGTCCGCAGCCGCGCCAAGCTCGACCACGCGGGCGTCCAGCGGCAGATCGACGGCGGCACCGCGGAGGAGCCGGTGGCGCTGCTCAAGGAGATCGGCCGGGCCAGGCAGCGGCTGGAGACCGAGCGCGGCGGCATCTCCCTCGACGTCCCCGAGCAGGAGATCACCGAGCGGGACCACACCTACCAGCTCTCCTACCGCGCCCCGCTGCCCGCCGAGGGCTGGAACGCCCAGCTCTCCCTGCTGGCCGGAATGGCCGCCGCCGACCTGATGCTCGCGACCGGCACCGGCATCCTGCGCACCGTGCCCGCAGCACCCGACGGCGCCGTGGCCCGGCTGCGCCGCACGGCCACCGCCCTGCGCATCGACTGGCCGCACCACGTCTCCTACGCGGCCCTGCTGCGCACCCTCGACCCGCACGAACCGCGCCACGCGGCCTTCCTCCAGGAGTGCACCACCCTGCTGCGCGGCGCCGGCTACACGGTGTTCCAGGACGGCGTCCTGCCCCCGATCACCACCCACGCCGCCGTCGCCGCCCCCTACGCCCACTGCACGGCCCCGCTGCGCCGCCTCGCCGACCGCTACGCCTCGGAACTCTGCCTCGCGGCCGTCGCCGGGGAGACCCCGCCCGCCTGGGTGCGCACCGCACTCGACGCCCTGCCCGGGCGGATGGCCGAGGGCATCCACCGAGCGGCCACGGTCGAGCGCGAGTGCGTCGACCTCGTCGAGGCGGCCCTGCTCAAGGACCGCGTCGGAGACGTCTTCGAGGGCTTCGTGGTCGACCTCGCCGACCACCACCCGGACATCGGCACCGTGCAGCTGGAGTCCCCGGCCGTCATCGGCCGCGTCGAGGGCGGCCACCTGCCCCTCGGCGAGCGGCTCCGGGTCCGCCTCACCCGGGCGGACCCGGGAACGGCGAAGGTTCTCTTCACTCCCGCCTGAGCCATTCGGCGCGGGCTCGCCGGGCGAACGGCCCAGCGCCTGACGAGGGCCCCGCTGCTGTGCCACGATCGAGGGAACGGTTCCCGATCTCTCGGACAGGTGATCCTGGGATGTCCCACTCTGGCGACCGACCCAAGGAGGGGCGTGACATGACCGCCGTGGCACACGAGCCCACCACGCCGGCCGAAGGCCTGCTGGACATCTTCCTGTCCCTCGACACCCCGGAGGGCTTCCGAGCCGAACTGATCGAGGGGGAGATCGTCGTGACACCGCCGCCGGACGGGGAGCACGAGAAGTACATCAGCCGGATCGTGCGGCAAGTGATCAAACGATCACGGATCGACATGGACTTCTCCGGGAACAAGGGGCTCAAGCTGAAGAGCGGGGGCGCCTGCCCGAAGAATCACGTCATCCCGGACGTCACATTCGGCGCCTTGAGTCTCGATCTCTTCGGGAGTGCCGACTCCTGGATGCCCTGCGACGGCGTCGCCATGGTCCTTGAGGTGACGTCCAGCAAGCCGGAGGCCGACCGGGAGACCAAACGCCGCTGCTACGCCCGCGCGGGCATCCCGGCCTATCTGCTCGTCGACCGCGAGACCGGCATGGTGACGCTGTTCAGCGAGCCGGAGAACGAGGACCACCTGCGGCGGGTCCGGCGTTCCTTCGGTGACCCGCTGTCGCTGCCGGAGCCGTTCGCCTTCGAGCTGGACACCGCGGACTTCATCTGACCGGCGGCGGAATCGGACGCCCCGCGCGCCCGGTACCATGGTCGGCACGGCAGACGAGTCGGGCGGGCGGCCGCGTGAAGTTCCCACGAGGGGCTTCCCGAGGAACGTCCGGGCTCCACAGGGCAGGGTGGTGGCTAACGGCCACCCGGGGTGACCCGCGGGACAGTGCCACAGAAAGCAGACCGCCGGGGGCTTCGGCCCTCGGTAAGGGTGAAACGGTGGTGTAAGAGACCACCAGTGCCCAGGGTGACCTGGGCAGCTAGGTAAACCCCACCTGGAGCAAGGTCAAAAGGAGCGCGGTAACACGCGCTCTGCGCGGACGTTTGAGGGCTGCCCGCCCGAGTCCGCGGGTAGACCGCACGAGGCCGGTGGCAACACCGGTCCTAGATGGATGGCCGTCGCCCCGGGGCCCGCGAGGACCCCGGGGAACAGAACCCGGCGTACAGCCCGACTCGTCTGCCCCTACCGCCCGGCGCGGCCTGCAACCCACGAACATCTCCCGAGCGCGGCCGCGCGGCGGCACCCCGCGGGCCGGGGCGATAAAGGGAGTGCGCCTGTTCGAGCCGCTGCGATACGTTCCTGCCTGTTCGAAGGGGGAGCCGAAGTGGCGAAACTGAACCAGATCATCGCTGTCGAGAAGGGTGTCAAGAGCAAGACGCTCCAGGACATCACCGCCGCGCACCACAAGGTGCAGAAGCCGGCTCTGCTGGCCGGCATCTCGCGCACGTACCAGCCGAAGGACGAGGAGGGCGAGCAGCTTCCGCCCGAGTCCACGCGCGTGCAGGTGCAGGGCGAGGACGTGCTGCGGGAGATGTCCGCGTCGCTCACCCGGCTCTTCGACGTGACCGCCACCAAGGACTGGGCGAACTGCGCGGCCCGCGCGGACGTCACGGTCGACGGCCGCACCGTCGTCGCCGACGTCCCGGTCAGCTACCTGCTCTTCCTGGAGAAGCAGCTCACCGACCTGCACACGTTCGTCCGCAAGCTCCCCACCCTCGACGCCGCCGAGTCCTGGTCCCACGACCCGTCGACGGACTGGTGGAAGACGGACCCGGTCCGCACGATCCGGACGAAGAAGGTCCCGCGCAACCACGTCAAGGCGGAGGCGACCGAGAAGCACCCGGCGCAGGTCGAGGTGTACTACGAGGACGTGCCCATCGGGTACTGGACGACCGTGAAGTTCTCCGGAGCGCTCCCGGCGCGACGGGTGAACGAGCTGCTGGAGCGGGTGGAGAAGCTCCAGCAGGCGGTGAAGTTCGCCCGTGAGGAGGCCAACGGCACCGAGGTCACCGACCAGCGGGTCGGCGACGCCGTGTTCGGCTACCTGTTCGGCTGACACCGGCCGACGAGTAGCATCCATGATCGCCCCCGCGTGCGAGCGCGGGGGTGCGCGAAGGGCGCGGGCCGGACTGAGGACCGGTTCGCGCGATGAGCGCAAGCTGACACTGAAGTTCAGCCTGAAACACGCGGTGACAGTGGAGGTTCGAGTCCTCCCCCCGGCACAGCGGCACCAACGGGCCGGGGTAGCCCAACATGGCAGAGGCAGCCGCGGTCAATCTCAGACTCTCGCTCCAGTCTCAGCATCGCCGCCGATCGCCGGATCGAACGGGGCCGGACGAACGCCGTCGGATGCGAGTTCGAATCTCGCCTGCACCTTTTACGCGGTGCGGTAGTTCAAAGGAAGAACACGACCGCATGATGACTGATCCGTCCTCTTAAACGCCGCCGGCGTGCGCAATTGGGTGGCATCCCCAGGGGCCCGGGAGCTGGATACGACTCCCGGGCTCCGCCACGTCCCGGCTCCGCCGGGCGGGTCGTGCACTGCGTCAGCACCAGCGGGTGTGCGGGCAGTTCCGGTCCCGGTCGTCGTCGCCGGACGATCCTCCGGAGCCGTCCGCGCCGCGCGGGCAGCCGTTCGGTTCACGCCGACGGCTCCAGTGGCCGCTCACGCACGCGCGTCAGGTGCCGCTCGAAGACCTCCCGCGCCTCCGGCGTCAGGGTGCGCAGGGCGACCAGGGCGGTGATGGCCACGTCGCAGAGTTCCGACTGGACGTCGTCCCACGTGTGGGTGACGCCCTTGCGGGGGTTCTGGCCGGTCGCGCCGATGACGGCCTCGGCCACCTCGCCGACCTCCTCGGAGAGTTTGAGGATGCGCAGCAGTACGCCCTCCGGGCCCGGGTGCACGCGGGTGGCCTCCAGACGGGCCCAGAGTTCGTCCACGGCCGGCCAGAGGCCGGGGGTGGGACCGGCGGAGCCGGTGGTGTCGGCGGTGTCGGCGGTGTCGGCGGTGTCGGCGGTGTCCTGATGGGTCATGCCGCGCAGACTGCCATGCCGCCGCGCGGCGCTGCTCCGCTACTGCTCGAAAGGGCTCCTACTCCTCGAACAGAGCCTCCTGCTCGCCTTCCTTCTGCTGCCGCAGCCGCCGGTTCCGGGCGCCCACCACCACGGCCGTCGCCGCCGCCGTCACGCCCAGGGCCACCGGCACCATCCAGCCGCGGTCGAAGACGTGGTGGAAGGCGTGGTCGAGGGAGAGGCGGCCGGGGCCGGTGATGGCGATTCCGGCCGCGGCCAGGCCCAGGGACGCCGCGTGCTCGTAGCCGCCCTCCTGGGCGAAGAAACCGTTGGGCATGTGCACCGCCGACGCCCCGGCCATCGCGCCGGCCGCCGCCGCGCCCGCCGCCGGGGTCGCCAGGCCCAGCGCCAGCAGGGTGCCGCCGCCGGCCTCGGCCAGGCCCGCCGCCGTCGCGCTCGCCTTGCCCGGCGCGTAGCCGACGGACTCCATGAACTGGCCGGTGCCTTCCAGGCCGTGCCCGCCGAACCAGCCGAACAGCTTCTGCGCGCCGTGCGCGGCCAGTACCCCGCCGGTTCCCAGCCGGAGCAGCAGCAGGCCCACGTCGCGTCGGTCGTAACAGGTCACGGTGACTCTCCATCAGCAGGCGACAGGTCCCCCTCCGCGTTCCCACCGTCGCACCCCTCACCCCACCGGGCGCGCCCTGGATGGCGTTCGGGTGGCGGCGGCGGGGGACCGGTGTGAGCCTGACGCCATGACCATTCAGCCAGCCAAGCTGCGCGATCCGGCGGTCCGGGCGTTCGTCCACGCCGTCAACGCCCACGACCGCGACAGCTTCCTGTCCCTCCTCGCGCCCGACGCGACGATGGCCGACGACGGCTCGGACCGCGACGTCGCCGACTGGATCGACCGGGAGATCTTCTCCTCCCACGGCCACATGGAGGTCGACAACGAGTCCAACGGCGGCCACACGCTCCTCGCCCGCTACCGCAACGACACCTGGGGCGAGATGCGCACCCGGTGGACCTTCACCGTCGGGGACGACGGGCGGATCTCGCGGTTCGAGACCGGGCAGGCGTAGCCGGCGCGAGGGTACGAGCCGCCTCGGCGGGGCCCGTCCGTACGCGTGCGCATGTGCGGGTGCACGCCCGAGGGCCGCTCGCCGTCACGGAGCCGGCCGAGGCCGGCCGGCTGCCGGGGTGACGAGCGGTCCTTCGGGCCGGCCCGGCGGATCGACGGCCGGTCAGTGGCCGTATCCGCCGAACCGTTGCTGTGCGTACTGCTGTTGCGCGGCGTCCCGCCGCACCGCTGTCCCCTGTTCCGCCAGCGTGATCCGGCCCGCCTCGATGGTGGCCAGGCGCGGGGCGCGACGGGCTATGGAGGAGTCGTGCTGCCCGCCTTGGGAGCCGAACGCGCCTTGGTGACCGTCATGTCGGTGCCGAGGCCGTACAGCGATTTCAGGACCTTGTCCTGAGCCTGCGTCATACCGGCCGACACCGAGCTGACGGTGATGACCAGCGCGATACCGAGCGCCAGACCCATCGCGATCACCAGAGCGGCCTTCTTGCGGCGGCTCAGCTCGCGCTTGAGATAGATGCCAAACATCCCGTTCCTCGAAAGGTTCTTGGCGCCCGCTGTGGGCGCGGCCACAAGCTAGGGAGGAACCTTTGAGAGGGCCTGGGTAAAGGATGTGCAAGGGCTGAGAAGGCGGGTGACTCACCGGATTCTCATGGGAGGGCAAATTCCGACGCTTCCCCGGCTCCTGCGGACAAACCCCTGTTCGAGGCGGTGTACGGTCCCGGGGTGCGTGATTGTTCCCGGCTCAGCCGGCGTGCCGCCCTCGGGCTGACGGCCGCCGCCCTTCCCCTGTCCGCGGCCGCCCCGGCCGCCGCCACCACCGTCGTGGGCGGTGAGCGGCTGGCGCGTGGCGGAGTCCAGGTACGCGGCGCCTCAGGGCTGCCCAGGAAGCTCGACGCCCGCGCGTGGCTCGTCGCCGACGGCGAGAGCGGTGAGGTGCTCGCCTCGTTCAACGCGCACCGGCGCCTCGCCCCCGCGTCCACGCTGAAGATGCTCTTCGCGGACACCGTGCTGAGGAAGTTCGACCGCACCGAGCGGTACAAGGTCACCGACGAGGACCTGGCCGACGTCCCGGCCGGCTCCAGCCTGGTCGGCATCAAGCCCGGCATCACGTACACCGTCGAGCAGTTGTGGCAGGGGGTGTTCCTGCGCTCCGGCAACGACGCGGTGCACGTGCTGTCGCACATGAACGGCGGCATGGCGAAGACGGTCGCCGAGATGCAGGCCAGGGCGGAGGACCTGCAGGCCCTGGACACCCGGGTGGTCAGCCCCGACGGCTTCGACCACAAGGGGCAGCTCTCCTCGGCGTACGACCTCACGCTGTTCGCCCGGCACGGCCTGAAGGACGCCGACTTCCGGGGCTACTGCGGCACCCGGACCGCCGACTTCCCGGCGGGCGGCAAGAAGACCTTCCAGATCCAGAACACCGACCGTCTGCTCACCGGGGCATGGGGCCTCGAGGTGTACGAGGGCCTGATCGGCGTGAAGAACGGCTACACCAGCCACGCCGGGAACACCTTCACCGGTGCGGCCACCCGGGGCGGCCGCACCCTGCTGGTCACCGTGATGCACCCCCACGTCGGCGGCAACGCGGTCTACGAGCAGACCGCCGCGCTGCTCGACTGGGGCTTCAAGCACGGGAGTTCGGCACAGGCGGTGGGCGCGCTGGTCGAACCGCTCAGCGCGGGCGGGGCGAGCGCGAGTCCCGCGCCGGGCACGGCCCGGAAGGCGGCACAGGCGGCGGGCGCCCCCGGGGCGGCGTCAGGGCACCCCTCGTCGTGGCGGCTGCTGGAGGGCGCCGCCGGCTCCGCGGCCCTGCTGGGCGCGGGGGCGTGGGCGCTGCGCCGGCGGCTGACCCGGGGCGGGGCGGCGGCCGGTGGCGAGGCACGGCCGGAGAGCGGATCCGGCGGACGCCACCGGGTCTGAACCACAAGAAGCCGGCGGAGTCGTGGAAAGCGGTCCGCGGCAGCCGTTCCGCCGGCCGGTGCGCACCCCGCGGTCGCCCGCGGGGCCCACCCCCGACCTGCGGCCGGTGGAACGGCTGCCGTCTCCCCCCTCGGTATGGCTACGGAACCCCCGCGCTCCAAGTGTGAAGCTCTTGTGGAGAAAAGTTGACCATATGCGGCCGATCGGCCGCAATACCGCGGATGTTCGAATTGCGGTGGCCCAACCGGCCTCAGCCGCGCCCGATGTAGGGCATGGCGGTCGCCAGCACGGTCGCGAACTGCACGTTCGCCTCCAGCGGCAGCTCGGCCATGTGCCGCACGGTGTGCGCCACGTCCGCCACGTCCATGACCGGCTCGGGAGCGGTCCGCCCGTCGGCCTGCAGCGCGCCGGTCTCCATCCGGGCCGTCATCTCGGTGGCCGCGTTGCCGATGTCGATCTGGCCCACGGCGATGCGGTACGGCCGCCCGTCCAGCGACAGCGACTTGGTCAGGCCGGTCAGGGCGTGCTTGGTCGCGGTGTAGGCGACCGACATCGGCCGGGGCGTGTGGGCGGACACGGAGCCGTTGTTGATGATCCGGCCGCCCCGCGGGTCCTGCTCCTTCATCCGCCGGTACGCCGCCTGCGCGCACAGGAACGCCCCGTTGAGGTTGGTGTCCACCACGTGCCGCCAGGCCTCGTAGGGCAGGTCCTCGACCGGCACCCCGCCGGGTCCGAAGGTGCCCGCGTTGTTGAACAGCAGGTCCACCCGGCCGAACCGTTCGACGGTCGCCGTGAAGAGCGCTTCCACGTCCTCGGGCCGGGACACGTCGGTGCGCACCGCGAGCCACGGGCCCCCCGCCGCCCGCGCGGCCGTCTCCTCGAGCGTCTCCGTGTGCCGGCCGGCCAGGACCACCGACCAGCCGGCGCGCAGCAGTTCCACGGCGACGGCCCGCCCGATGCCGGAACCGGCGCCGGTCACCACCGCGATCTTCGATTCCCTGTCAGTCATGGCTCCGCAGCGTAGGCGGCGGGTCCGCCATGCGGAATCGGCTGTCCGCCATACGGTTGGAGCCGTGCGGCAGCCGGGCAGGATCGGGCGGAAGCAGGCAGGTCCTAACCGGCGGCCGCGGCCGCGGTCACGGCCTCCCCGGGGTACCGCACGCCGGTCCGCTCCCGGATCGCGTCCAGCGTGCGCATCACGGCGAGGCTGCCGTCCAGCGGCACCAGCGGCGACTCCCGCTCACCCGCCCGCAAAGCCCGCATCACCTCGGCCGCCTCGTGCCGCAGGCTGGTGCGCGGCCCGTCGGCCGGGTCCGCGGTGAACTCCTCGGAGTCGCGGCCGTCCCGGTGCAGCACGAAACGCTCGGGGTGGAAGAACCCGGTGGGGATGTCGATCCGGCCGAGGGAGCCGGTGACCGAGGCGGTGGTCCCGGTACCCCCGGCGATGGAGCAGTGCAGCGAGGCCAGCGCGCCGCTCTCCCAGGAGAGCAGGGCGCCGGTCTGGAGGTCGACGCCCTCCGCCGAGAGCACCGCGCTCGCGGCGACGGCGTCCGGCTCGCCGAGCAGCAACTGCGCGAACGACACCGGATACACCCCGAGGTCCAGCAGCGACCCGCCCCCGAGCTCCGGATCCCGCAGCCGGTGCGCCGCCGGGAACGGGCCCGCGAGACCGAAGTCGGCCTGCACGGTGCGGACTTCACCGATCGCCCCGTCGTCCACCAGCGCCTTCAGCCGCCGCACCAGCGGGTTGCAGTACATCCACATCGCCTCCATCAGGAAGCGGTCGTGCTCCTTGGCCAGCGCCACCAGCTCCCCGGCCTCGCGGGCGTTGAGCGTGAACGCCTTCTCGCACAGCACGTTGCGCCCGGCCGTCAGGCACAGCCCGGCCGCGGCCCGGTGCGCCGCGTGCGGGGTGGCGACGTACACGACATCGATGTCCGGGTCCGCGGCCAGCGACTCCCAGTCGCCGTAGGCCCGGGTCACCCCGAACCGCTCGGCGAACGCCTCGGCCGGCTCCCGCCTGCGCGAGGCCACGGCCACGATCTCCGCGTCCGGCAGATCCACCAGATCCGCCGCGAAGGCGGCCGCGATCCCGCCCGTCGCCAGGATCCCCCACCGCACGCTCCGCTGCCCCATCCCGCCCCGCCCTCGCTCATGTGTACCTCGGCAGTGTGTACGAGCTGAGAGCATAGGTGCCGCAACTGCACGAGAGGGAGGCGCGCATGCGGGAGGACACCGCGGCATCGGCACCGGAAACGGCGCGTTCGGCCGGTACCGCCCGGCCCGCGACCGGAACCGCGCCCGCCGGCCTGCTCCTCGTGCTCCTCCTCGGCGGCCTCACCGCGACCACTCCGCTGGCGATGGACATGTACCTCCCCTCGCTGCCGGAGGTCACCCGCACGCTGCACGCCCCCGCCGCCACCGTCCAGCTCACCCTCACCGCCTGCCTGGCCGGCATGGCCCTCGGGCAACTGGTCGTGGGGCCGATGAGCGACCGCTGGGGGCGCCGCCGGCCGCTCCTGGGCGGCCTCGCCGTCTACCTCGTCGCCACCGCCCTGTGCGCGCTCGCGCCCAACGTCGAGACCCTGGTGGGACTCCGGCTGGCACAGGGCCTCGCCGGCTCGGCCGGGATCGTCATCGCCCGGGCCGTCGTACGCGACCTCTACGACGGCCTGGCCATGGCCCGCTTCTTCTCCAGCCTGATGCTGGTCTCCGGGGTCGCCCCGATCGTGGCGCCGCTGATCGGCGGCCAGATCCTGCGGGTGACGGACTGGCGGGGCGTGTTCGTCGTCCTCACCGTGGCCGGCGCCGCACTCACCGCCCTGGTCTGGGCGCGGCTGCCCGAGACCCTGCCGCCCGCCCGCCGGCACCAGGGCGGAGTGGGGGAGGCGCTGCGCGCGATGCGCGGCCTGCTCGCCGACGCGCCGTTCAGCGGCTACCTGCTGGCCGGCGGCTTCGCCTTCGCCTCGCTGTTCGCCTACGTCAGCGCCTCGCCGTTCGTCGTGCAGGAGATCTACGGCGCCTCCCCGCAGACCTTCAGTCTGCTCTTCGGCCTCAACTCGGTCGGGCTGATGATCACCGGGCAGATCAACGGCAAGCTGCTGGTCGGCCGGGTCGCCCTGGAGAAGGTGCTCGCCGTCGGCCTGGCGGTGACCGTGCTCGCGGCGGCCGCCCTGCTGCTGATGTCCGCCGGGGCCTTCGGCGAGGTGGGCCTGGTCCCGGTCGCCGCCGCGCTCTTCGTGCTGATGTCGGCGATGGGCATCACCCTGCCCAACGCCCAGTCCCTCGCCCTGCTGCGCACCCGGCACGCCGCGGGATCCGCCTCCGCGCTGCTCGGCACCTCCTCCTTCCTGATCGGCGCGGTCGCCTCCCCCCTGGTCGGCGTCGCCGGGGAGCACACCGCCGTGCCCATGGCGGTCGTCCAACTGGCGGGTGCGTTGGTCGCGGTGGCCTGCTTCGTGGGACTGTGCCGTCCGTGGAGGGCACGTACGGGGCCGGAGGGAGACCAGAACTGAGCACGCCGAGACTGCGCCCCGGTACACCCGAACGAGCCGGGCTCGACCCCACGGAACTCGGGCACCTGGCCGACGAGGTGCACGCCCTGACCGCCGGAGTGCGCCCCTGGGCGGCCGGTGCCGTCGTGCTGGCCGGACGCGGGCCGGTGGTCGCCGTCGCCGAGGCCGCCGGCTGGGCGGTGCGCTACGCCTCCTACGACGCCGAGTCCGGCACCGGTGTCGAACTGCCGGCCGCCGAACGGGTCCCGGCCGGCCTCGGCACCCCCTTCGACTTGGCCTCCCTCACCAAGCTGTTCACGTCCGTCGCCGCCGTGCAGCAGATCGAGCGCGGCACCCTCGGCATGGACGCCCGGGTCGGCGCCTACCTGCCCGAGTTCACCGCCGCCGCCGAACACGGCATCACCGTGCGGCAGTTGCTCACCCACACCTCTGGACTGCGGCCCGAACTCCCACTGTACGACCGCCCCGACGCGGACGCCCGGCTGGCGATGCTGCGGGCCGAGGCGCCGGCCGCGGCACCCGGCACCTACCTCTACTCGGACCTGAACATGATCCTGCTCCAGTTCGTCCTGGAGCGGATCACCGGCCGGCGTCTGGACGTACTGATCGAGGACGGCATCACCCGCCCGCTCGGGATGACGGCGACCGGCTTCGGACCGTGCCCCGGCGCGGCGGCCACCGAGGACCAGCGGCTGCCGTGGGCCAAGGCGGACCGGGGGATGCTGCGGGGCGCGGTGCACGACGAGAACGCCTGGGCGCTCGGCGGGGTGGCGGGCCACGCGGGCCTGTTCTCCACCGCGCCGGACCTCGCGGTGTTCTGCCGGGCCATGCTGGGGGGCGGCGCGTACGGCCCCGCCCGCATCCTCGGCCCCGACTTCACGGAGCTCCTGCTGACCCCGCCCGGCCTGGGTTTCGCCGTGGACCAGCCGTGGTTCATGGGCGAGCTCGCGGGCCGGGGAGCGGCGGGCCACACCGGCTTCACCGGAACCTCCCTGGTCCTGGACCCCGCCACGGACACCTTCCTGGTCCTGCTGGCGAACACGGTCCACCCCCGCAGACGCCTGCCGGACAGCAGACCGAGAGCGACCATGGCGACCCTCCTGTCCCGGGCCGTCCGCGGGGCGTGAGCGGCAAGCACCCCAGCGCCGCCGCCGCGTCCGCCCGGGCGCCGCGGGTGTGGGCTCGCCGGGCACCGCGGCGTCACCGCTCCCACCGGGACCGACCCCCGCCGGGCAGCTGAGAGAATCGCGGGGTGAACGCCCCAGTCTCCCCAGCCGACGCCCTCCGCGCCTCCGTCACCGCGCTGCTCGACGGGCTTCCGCCCAGGCAGGCCGCCGGGGCCGTGGAGCGGCTGATCGCCAGCTACCGGGGCGACACCCCCACCCACGCCCCGATCCTGCGCGACCGCGCCGACGTGGCCGCGTACGCCGCCTACCGGATGCCCGCCACCTTCGAGGCGGTCCGCTCGGCGCTGGAGGCGTTCGCGGACGCCGTGCCCGGCTGGGCACCCGGCAGCCATGTGGACGTCGGCGGCGGCACCGGAGCGGCGACCTGGGCGGTGACCGCCACCTGGGACGGGACCCGGCCGGTGACCGTGCTCGACTGGGCCGAACCCGCGCTCGCCCTCGGCCGGGAGATCGCCGCCGCCAACCCGGCCCTGCGCGACGCCCGCTGGGAACGCGCCCGGATCGGCGCGGCGCTCACCCTCGACCCCACCGATCTCGTCACCGTGTCGTACGTCCTCAACGAACTCGCCGAGGCCGACCGCGCCGCCCTCGTGGACGCCGCCGCGGCCGCCGCGCGGGCCGTCGTGATCGTGGAGGCCGGTACGCCCGCGGGTTACGAGCGCGTCATCGAGGCCCGCGACCGCCTCGTCCGCGCCGGATTCCGGGTGGCCGCGCCCTGCCCGCACAGCGCCGCCTGCCCCATCGTCCCCGGCACGGACTGGTGCCACTTCTCCGCCCGGGTCAGCCGCTCCTCGCTGCACCGGCAGGTCAAGGGCGGCTCCCTGCCGTACGAGGACGAGAAGTTCAGCTACGTGGCCGCCACCCGGCTGCCCGCCGAGCCGGCCCCGAACCGGGTGGTCCGGCGCCCCCAGATCCGCAAGGGGCAGGTGCTGCTGGACCTGTGCGAGGCGGAGGAGCGGCTGAGCCGTACGACCGTCACCAAGCGCCACGGCGGTCTGTACCGGGCGGCCCGGGACGCCGACTGGGGCGACCCCTGGCCGCCGCAGGACCCGCCCGGGTAGCCCGCCGGGCTTGTTAGCGTCAGCCCATGGTCAAGAAGCCCGCCCCCGACGCCACCCGGCGCAGTGAGAAGTCCCGCCGGGCGATCTACGCCGCCGCCCTCGCCCTGGTCGGCGAGACCGGCTACCGCAGGACCACCGTCGAGGGCATCGCCGCCCGCGCCGGCGTCGGCAAGCAGACCATCTACCGCTGGTGGACGTCGAAGGCGGACGTGCTGCTGGAGGCGTTCCTGGACCTCGGGGAGCAGGCGGCCCGGGCGGCGGGACAGCAGCCGTACACCCTCCCCGACACCGGCGACCTCGCCGCCGACCTGAAGACGGTGCTGCGGGCCACGGTGGACGAACTGCTCGACCCGCGCTTCGAGACGCCCGCCCGCGCACTGGCCGCCGAGGGCCTGGTCGACGAGCAGCTCGGCCGCGAGTTCGTCGACAAGCTCCTGCGGCCCCAGCTCCAGCTCTACGTGGACCGGCTGCGCTCGGCGCAGGACACCGGCGCGGTGCGCGCCGACCTCGACCCGCGCATCGCCCTGGAGCTCTTCGTCTCCCCGCTGGCCCAGCGCTGGCTCCAGCGCACCGGCCCGATCTCCTACGACTACACGGACACCCTGGTCGACTACGCCCTGCACGGCCTGGCCCCGCGCTGACCTCCTGTGAGGCGCGTCTCGTCCGGTTTCTCCGGATGGCCCCGGTGACACCCCGAAGCGCAGGAAGATGGGACGATGAGGCATGCTGTCCGCACCAGGCGAGGCAAGGGGACAGATGAGCGCGACGTTCGGCGGCCGTAGCGGCCGGCAGGGCAAACTCTCCCAGTGGCTGCGCGGACGCCGCCCGAAGGAGACCGCCGACCCCGGCGGCCGTGAGGCCCTGCTGCTCGACGCCGCCGCCGCGGGCCTGCCACTGGCGCCCGCCGCGCACCCCGGGACCGGCTACGGCTGTTCCTGCGACCGCGTCGGCTGTCCCACCCCGGCCCGGCACCCGGTGTCGTTCGCCTGGCAGACCCAGTCCACCACCGACCGCGCCCAGATCGAGCGCTGGGCCCGGCACCAGCCGCAGGCCAACTTCATCACCGCCACCGGCATGGTGCACGACGTCCTGGACGTCCCCCTGGAGGCCGGCCGGGAGGCGCTGGAGCGACTGCTCGACGCCGGTGTGGAGGTCGGGCCGGTCGCCGAGAGCGACGACGGCCGCATGATGTTCTTCACCCTCACCCGGGGCACCCCCGAGGACGAGGACGAGTGGTGGCCCTGCGAGCTGGACTGCCACCCCGAGACCATGGACGAGCATCCGGGCCTGCGCTGGCACTGCCGCGGCTCCTACGTCCTCGTACCGCCCGCCCGGCTGCCCGGTGGCGACGGGGAGCGGGGGCTGCGCTGGCTGCGCGGCCCGGAGCACCCGCTGCCCGACCCGCTGACCCTGCTGGAGACGCTGACCGACGCCTGCGCCCGCCACACCGGCGACCCCGCGGGCACCGCCTGGCCCCTGCGGCACTGAACCGGGCCGGGCCCTCGCCGGGCCCGGGCGCGGGCTACTCGCCCTGCGCCGCCGTCAGCCCCTGGACCCGCCCCAGCACCGACACCCGGCCGCTGCCCACCGGGTCGAGGGCGGCCTCGTTGGCGATGATCTCCAGCGTCAGCGACTGCTTGATCTCGCCCTTGGTCAGGGCCTGCACATCCCGGTTCGGGGTGGGCACCGACGTGCCCGCGGCGGCGGTCTGCTTCTCGTAGTGGTGCGTGGTGAAGAACACCAGCGCCCCGCCGTCCGCCGTGCGCAGCGCGAGCGGCGCGTAGTCGCCGCTGGTCAGCGGCTCGTCGATGAACTGCCGGACCAGGCCGGGCCGCTTCGCCAGTTTCTCGCGGTTCGCGCGCAGGGTGCTGGTGTACGGGCCGTCCGCGAAGGTGTTCCCGCCGCTCTTGAACTGGCTCGCGTAGCCCTTGCTCAGCTCGGCGGGCGGCACGGCGAGACCTCCGGAGCCGGCCGGCACGGCCTCGGCATAGCCGTCCGCGTCCTTCTTGAACTCCGGTACGTCTCCCTGCGCCACCAGCGTCAGATACGCCACCTGCCACGGCTCACCGAGGCCGTCCCGGGTGAACACCAGCAGCCAGCGGGCGTTGCCGCCCTTGTTGCCCTTGGCGTCCGCGACGAACCAGCGCGGCCAGCCGGCCTTCTTCGGGATCGTGAACTTCGCGTCCGTCAGCTCCAGCGGCGAGTGGTTCGCGTTGCCCGACGGGCTGTTGGCGTGCCCGGCCTTCAGCCGGGCGCCGTCGATGTCGGCGAGGGCGCCGGTGACGTACTTCGCGTCCAGGGAGCGGTCGTAGGCCTTGTCGGCCCTGTTGTAGGCGTCCGTGAACTGCCGTAGCGCCTTGGCGGCCTCGGCGCGGCCGGCGGCCGGGAGCACCTCGCGCTCCCCGTGCACCACCACGCATCCGCTCGCCGTCAGCGACAAAGCGGTCAGCGAGGCCGCTATGAGTGCGTTCCGGTCACGCCTGCGAAGCCCGCGACGACTGCGATCCCTGCTCATGAGGTGCCTTCACCCTCCCCTTCCCGGAGGCGAACCCTACCGGGACGGGAAGGCGCGCGGACGGCCGGTTCCCGTACTGTGCCGTCCCGTTGCCCGGGCCGGTCACTCGGACGCCGGGACCTTGCCTCCGGCGGGAGCCGCCGTGCCCCGCCCGCTGCCGCGCAGCCGGGCGCGGAACTCGGGGGTGAGCAGGAAGACGGTCAGCGTCGGCACCAGGTAGAGGGCCCACACCGTGAGCTGGACGACCGTGGGGTCCGGCTGGAAGTTGAGCACGCCCTTGAGGAGGGTGCCGTACCAGCTGTCCGGCGGGATCGTGCCGCTGATGTCGAAGGCCAGGTGGTTGATGCCCGGGATCCAGCTCGCCTCCTGCAGGTCGTGGAAGCCGTACGCCAGCACGCCCGCCGCGACCACGACCAGCATGCCGCCGGTCCAGGTGAAGAACTTGGCCAGGTTGATCTTCAGGGCGCCCCGGTAGAACAGCCAGCCCAGCAGGACGGCCGTGGCCAGGCCCAGTGCCACGCCGATCAGCGGGCGCGGGGTGCCGTCGCTCGCCGCGTGCACCGAGGCCCACACGAACAGGGCGGTCTCCAGGCCCTCCCGGCCGACGGCCAGGAACGCGGTGGCGACCAGCGCGCCCGTGCCCATCGCGAGGGCCGCGTCCAGCTTGCCGTGCAGCTCCGACTTCAGGTGCCGGGCGGTGCGCCGCATCCAGAACACCATCCAGGTCACCAGGACGACGGCGACGACGGACAGTGTGCCGCCGAGCGCCTCCTGCGCCTGGAACGTCATCTCCTGCGAGCCGAACTCCAGGGCGCAGCCGAAGCCCATCGCGATGGCGACGGCGATGCCGATGCCCATCCAGATCGGCTTCAGGGCGTCCCTGCGGCCGGTCTTGACCAGGTAGGCGATCAGGATGCAGACGACGAGCGATGCCTCCAGGCCCTCGCGCAGACCGATCAGGTAGTTGGAGAACACGGGCTACGCCTCCTTCTGGAACAGCGAGCGGCCCCACCAGTCGCCGGTGTCCCGGACGCCCGGGGGAACCGCGAAGACCGCCGAACCCACGTGCTGGATGTACTCGTTGAGCGCGTCCTGCGCGGACAGCCTGCGCTGCAGCGGGATGAACCCCTTGCGCACGTCCCGCTGGTAGGCGAGGAAGAACAGGCCGGCGTCGAGGCGCCCGAGGCCGTCGGTGCCGTCCGTGAAGGAGTAGCCGCGGCGCAGGATGGTGATGCCGTCGTTGGAGTCGGGGTGCGCGAGCCGCACGTGCGAGTCCGGCTTCATCGCCTTCAGGAACGGCTCGTCGTGCTCCTTGGCCTTGCCGACCGGGGCGCCCTCGCGCTTGTCGCGGCCGAAGACGTCCTCCTGCTCCTGCAGCGAGGTCCGGTCCCAGGTCTCCACGTTCATGCGGATGCGCCGGGCGACCAGGTAGGACCCGCCCGTCATCCAGTCCGGCCCGTCCCCGTCGCCGGCCCACACGAACTTCTTCAGGCGATCGCTCTCGGTTCCGGCGATGTTGCGGGTGCCGTCCTTGAACCCGAAGAGGTTGCGCGGGGTCTGGGCGCCCGGGGTGGTCGACGAGGTCTTGCCGAAGCCGAGCTGGGACCAGCGGATGGCGACCTTGCCGAAGCCGATCCTGGCCAGGTTGCGGATGGCGTGCACGGCGACCTGCGGGTCGTCCGCGCAGGCCTGGATGCACAGGTCGCCGCCGCTGCGGGTCTTGTCCAGGTTGTCGCCGGGGAAGGCGGGCAGATCGACCAGGGCGGCCGGCCGCCGGTCGTGGAGGCCGAACCTGTCGAAGAACGACGGCCCGAACCCGATGGTCAGCGTCAGCCGGGACGGCTTGAGTCCGAGGGCCTCGCCGGTGTCGTCCGGCGGCGCCTCGGCGAGCCCGCCGTAGGCGCCCTCGCCGACGGTCTTCCCGGAGGTCATCCGCCGGGCCGCGTCCGTCCAGTCCTTCAGCAGCTGTACGAACGCGTCGCGGTCGTCGGTCTTCACGTCGAACGCGGCGAAGTGCAGCCGGTCCTGCACGGGGGTGGCGATGCCGGCCTGGTGGGTGCCGTGGAACCGCACCGCCCCGCCCGCCTCGGCCGAGGCGGGGTCGATGTCGTCGCCCACCTTGGCCATCGCCATCCCGCCGCCGGCCGCGGCGGCCCCGAGCGCCAGCCCGGCACCTCCCCAGCCGATCAGCGCCCGGCGCGACGGACTGCCGTCGCGGGGCTCCTGGGTCCGTCCGGTCTCCTGGGTCTCGGTCATCGCCTTGTCCCCCCTGCTCACTTCACGACGGCGGCGGCGAGCTTGGACAGCGGCTCGGCGAGCGCGTTCACCGCGTCCGACAGCTCCTTGCGCTGCTCCCCGGTGACCTTGTCGTAGGCGGTGAACTCGTAGGAGTTCTTGTCGGAGCGGTACTTGTCGAGCACGGCGTTCAGCGCCGTGAACTGCTTGTCCAGCTCCTTGGCCAGCGCCGGGTCGTTCTTGGCGGCGACCGGCTTCAGCAGCTCGTAGGCCTTCTGCGCGCCCTCGACGTTGCCCTTGAAGTCGACCAGGTCGGTGTGGGCGTAGCGGTCCTCCTCACCGGTGACCTTGCCGGTCGCGACCTCGTCCAGCAGCTCCTTGGCGCCGTTGGCCATGGAGGACGGGGTGATCTCCGCCTTGCCGACCCGGTTCTGCCAGTCCTCGAGGTCGGTGACGAGCTGACCGGCGAGGGTCTTCTCCTCGGCGCCGATCTTCCCGTCCTTCCACAGGGCCTTCTCCAGCCGGTGCCAGCCGGTCCACTTCTGGCCCTCCTCCAGTCCGTCCTCGCGGACGTCGACCTTCGGGTCGATGTCGCCGAAGGACTCGGCGACCGGCTCGGTGCGCTCCCAGCCGAGGCGGGAGAGCGGGTACGCCTTCTTGGCGGCCGCCACGTCGCCGGCCTTGACCGCCTTGACGAAGGTCTCCACGCGCGGCAGCGTCTCGTCGGCCTGGTCCTGCGCGTACTGCCGGTAGTCGGCGACCGCCTTGTCCAGCCTGGGATCGCGCTCGGCCGTCTTGCCGCCGCCGGTGACGGTGAGCTTCTGCCGGACGCCGTGGCCCTTCATGCCGGGGCGGCAGGCGATCTCGTACGCGCCCGCCTTGACCTCGGCGGTCAGCGTGTACTTGGTGCCCGGGCCGATGTTCTCCTTCTCGGAGACGATCCGGTCGTCCGGGAAGACGATCTCCACCTCGGTGGCCTTGGAGCCCTTGTTCTCTATCTTCAGCGTGACCTGGCCGGCCGGCACGGACTTGGCCGAGGTGTCGCACTTGGAGTCGGCGGCGGTGACCTCGATGGCCTTGCCGTCCTTGGCATCGCTCTTCGCGGTGCAGGCCGAGAGGGCGGTCAGAGCGGCCACGGCGGTGGCGGCGGTGACGGTCAGTCGGGCGGCTCGCATGCAGGCTCCAAGGCGGCTCTGGTGTGGTGAGGCTGACCTAACATAGCTGAGGCTTACCTCAGCGATACACACCCGGGTCGTGATTCGGCTCTCACGGAAAGATCACAGACACGGCTTGATCTCGGCGTCTCAAAGGGGACGCCAGCGCAAGGTAAAGGGGAGGTCAAGGGATGATTCAATCTTCTCGTGACTGACTACGACGTGCTCCGCGTCTTCTGCGGACCCGACGGCGGCTACGGCAACGAGCTGGGCGTCGTCCGGGACGGATCGGTGCTGCCCGAGCGGGACGACCGGCAGGCGCTGGCCGCCAAACTCGGCTTCAGCGAGACCGTGTTCGTGGACGACCCCGAGCGCGGGGTGATCGACATCTACACGCCCACCCTGCGCCTGCCCTTCGCCGGTCACCCCTGTGTCGGCACGGCCTGGCTGCTGGACGTGCCCGAGCTGGTCACGCCCGCCGGGCTGGTGGGCGTCCGGCTGGACGGCGAGTTCAGCTGGATCGAGGCCCGCGCGGAGTGGGCCCCGCCGCGCACCCTGCGCCAGTACGGCACCGCCGCCGAGGTCGACGCCCTGGACGTGCCGCCGCCCGGCGAGTGGACTTATGCCTGGGCCTGGGAGGACGAGGCGGCCGGTCGGGTCCGGGCCCGCGCCTTCCCCGGTCGAATCGATGAGCGCGGCGGGAGCCGCTCCGGTGGAGCCGGTGCTTGCACCGGGGGCATCGACGAGGACGAGGCGACGGGGGCTGCGGCGCTGCTGCTCACCGAGCGGCTGGGCCGGGCCCTGAACATCACCCAGGGCAGGGGCTCCCAGATCCTCACCGCGCCCCAGCCGCACGGCTGGGTGGAGGTCGGCGGCCGGGTCTTCCTCGAGCGTTAGCCGTTCGCGCCGGGCGCCGGGCGCCGGGCGCCGCTCGTCACGCGCTCTGCGCGAACTCCTCGCCCAGGGCCTGGAAGACGGCGGTGTTGAGGGCGAACGCCCGCTTGCACTCCGACACGATGCGCTGCCGCTCCAGCTCGTCCGCGTCGACCGCGTCCAGGCGTTCCCGGTAACTCCGCTTGAACGCGGCCGGGTTGGAGATGTCCTCGAAGACGTAGAAGCGGACGCCGTCGCCCTTGCGCGCGAACCCCCAGGTCCGCTCCGCCCG
The DNA here is from genome assembly GCF_040704065.1 of Streptomyces sp. NPDC047869. NCBI lineage: Bacteria > Bacillati > Actinomycetota > Actinomycetes > Kitasatosporales > Streptomycetaceae > Streptomyces > Streptomyces sp. NPDC047869. The sequence continues at coordinate 336,241 of NZ_JBEYRK010000004.1, forward strand.
GTCCCGGATGATCTGGCCGCCGGACAGGTCGCCCAGGTAGCGGGTGTAGTGGTGGGCGACGTAGCCGCCGGGCCAGCGCTCGGCGCACTCCCGGACCCGGTCCGCGTACGCCTCGGTCGCGGGCAGGGCGGACACCTCCGAGCGCCAGCGCGGGCCGCGCAGATGCGCCAGGTCCCGCTCCAGCGCCGGCAGCCGCAGCAGCTCGGGCCGGATGAAGGGCCCGGCCACCGGATCCGCCGCCAGCCGCCCGGCCGCGCCCTCCAGTGCCTCGTAGACGAACCACAGTTGCTCGGTGTAGCGCGCGTACGCGGCCACTCCCAGCCGCCCGCCGAGCAGGTCGCTCATGAACGACGAGGTCTCCGCCGCCACGTGCTGCTGGTGCGACGCGGTGCGGATGACGGTCGAGAACGACTCCATGGACTCTCCCCGGACTCGGGCACGCGGCGGTTTGCCGACCTGCTGTCGGCAAGTTTACCGACAGGGTGTCGGAAAAACACCGGCGGGCGAGCGGGCAGGCAGGGGCGGGCGGCAGAAAGCCCGCCCTCACCGGGTGGGGGCGGGCCTCCAGGCGATCCGGGCGGCCGGGATCAGGGCAGGGTCAGGATGTCCGCGCCCGTCTCGGTCACCACCAGCGTGTGCTCGAACTGCGCCGTCCGCCTGCGGTCCTTGGTCACGACGGTCCAGCCGTCGTCCCACATCTCGTACTCGTACGTCCCCAGCGTCAGCATCGGCTCGATGGTGAAGGTCATGCCGGGACGCATGACCGTCGTCGCGTGCGGGCTGTCGTAGTGCGGGATGATCAGGCCGGAGTGGAACGACGAGCTGATGCCGTGCCCGGTGAAGTCCCGCACCACTCCGTAGCCGAAGCGCTTGGCGTAGGACTCGATGACCCGCCCGATGACGTTGATCTGCCGGCCCGGCCTGACCGCCTTGATCGCGCGGTTCAGGGACTCCCGGGTCCGCTCCACCAGCAGCCGCGACTCCTCGTCCACGTCCCCGACGAGATAGGTGGCGTTGTTGTCGCCGTGCACCCCACCGATGTACGCGGTCACGTCCAGGTTGACGATGTCGCCGTCGTTCAGGACCGTCGTGTCCGGGATGCCGTGGCAGATGACCTCGTTGACGCTGGTGCACAGCGACTTGGGGAAGCCGCGGTAGCCGAGGGTCGAGGGGTAGGCGCCGTGGTCGCACATGTACTCGTGGGCGACCTTGTCCAGCCGGTCGGTGGTGACGCCGGGCGCGATGAGCTTCGCGGCCTCCTCCATCGCCTGCGCGGCGATGCGGCCGGCGAGGCGCATCGCCTCGACGGTCTCGGGTGTCTGCACCTCCGGACCGGTGTACGGCGCCGGCGCGGGCTTGCCGACGTACTCGGGGCGGCGGATGTTTCCGGGTACCGAACGGGTGGGGGAGATCTCCCCTGGTACGAGCAGCGACTGGCCAGACATGCAAGCGAGTCTATCCAGCGGCCATGGGGGAATATGAGCGTGGCGAGAGGAGCTGTCCATGGCCTTGTTCAAGAAGCGCACCGCCGGCAAGCCGGGTGAGTGGTACTACTGCCTGGAGCACAAGAAGGTCGAGGAGGGCCCGGACTGCCCGGGCAAGGACCGCTTCGGGCCGTACGCCAGCCCGCAGGAGGCGCAGCGCGCGATGGAGATCGCGCAGGAGCGCAACCTCGAATGGGAGACCGACCCCCGCTGGCACGACGCCTCGGCGGGCGGCCGGGACACCGACGAGGACTGACTCACACCGGCGCGGACGCGGTTGCGGCCCGCTGCTCGCGCAGCCGCACCGCGTGCTCGCTGGTCCGGGCGTCGTAGGTCATCAGCCCCGGCAGGCACAGGGCCAGCAGCCCCATCGCGCCCACGCACAGCACCCCGCCCGACCACACGGACGCCCGGACGCCCGCCCATGCCGCGACGCCGCCGGAGCGGACCTGCCCGAGCTGCGGGCCCACCGAGTACGACAGCAGCTCGATGCCGGCGAGCCGGCCGCGCAGCCCGTCGGGGATCGTCTGGTTCCACATCGCGCCCCGGAAGACGCCGCTGACCATGTCGCAGCCGCCCGCGACGGTCAGGAGCAGCAGCACAAGCCAGACCTCGTGGACCACTCCGGCGGCCGCGACCGCCAGGCCCCAAAGGGCCGCCGACAGCACCACCATCCGGCCGTGCCGGTGCACCCGTGAGGTCCAGCCGCTGGTCAGGCTGACCAGCAGCGCGCCCAGCGGGAAGGCCGCGTACATCAGACCGAGCGCCCACTCGGCGTGCAGTTCGTCGGCGAGGAACGGCAGTACGGCGAGCGGCATGGCGAGGAACATCGCCGCGAGGTCGACCGCGTAGGTGCCGAGGAGTTCCTTGCGGCTCCACGCGTAGCGGGCACCCTCCGCGATGGCCCGCAGGTCCGGCCTCGCCGCCTCGTGCGAGGCGGGGGAGGGGGTGAGACGGGCGACGAACAGCAGCGACACGGCGAACGTCAGCAGGTCGGCGGCGTACGCCCAGCCCAGGCCCGCGTAGGCGACGACCACGCCCGCGACCGCCGGTCCGGCCACTCCGCCGACCGTCCAGCGCAGCGAGTTCAGGGAGGCGGCGGCCGGCAGGTGCTCGTGGGCGACGATCCGGGGGAGCAGCGAGTCCAGGGCCGGGCGCTGGACGGAGACGAGCGCGGAGGAGAGGGCGGCGATCAGGTAGAGCGGCCACACGGCGGGGTGCGGCAGGAGCGCGTCGGCCAGCAGGGCCGCGCTGAGCAGGCCCTGGCCGGCCTCCGTCCACACGATCAGCCGGCGCTTGTCCAGGGCGTCGGCGAGCGCGCCGCCGTACAGGCCGAAGACGATCAGCGGCACCAGTTCCACGGCGCCGATCGCGCCGACGGCCGCCGCCGAGCCGGTGAGCTCCTTGAGCTGGACCGGGAGCGCCACGAACGTCAGGAAGCTGCCGAAGTTGCTGATCAGGCCGGAGGCCCAGAGCCTGCGGAAGTCGGCGGAGGCCTTCCAGGGGGCGAGATCGGGGAGGAGTGCTTTGGACACCCGGGCATGTTGCGCCGGGCCGGACCGGCGGGCAACCGGTTTTCCGCGGGCCCGGTCCGCCTCACCAGGGGGCGGCGGGCGGCGCCGTCAGGATGTCCGCCAGCCGGGACAGCCGGTCCCGGAATCCGCCCCGGACCCGCGGCGAGCTGTTCTCGCCGGCCGCCGCGCTGACCAGGTGCTGCACGCTGTCCAGGTCCAGCTCCGCGCCCTCGGGCACGGCCAGCGTGTCGTGGGCCATCGCGGCCAGCTCGCCGCCGCCCGCGCCGAGCGCCAGCACCGTCACCCCGGCCCGGCGGGCCCCGTGCACCCGCTCCAGCAGCTCAGCGGGCTCCTCGGGGGCGACGACGAGCAGGGTCTCGCCCCGCCGCGCCGCCTCGATCCGGCCGGGCCCGACGGCCAGGTGAGGGGGGTCGGCGGGGCGCGCGTGGTGCCGTACCAGGGTGGGCGCCAGCTCGGGCGTGCCCGACCAGGCGGCCTCGTCGACCAGGTGCGCGGCCAGGTGCCAGGGCTCGTACTCGGGCGTGCCCACCAGCAGCAGCCCGCCCCCGTGCGACACCACCGACCCGCGCAGCACCCCCGCGAACCGCCGGGTGGCTCCCAGCCACTCGGTCCCGGCCAGCACTTCGCGCAGCAATGCGACACGTACGGCGTCCATGCGGCCGCATCCTGCCGCAACCGTTCGCCCGTGGCCCGGAGTTCACGCCGAATTCGCCCGACCCGGGGACAGCACGGCCGGCGCCCCTTCCGTTGCTCACCCGACCGGGTGCCGGCGCCCCCGCGGACGTAGAGTCGGCCCATGACCTCTACCGACAGCGCACAGACTCCCGCCAAGGCCCCCGCGAAGGACCCCTGGGACCTGCCCGACGTATCCGGGCTGGTCGTCGGCGTGCTCGGCGGCACCGGCCCGCAGGGCAAGGGCCTCGCCCGCCGGCTCGCCATGGCCGGCCAGAAGGTGATCATCGGCTCGCGGGCCGCCGAGCGCGCGCGGGCCGCCGCCGAGGAGCTGGGGGACGGCGTCGAGGGCGCCGACAACGCCGAGACCGCGCGCCGCAGCGACATCGTGATCGTCGCCGTGCCCTGGGAGGGCCATGGCAAGACCCTGGAGTCGCTGCGCGCGGAGCTGGCGGGCAAGCTCGTCGTGGACTGCGTCAACCCGCTCGGCTTCGACAAGAAGGGCGCCTACGCCCTGAAGCCCGAGGAGGGCAGCGCCGCCGAGCAGGCCGCCGCGCTGCTGCCGGACTCCCGGGTCACCGCTGCCTTCCACCACCTGTCGGCCGTGCTGCTCCTGGACCCCGAGGTCGAGCGGATCGACACCGATGTGATGGTGCTCGGCGAGGACCGGGCCGACGTGGAGACGGTGCAGGCGCTGGCCGGCCGCATTCCCGGCATGCGCGGCGTCTTCGCCGGGCGGCTGCGCAACGCCCACCAGGTGGAGTCCCTGGTGGCCAACCTGATCTCCGTCAACCGCCGGTACAAGGCGCACGCGGGGCTCCGCATCACCGACGTGTGAGCCGTACCGGGCGATGGGGGACACTGGTCGGCGAGTATCGAGCAGTGTCCCCCGACAGGAGCCCAGCCCCATGCCCCGCATCGCCCTCTGCACCCTGATCGTCTGCGTCCTCGCCGTCGCCGCCGCGGTCGTCTCCTTCGTCCAGGGCAGCTGGCTGGGGATCGTCTGGGTGCTCCTCGCGGGCCTGGCGTCCAACATGACCTGGTACTACGTCAAGCGCGGCCGGGACGCCGCGGGGCAGGGCAAGTCGGTCACGGGCTGATCGTGCACACCTCCGGGGTCTCGCGCCAGAAGCGGTAGAGCTCGTGGCCGCACGCCTGGGAGAAGTCGTCGACACCCAGGCCGCGCAGGATCGCGTCGATGGCGTCGAAGAACGCGATGTTCACCGACGGCACCCACAGCAGCGCGAACACGAACAGCAGCCCGAACGGCGCGAACGGCTCCACCTGCCGCTTCACGCCGTACGACAGCCACGGCTCGATCACGCCGTAGCCGTCCAGGCCCGGCACCGGCAGGAAGTTCAGGATCGCCGCCGTCACCTGGAGCAGGGCGAGGAACGCCAGCGCGTACCGGAAGTCACCGGGCACGCCGTCCAGGGCGTGCAGCCAGAACGGCGCCGTGCACACCGCGGCGAACAGCACGTTCGTCAGCGGGCCGGCCGCCGAGATCAGGCTGTGCCGCCAGCGGCCCCGGATCCGGCCGCGCTCGATGAACACCGCGCCGCCCGGCAGACCGATCCCGCCCATGATCACGAACACCACGGGCAGCACGATGCTCAGCAGCGCGTGCGTGTACTTCAGCGGGTTGAGGGTGAGATAGCCCTTCTCGCCCACCGAGATGTCCCCGGAATGCAGCGCGGTGCGGGCGTGCGCGTACTCGTGCAGGCACAGGGAGACGATCCAGGCCGCCGTCACGAACAGGAACACCGCGACACCCGGCTGCTCGGCGAAGCCGGTCCAGGTGGCCCAGCCGGTCACCGCCGTCACGGCCAGGATGCCGACGAAGACGGGACTGACACGGCGGTCGCCGCGGCTGGTGGTGGCGGTGGTCATGGGCGGCTCCTGTAGGCGGGGCGGTCGGGAAGGCCGACCGTACCGGGCGGCGGACACGCCGGGAAAACGCTTAGCGGTGGCCGTCCGGTTCCTGGAGGGTGGGGGAATGGCACTGAAGACGGTGTTCTACGAGGAATGGCAGATGGGCTGCTGCGGTGAGCCCTTCTCGGTGGGCGACGAGATCGGCTGGCCGCTGGTCGCCCTCGACGAGCGGCGGCCGCCGGAGGGAGACTGGCACGGCGCCGAGGCCTGGGTGGAGAACCACGCGGACGCCACGCACCCCGTCACCGGCCGGGTCCGCGCCATCTACCTGGTGCACCAGGAGTTCACGGTCGACCTGGACCTGCGCGACCTCCAGCGCGTGTCACCGCCGTACGGGAAGGTGACGCTCCTGGCCTCGGGACACTCCCTGGAACCGGTGCCCGGCTCGGTGACGCGCGAGCCCGTTGACCACTGCCCGAAGTGGTTCGCGGAGGAGGACTACGCACCGCCGCAGGGCCCGCACCGCGTCCGCCGGGTCCTCGGCGCCCTCGTCACCCTTGAGGTGCCGGACGGCACGCCGCACAAACCCGGTGACCGGCACTGACCGCTGCGGAGAGAATGGACCCGTGCGCTATCGCCTCCTCGGAACCACCCAGGCCCACCGCCCCGACGGCACACCCGTCCCGGTCGGCGGAGCGCGGCTGCGCGCCCTGCTCAGCGTGCTCGCGCTACGGGCCGGCCGGACCGTCCCGGCGGGCGTCCTGGTGGACGAGGTGTGGGGCGCCGACCCGCCCGCCGACGCGGCCGGCGCGCTCCAGGCGCTGATCGGCCGGCTGCGCAGGGCACTCGGCGCCGACGCCGTGACCTCCGCCGAGGGCGGCTACCGGCTCGTCGCCGCCCCCGACGACGTCGACCTCACCCGCTTCGACCGGCTCACCGGTGAGGGGCTCGCCGCGCTGGCCGACGGAGATCCGGCCAAGGCCGCCGTCGTCCTGGACGACGCGCTCGCCCTGTGGCACGGCCCCGCCCTCGCCGACCTGCCGGATCGCACCGCCGAGGCGGCCCGCTGGGAGACCCGCCGCCTGGACGCCCTGCGCGCCCGGCACACCGCCGCCCTCGCCCTCGGTCACGCCGAGCGGTCGCTGCCCGAGCTGGCCGCGCTGTGCGACAGCCACCCCCTGGACGAGCCGCTGCAGGCGCTGCGGCTGCGGGCGCTCAGGGACCTCGGCCGCCCCGCCCAGGCGCTGGCCGCCTACGACGACGTACGCCAACTGCTCGCCGACCGGCTCGGCTCCGACCCGGGGCCCGAACTGCGCGCGCTGCACAGCGAGCTGCTGCTCACCGACACCACCCGTACCGCACCTGCCGCGCCGGCTGCCGCGGAGCCCCGCCCCACGTCGCCCGCCGCCGTCCTCGGCAACCTGCCGGCCCGGCTCACCTCCTTCGTCGGCCGCGAGCCGGACATCGCGGCCATCGGCGCCGACCTCGGCGCCGCCCGGCTGGTCACCCTGCTCGGGCCCGGCGGGGCCGGCAAGACCCGGCTGTCCCAGGAGGCCGCCGAATCGGTACGGCACACCGCCCGGGACGGGGTGTGGCTGGCGGAACTCGCGCCCGTGGACGACCCGGACGCCGTACCGCAGGCCGTGCTGACCGCGATCGGCGCCCGCGAGACCGTGCTGCACGGCGCCGGCGCCGAGAGCATGCGGGCCGTCGCGGACCGGCACGACGACCCCGTCGAGCGGCTGGTGGAGCACTGCGCCCGGCGCCGGATGCTGATCGTCCTGGACAACTGCGAGCACGTCGTCGAGGCCGCCGCCCAGCTCGCCGAGCGCCTGCTGGCGCACTGCCCGCAGCTGACCCTGCTCGCCACCAGCCGGGAACCGCTCGGCGTGCCGGGGGAACTCGTGCGCCCCGTGGAGCCGCTGCCCGAGCCCGTCGCGCTGCGGCTGCTCGCCGACCGGGGCGCGGCGGCCCGGCCCGGATTCCGCGTCGAGGACGACCCCGAGGCGTGCGCCGAGATCTGCCGGCGGCTCGACGGACTGCCCCTCGCCATCGAGCTGGCGGCCGCCCGGCTGCGCATGCTGACGCCCCGTCAGATAGCCGACCGGCTGGACGACCGCTTCCGGCTGCTCACCAGCGGCAGCCGCACTGTGCTGCCCCGCCAGCAGACCCTGCGCGCCGTCGTGGACTGGTCCTGGGACCTGCTCGACACGGACGAACGCGAAGTCCTCAGCCGGCTGTCGGTGTTCGCGGGCGGCTGCGACCTGGCCGCCGCCGAGGCCGTCTGCGGTCCGGTCGCCCTGGACGCGCTCGGCTCCCTGGTCGACAAGTCCCTCGTGGTGGCCGCCCCCTCGGCCGACGGCCAGATGCGCTACCGCCTGCTGGAGACCGTCGCCGAGTACGCGACCGAACGGCTGGACGAGACCGGCCGCCGCACCGAGGCCGAACGCGCCCATCTGGTCTACTACCGCGAACTCGCGCGCACCACCGACCCGTTGCTGCGCGGACCCGGACAGCGCGCCGCCGTCGACCGGCTCCAGCTCGAGTACGAGAACGTGCGCACCGCCCTGCGGCACGCCATCGCCGGCCGGGACGAGCAGGAGGCGCTCTGCATCATCCACGGCCTGGTCTGGTACTGGCAGATGCGCGATCTGCGTGTCGAGGCCCGCAACCTGTGCCACGAGGTCATGGCGCTGGGCCCCGACCCGTTCGAGGAGCCCGTGCGCCGTGCCGCCCCGGTGTGGCAGCGCTGCACGGACGTCCCGCCCCCCTACACCGGCGAACTGCTCGACGAGGCCCGGCGCGGGCTGCACCTGTCCCATCTGGCCTGCATGGACACGGAACTGGACACCTGGCAGACCCCCGCGGCGCAGGCGAAACTGCGCGCCATCACCCGGGTCTACGAACCAGGGATGCCCCAGACCTGCCGCGCCCCGGGCATGCTCTGGTTCTTCGCCGAGCTGCTGACCAGCGGCGTCGACCGGCTGCTCGTCATCCTCGACTCCTGCGTCCGCACCTGCCGGGACACCCCCGGATTCGAGTGGGAGCTGGCCGGCACCCTGCAGATGCGCGCCAACATCCTCGCCAACCGCACCGAGTGGGCGGGCGACGCCATGCGCGACGCCGACGAGGCGCTGGAGATCTTCGAGCGCCTCGGGGACGCCTGGGGCGCCGCCGAGGCGCTCTCCGCACGCGGCGAGTCACGCGAGCGCAAGGGCGAGTACGAGGCGGCCGCCGCCGACTTCCGGGCGGCCGTCGCGCACGCCGAGCGCCTCGGCGCCCGCGCCCAGTCATGGGTGCTCACCATCCGCCTGGGCGCCGTGCTGCTGGAGACGGGCGAGCCGGAGCAGGGCGAGCGCCTGCTGCGCGAGGTCATCGAGCGCACGGACGGCAGCAACAGCGAGGCGCTGCCCATGGCGCGCCTCTTCCTGTCCGCCCGGCTCTGCCTGACCGGCCGGGTCGCGGAGGCACGCGAACAACTGCGGCTGCTGCGCGAGGGCTTCGGGATCGCGCACTTCGTCGTCTTCGACGCCCTCATCCTCGGCCAGGAGGCCTGGGTGGACATCGTCGACGGCCGTGTCGACGACGCCATGGACAAGATCCGGCAGGCGCTGGCCCGGGCCTGCGACCCGCTGTCCCTGGCCATCGTCCCGCATCTGCAGCCGCTGTACCTGACCATCGCCGCGGCCGCCCTGGCCCAGGTCGACGGCGGCGGTCACGCCGCCGACGCCGCCCGCTGCCTGGGCGCCGCCCACGCGCTGCTGCCCCCGGGCCACGTCGCGGCGACCGTCGAGCGGGCGACGCGCGAGCACGCCGAGGGGGCCGTCCTCGCCGTGCTGGACCGGGCGGCGTTCGACGCCGCGTACGCCGAAGGCGGTGGCCTCTCCCTCGCGGAGGCCACCGCCCTGGTGTGACATCGCCCGACGTCAGCTCTTGGTGCGGAACTTGTGGATGGCGACCGGGGCCATCACCGCGGTGAGCCCCACCGACCAGATCAGCGTCACCCACAGGTCGTGCGCGACCGGGCCGCCCTCCATCAGGCCGCGCGCGGTGTCGGCCAGCGCGGAGAGCGGGTTGTAGTCGGTGAAGTTCCGCAGCCAGCCCGGCATCGACGCGGTCGGCGCGAAGATCGAGGAGCCGAACTGCAGCGGCATCAGTACCAGGAAGCCCATCGCCTGCACGGACTGCGCGTTCTTCATCACCACGCCGAGCGTGAGGAACACCCACATCAGCGCCGAGCCGAACACCACGGACAGGCCCACGGAGGCCAGCAGGCCGTCCCAGTGGTGGACGTCGTAGCCGACGAGGACGGCGACCAGCATCAGCACCGCGGTCGCGAACAGCATCCGCATCAGCTCCACCGCGATCTTGGCGAAGAGGACGGAGCCGCGGCCGATGGGCAGGGACCGGAAGCGGTCCATGACACCGGAGTTGAAGTCCTGGTTGAAGCCGGTGCCCACACCCTGGGCCATGTTCATGCCCATCATGGCCATCAGGCCCGGCACGACGTACTGGACGTACTGGTCCTGGCCGCCGCCCAGGGACTTGCCGATCGAGCCGCCGAAGACGTACACGAACAGCAGGGTGAAGATCACCGGGAACAGAATGGCGTCGAACATCGACTCCGGGTCCTGCCGGATCCACAGCAGGTTGCGGCGGACGAGCGCGCCGGTGTGCCGCAGATGCGCGCGGACCGAGATGGGGGTGTCGCCCTTGAGCTGGGCGGGCGGGGCCGCGGTGTCCGAAGCGGTGGCGCGGGGCGCCTCGTCCAGGGTGGCGGTGGGAGACGGGTGGGCGCTCATGCGGCGGCCTCCTCGAGGGAGTCGGCGGGCGTGGTGTCCTGCGGGGCACTGGCGCGGTGGCCGGTGAGGGAGAGGAACACCTCGTCCAGGCTGGGGAGTTCGGTGGTGATGGAGGAGATGGTGATGCCGCGCGCGGTGACCGCGCCGACCACCGCGGTGAGCTGCTCGTCGCTGAGGATCGGCACCAGCAGCGTGCCGGTCTCGCTGTCCACGGTGGTGGACGCGAGGCCGGTGATGCCCAGCTCGTCCAGCATGTCGGCCAGCGGCCGCAGTTGCAGCGGGTCCAGTGGACGCACCCGCAGCGAGCGCCCGCCGACCCGGGCCTTCAGCTCCTCGATGCCGCCCTTAGCGATGACCTTCCCGCGGTCCACGACGGTCAGCTCGGAGGCGAGCTGCTCGGCCTCCTCCATGTACTGGGTGGTCAGCAGCACGGTGACCCCGTCCCCGACCATGGCCTTGACCTCGTCCCACACCTCGTTGCGGGTGCGCGGGTCCAGCCCGGTGGTCGGCTCGTCCAGGTAGAGCACGGCCGGCCGGCCGATCATCGAGGCGGCGAGGTCCAGCCGCCGCCGCATACCGCCGGAGTAGGTGCCGGCGGGCCGCCGCGCGGCCTCCGTCAGCGAGAACCGCTCCAGCAGCTCGTCGGCCCGGGCCCGGGCGTCCTTGCGGGGCAGGTCCAGCAGCCGCCCGATCAGGTACAGGTTCTCCCAGCCCGGGAGCTTCTCGTCCACGGAGGCGTACTGCCCGGTGAGCCCGATCACCCGCCGCAGTTGCCGGGGCTGCCGTACGACGTCGTAGCCGGCCACGACGGCCTCTCCGGCGTCCGGCGTGATCAGGGTGGACAGGATCCGTACGAGGGTGGTCTTCCCGGCGCCGTTCGGCCCGAGGACCCCCATCACGGTGCCCGGCCGGACGTCCAGGTCGACCCCGTCGAGCGCCTTGGTCTCGCCGTAGTGCTTGACCAGTCCCCGTACGGTCACGGCGGAGCGCCCGCCGGCGGGGTTGTCATCGATTCGCGTCATGGGCAAGACAGTGACAGCCCCCACCGACAAACCACCGACAGCGGACCTACAGGTGCCGACAGCCGGACGACAGGTGCCGGCACGGGCGCCGGCATGTCACACGCGGGCGCGCCGGCCGCGGCGGCCCGGCGCCGTCGGCGCGTGAGCCGGCGCGGAACGGGGAGCGGCCCCGTCGACGGGGGAGATCGACGGGGCCGCCGTGGTGCCGGATCGGCTCTGGTGGACGGATTCGTCAGTGGACGGAGTGCTCCTCCAGCGGGAACGTCCCGCCGACGACGTCCTCGGCGAAGGCCTTCGCCGCGTTGCCCATGACCTCACGCAGGTCCGCGTACTTCTTGACGAACTTCGGCACCCGGCCGGACGTGAGACCGAGCATGTCGGTCCACACCAGCACCTGTGCGTCCGTCTCAGGTCCGGCACCGATGCCGACGGTGGGGATCTGCAGCACCCGCGTCACCTCGGCCGCCAGCTCGGCCGGGACCAGCTCCAGGACGACCGCGAACGCGCCCGCGTCCTGCACCGCCTTCGCGTCCCGCAGCAGCTGTGCCGCCGCCTCCTCGCCGCGCCCTTGCACGCGGTAGCCCATCGCGTTGACGGACTGCGGGGTCAGCCCGATGTGGGCCATGACCGGGATGCCGGACTCCACCAGCAGCCGGATCTGCTCGTGCGAGCGCTCGCCGCCCTCCAGCTTCACCGCGCCGACCCCGGCCTCCTTCACCAGCCGGGTCGCCGAGCGCAGTGCCTGCACCGGGCCCTCCTGGTAGGAGCCGAACGGCAGGTCGGCGACGATCAGGGCGCGCTGGGTGCCGCGTACGACGGCCGCCGACAGCACGGCCATCTCGTCGAGGGTGACGGGCACGGTGGTCTCGTACCCGAGGTGACAGTTGCCCGCCGAGTCGCCGACGAGCATCACCGGGATGCCGGCCTCGTCGAACACGGACGCGGTCATCGCGTCGTAGGCGGTGAGCATGGGCCACTTCTCGCCGCGTTCCTTGGCGAGGGCGATGTCGCGGACGGTGATGCGGCGGGTGCCCTTCCCCCCGTACAGCGCCTTGCTGCCGTCGGAAGGCTTGGTGTGGGCAGCCGAAAGCTGCGTCATGGCAACGGCTCCTTCGGTCATCTCGAGGCGCCCTGACGGCGTCCCCGGATCGCCTCCATGGTGGCACTTGGTGCCGCCGAGGGCCAGGGGAGCCCCCTGTGATCCATTCGGACGGCGCCGCAGGCGTGGAACGGAAGATCCGGTGTGTAAGACCTCGGTAAAGAAATAAGATACGAGACGGTTCCGTATTGGAATGGCCCTAGGCTCGAACACATGACAACTTCCGTCCCTGCCTCCCGGATACCGGAAGCGGTGCACCGGCGCCGCTGGGCGATCCTCGGCGTGCTGATGCTGAGCCTGCTCATCGTGGTGCTCGACAACTCGATCCTGAACGTCGCCATCAAGACCATCTCGACCCCGGCGCCCACCGGCCTCGGCGCCACCCAGAGTGAGATCGAGTGGGCGATCAACAGCTACACCCTGGTCTTCGCGGGCCTGCTGTTCACCGCCGGCCTCATCGGTGACCGGCTGGGCCGCAAGAAGGTGCTGCTCGGCGGTCTCGTCGTGTTCGGCATCGGCTCGGCCCTGGCCGCCGAGTCCGGCTCCCCGGACCAACTCATCGCCTACCGCGCCCTGATGGCCCTCGGTGCCGCGTTCGTGATGCCGGCCACCCTCGCCGTACTGATGAACGTCTTCGAGCGCGAGGAGCAGCCCAAGGCCATCGGCATCTGGGCCGGCGGCGTCGGTCTCGGCATCGCCATCGGCCCGATCACCGGCGGCGCGCTGCTCGACCACTTCTGGTGGGGCTCGGTCTTCCTCATCAACGTGCCGATCGTGATCCTCGCGGTCGCTCTGATGGTGTGGCTGGTGCCCGACTCCCGCGACCCGAAGCCCGGCCGCCTCGACCCGGTCGGCGTGGTCCTGTCGGTCGTCGGCCTGGTGCTGCTCGTCTACGGCATCATCAAGGGCGGCGAGCTGGCCGACTTCACCGACGCCAAGGTGCTGGCGACGATCATCGCCGGACTCGTCGTGCTCGCCGGCTTCGTGATCTTCGAGAAGCGCAGCGACCACCCGTCGCTCGACGTCACCTACTTCAAGAACAAGGTCTTCTCGGCCGCCATGGCCGCCATCGCGCTGGTCTTCTTCGCGCTGATGGGCGTCACGTTCTTCTCGGTCTTCTACATGCAGAGCGTGCGCGGCTACTCGCCGCTGGAGTCCGGCGTGATGATGCTGCCGCTGGCCGCCTCGCAGATGATCTTCGCGCCGCGGGCCCGGCTGGTCGTCGACCGGTTCGGCAACAAGGCCACCACCACCGCCGGTCTGGTGCTGATCGCGGCGACCCTGGCCGCGTTCGCCACCTTCGAGGCCGACACGCCGGTCTGGCTGCTGGAGGTCATCTTCTTCCTCATGGGCACCGGCATGGCGCACATCATGACGCCGACCTCGGTCGTCATCATGCAGGCCCTGCCCCGCGAGAAGGCCGGCTCCGCCTCCGCGCTCAGCAACACCTTCCGCCAGGTCGGCGGCGCCCTCGGTATCGCCGTTCTCGGCTCGGTGCTCTCCGCCGCCTACCGCAACGGCGTCGAGGGCAAGCTGAACGTGCTGCCGCCCGCCCTGCGGGACACGGCCGGCGAGTCCATCGAGGCCACCCTCGGCATCGCCGAGAAGCTCGGCCCGCGCGGCCAGGCCCTGGTCACCCCCGCCAACGACGCCTTCCTGCACGCCATGCACGTCACCGCCCTGTGCGGTACGGGTGTCGCGCTCATCGGCGCCGTGGTGGTGGCCCTGTTCCTGCCGGGCAGGCCGCCGGCCGGTCAGCGGGGCGAGCGGGAGCCCGACTTGGTGGCGGCCTCGGACTGACCGGACACAAGAGGGACAGCGGTTCCACGGGGGAGGAGGCGGCTGCGGGACAATTCCCGCAGCACAGTGGAAGGACGGACGACGTGAGCCTTGCCGACAGCCGGCCGCGACCGGACGGACCCGCACGGGGCCGCCCGCGCAGCGAGGCCGTGGAACGCGCCATCCTCGAGGGAGTGATGAAGCTCCTGGAGGAGGGCGTTCCCCTCGCCGAACTCTCCATCGAGCGCGTCGCGCGCACGGCCGGGGTCGGCAAGGCCACGATCTACCGCCGCTGGAGCGGCAAGGAGGAACTGTTCGTCGACGTCATCCGCGCCGCCGAACCCCCCGACCCCGAACTCCCCGGCACCTCCATGCGCGACGACCTCGTCGTGCTGGTGGAGGCACTGCGCCGACGGGGCCTCGTCAGCCGCTCCTCGGCGATCCTGCACAACGTGTACGCGCAGATGAAGTCCAGCCCCAGGATCTGGGGGGCGTACCACGCGAGCGTCATAGCGCCCCGGCGCGTGCTGGTCATGGACGTGCTGCGCCGCGGGCAGGAGAGCGGCGAACTCCGGCCGGACATCGACCTGGAGCTGGCCAACGACATGTTCGTCGGCCCCATGCTGGTCCGCTCCGTCATGCGCCCCGACGCCGATCTGCCCGAAGGGCTGTCGGAGCGGATCGTGGACACGGTGCTGGCGGGCCTACGCCCCGTCAGTCCCGCGGTTCCACCGGTCTAATGTGCGCGTTTCGTCACAGACATCGCCCGTACGGGGGGTAACCGGAACCCCCGGCGCCGCCTCGTTCGTCCTCGTCTTCCGTACGGCCGTCATGGGACGGCGGGAACGAGCCGATCATCCCCTAGGGTCGACAGCAGCGCGGGGGAACGACGGCGTGCACGGCAGGCAGTGAGGCAGACGGTATGGCGCAGCAGGCGTATATGACGGAGACGGACAACGGCGGCTCGGGGCCCGAGCGACCGGGATCCCGGCTTCGGCGCCTGACGCACCGGCTCGTCGCCGGCTGGCGCGGCGACCCGCGCATCTGGCGGCGGGGCATCGTGCTCGCCGTACTCGCACTGCTGATCGCCATGGTGATGCTGGTGCACTCGCGCATCCCCAACCGGGTGGGCAACCTGGGCAGCCTCACCGAAACCTTCCTGCCCTGGCTGGGGCTGGCCATCCCGGTGCTGCTGGTCCTCGGCCTGGTCCGCAGGTCGGCGACCGCCCTGATCGCGGTGCTGGTCCCGGCGGTCGTGTGGCTGAACCTCTTCGGCGGCCTCGTCTTCGACAAGGCGGGCGGGGGCGGCGACCTCACGGTGGCCACCCACAACGTCAACGCCGACAACCCCGACCCGGCCGCGACCGCCCGGAACGTCGCCTCCTCGGGCGCGGACCTGCTGGCCCTGGAGGAGCTGCCCGCCTCCGCCGTCCCGGTGTACGAGAAGGCGCTGGCGGCTACGTACAGGTACCACGCGGTCGTCGGCACGGTCGGCCTGTGGAGCAAGTACCCGATGAGCGGCGTCGAAGCCGTCGACATCAAGCTCGGCTGGCAGCGCGCCATGCACGCCACGGTGACGACCCCCGAGGGCCCGCTCGCCGTCTACGTCGCCCACCTCCCCTCGGTGCGGGTCAAGGTGGAGGCCGGGTTCACCGCACGCCAGCGGGACAAGAGCGCCGACGCGCTCGGCGAGGCCATCGCCGACGAGACGCTGAAGCGGGTGGTCGTGCTCGGCGACCTCAACGGCACCATGAACGACCGCGCGCTCAACGCCGTCACCTCCCAGCTGCGCTCCACCCAGGGGGCGGCGGGCAGCGGCTTCGGGTTCAGCTGGCCGGCGTCGTTCCCGATGGCGCGGATCGACCAGATCCTGGTCAAGGGCGTCCAGCCGGAGAGCTCCTGGACCCTGCCGCGCACCGACAGCGACCACCTGCCGATCGCCGCCCGTGTGAAGCTCGACACGTCCGCGTAACCGGCCGGAATACCGGGCCCGGGAGACTTTGTTCCGCGCGGGAACATATGCTGCGACGGAACTCCGCTCTCCCTTCGAAAGGCACAGGCCCTTCATGCCCCTGGCCCTGCTCGCACTGGCCGTCGGCGCTTTCGGTATCGGCACCACCGAGTTCGTGATGATGGGGCTGCTCCCCGACGTCGCGGACGACCTGCGCATCTCCATCCCCGCCGCCGGGCACCTGGTGTCGGCGTACGCGCTGGGTGTGGTCATCGGCGCGCCGCTGCTGGCCGCCGTGACCGCGCGCATGTCCCGGCGCACGGTCCTCATCGCCCTGATGGCCCTCTTCGTGGCGGGCAACGCGCTCTCGGCCCTCGCCCCCGGCAACGACGCCCTGCTGGCCGCCCGCTTCCTCAGCGGCCTGCCGCACGGCGCGTTCTTCGGCGTCGGCGCGGTGGTCGCCATGAACCTGGTGGCGCCGGAGCGCAAGGCCCGCTCGGTGTCCCTGATGTTCCTCGGCCTGACCGTCGCCAACATCGCGGGCGTCCCCGCCGCCACGCTCATGGGCCAGCATCTGGGCTGGCGGGCCACCTTCCTCGGCGTGAGCGCGATCGGCCTGGCGGCGATAGCGTCGCTGGCCCTGCTGATCCCGCACGACCGGGCCACCGCCCCCACCACCGGCCTGCGCGGCGAACTGGCCGCGCTGCGCTCGGTGCCGGTCTGGCTGGCCCTGGGCACCACGGTGGCGGGCTTCGGCGCCCTCTTCTCCGCCTACAGCTACATCACCCCGATGCTCACGGACGCGGCGGGCTTCGCCGAGACGAATGTGACGCTGCTGCTGGCGCTGTTCGGCGTCGGCGCGACGGCCGGCAACCTCCTCGGCGGCCGCCTCGCGGACCACTCCCTGCGCGGCACCCTGTTCAGCGGCCTCACCTCCCTGGCGGTGGTGCTGCTGCTGTTCCCGGTCCTCATGCGGGCGGAGTGGAGCGCGGCCCTGTCCGTCGCCCTCCTCGGCATGGCGGCGTTCGTCACCGGCTCGCCCCTGCAGCTCATGGTCATGGAAAAGGCGGCCGCGGCCCCCTCCCTCGCCTCCTCCGCCAACCAGGCGGCCTTCAACCTGGCCAACGCCGGCGGCGCCTGGATCGGCGGCCTCGCCCTGGCGGCGGGCTTCGGCGTGACGTCGCCCGCGTTGGCGGGGGCGGCGCTGGCTGTACTGGGCCTGGGCGTCGCGGGCGTGGCCTACGCGGTCGACCGCCGCCACGAGGCCGCCCACGAGGGCCGCGTGGTCGCGGCGCACGTGCCTGAGCAGGCGGAAGCGCTGCGCCGCTGAGCTGCGGCTGCGCCTTCCGGCCCGCAACGCCCGGCTCTCACGCGCACACCGGATACCCGCCGCCCTGGTGCGGCCGACGGCGTGCCGGAGACCGGGAGCGGCCGGACGGCATCGGGAGGCCCCCTGACGAAGGAGGCCTCCCGGCCAGTTTCAGCGCGTTCCCCGCATGGGGCCGAACCATGAAGGATCGTCCATCGCGCCCTCGTCCTCATGCCACTGCGGAGGCGCCGAGACGATGAAGCTCCTCAGGCCGCCACCCAGCAGGAACAGACGCCCGGGCTTGACTTCCACCCCGTGGTCGAGGCCGACCTTCACGCATTCCTCGTCGTCGGCCCGGCGGATGACCAAGCCGTCGTAGCCGGGACGGAGAAGCATGAGGTCGACGTTGGCGAAGTGGATGTCGATCCGGGTCTCCGGTGGCCTGTCCCGGCTGCTGCGGAGGAGCAGCCTGCGATGACCGACGGCGTACTGCCAGACCTTGAAGTACCTGTCGGACCGGAACACCTCGGAACCGGTGAACTCCGGCGTCACCTCACCCATTCAGTGCGTCCCAGTTCGGTTCGGGTATGTTCACTACTTTGCCTTCCTTGCTGTAGAACGTGATATTGCGCCATTCGAAGTTGCCCATCTGTATCTGGAGACCGATCTGGCCCATTTCCCACTGAGTGGCCGCCCAGTCTCCCGAGCGCCAGGCCTTGTAGGCGAGCGCGAATTGCTCAGCCGGTGTATCTCCGTCGAAACCCTTCAGGCTGACCGCGACCTTGCCGTTGTTGCGCAGGACGTTCGACACCTCGGTCATCCACAGGGCGATCGGCTTCCCGTTGGACCTGCCGACCACTTCCCTGAAGGCATCGCCGTTGAAGGTGTATCCCCCCTGGATCTCCTTGGCCAGTGCTTCCGAGTGCTCGCCGATTCCGAGCACCATGGTTCCGGTCGGGCACGCACGCGCGGTGGCGGCGAAGCCGGTTCCGGCGAACCCGGTGCCGGTGCACCACTTCCGCGCCTTACCGAGAGCCTCGAGCGCCTTGGCGCCGATCCCGGCGATGGCTTCGTCGGACAGGGGGAGCGCGCGAAGGGCTTTCCACGCGTCGGTGAAGCCGATGCCGGTCTTGGCGGCCGCGTCGAGCGCCTTGACGGCACGCGCGATCGGGGTGAGCAGTCCTTCGACCGGAACGTATGTGGCGAGGCTCCAGGCGCAGGCGGTCTTGTCGCCGTGCCAGCAGTCCATCAGGTCTTCGGCGAAGAAGGAGAACAGGATCGATCCGGCGACATCACCGAAGATGTTCTGCCACCCGGCGCGGACGATGTCCTTGCCGGAGAAATGGTGCGTCCAGCCGTCGATCTCGATGTTCTTCAGCGTCGCCCGCTTGAGGAACTGCCACGCGGCCTTCGGGCATCCGTCGGCCGTGGCCTCGGCCTGGTCGTCGGTGCACAGGTAGAAGTCGGCCTCGTAGGTGACGACCAGGTCGTACTTCGCGTTGCAGCCCTGGAAGGCTGCCTCCGGCATCGGCGGGCAGGTGCCGATCTGCTTGGAGCGGACGATCTCGACGGTGGACTCGTCCGGAACGGCGAACACACCGGGAATGCCCGTGCCGGATCCCTGTGAGCGTTCCTTGTCGGCCTGTGCCTTCTCCGCCCGGTCGGCGGCGGCCTGGGCCTCCTCTGCGTACTTGGCGGCGTCCTTCGCCGCCTCCTCGGCCTCGGTCGCCGCCGCGTCGGCGCGGTCGGCCGCCGCGCGGGCGTCCTTGGCGTCCTGTTCGGCCCGGGTCGCCGCGGAGCGGGCCGCCGCGGCGTCGAGTTCGGCGGCGTCGGCGGAGTCGCGGGCGTCCTTGGCGTAGCCCTCGGCCTTTCCGGCGGCCTTGTCGGCGGCCGCGGCGTCCTCCGTCGCCTGTTTGTCGTACTCGATGGTGCGGGCCAGTGAGGCGGAGGCGGCGGCCGCGGCCTTGGCCGCGTCGGCGGCGTAGCCGAGGGCCTGCTTGGAGTAGGTGCGGGCGTCGGACGCGTACTGGGCGGCGTTCGCCGCGTGCTGGTAGGCCTCCTTGGCGTCGCCCTTGGCCTGGTCGGCGATGTCCTTGGCGGCGGCGGCCTCCGCTTGCGCGTTCTTGGCGTGCGCGTCGGCGACGGCCTGCTGCTGGTCGGCGATGGTCTTCGACGCCTGCCCGGTCAGGACGACCAGTCCGGCGGCCGAGTCGGTGTCGACGTAGGGAGAGCCGAGCTGGACGGCGTCGTTGGCGGGCTGGGCGACCTGCTGGGCCGCCTTGCCGGCGTCGACGGCGGCCTGCGCGGTGATGTGGGCGAATCCGGCGGCCTTGGCGGAGGCGGCCAGCGCCTTGCCGGCCTCCTTGTCGGCGGCGTCGGCCTGGGTCTTGGCGTCCTTGGCGTGCTGTTCGGCCTCGTCGGCGAGCTTGACGGCGGTCTTTGCCTCGGCGGCGGCGTCCTGGGAGGCCTTGATGGCGTCGGCCACCGCGCTGGTCGCGGTCCTGACGGCCGCGTCCGCCTTCAGCTTGGCCGCCTGGGCGGCGTCGGCGTCGGAACGGGCGCGCTTGGCGGCCGCTTCGGCGCGGGTGGCCGCGGCGTCGGCGTCGGCTGCCGCCTTGGTGGCCGCGTCGGCCTCGGAGCGCGCCTTGGTCGCGGCGGCTTCGGCGTCGTCGGCGGCCTTGTCGGCGTCGTTGGCCGCGGCGCGGGCCGCGTCGGCGGCGGCGCCGGAGTCCAGGGAGTCGGCGTAGGCGTCCTTGGCGTCGGCCTTGGCGCGGGCCGCGTCGGCCTTCTGCTCGGCGTCCCAGGCGTCGTCGCGCATGTCCTTGGCGTGGTCGCTCGCCTCGACCGCGTCGTCCCGTTTGCCCTCGGCGCTCTTCTCGGCGGCCTCGGCCCTGTCCTTGGCGTCCTTCGCCTTCGTCGCCTGCGTCTCGGCGTTCTTGCGGTGTTCGGCTGCCTCGGCCCGTTTGGCGCCGGCGTTCTCCTTCTCCGCCTTGGCCGTCTTCTCCTCGGCCTCGGCGGCGAGCCGCTTGGCGTGGGCGTCGGCGGCGGCCGCCTTGGCGTCGCCCTCGGCCTTCACCGCGACCGCGAGCTTGGCCTCGGCCGTCTCCTTGTCCTTCTTGGCGTTGTCCCGGTGGATCTTCGCCGCGTCGGCCGCGGCCTTCGCCTGCCACTCGGCCGCCTTCGCGGCCTCCTTGCGGAACTCCGCCTTCGACTGAGCGGCCTGCGCCAGCGCACGCTGCGTGATGGTCTCGCTGTCCCCGGCGGAGGCACGGGTGGCCGCCTCGGCGGTCTCACCGGCCTTCACCATCGCCTGCAGCGCGGCGACCGAACCCTTGGTCACCTGGTCCTTCTGCTGCCCGACGAGCAGACCACGGCCCCGCGGCGCGCCGTTGGCGTCCGCGATGCCGTAGGCGGTCTGCATCGCGGTGTCCGACGCGGTCGCGGCCTTCTGCGCGGACGCCAACTGCGCCTTCACGACACCGAGCTGCTTCTTCGCCTCCGACTGCGCGCCCGTGACGGCCGCCTTGGCCTTGTCCACGTCGGCCTTCGACGGAGCGGAGCCGGTGTGGGTCTTGGGGACGATCTTGAACTTCTGCGCGGTGGAGCCGTTGCACGTCGACAGCACGGCGTCCTTGCTGTTGTCGAACGTCGGCAGGTGCAGGCACTTGCCGGTCGCCGCGTTGCGCAGCGGCCCGGCGCTGCGCACGTCGAACGTCCACTGCTGGGCCTTACTGCTCCCGCAGTCCCGGATCTGGATCTTCGTGCCGTCGGCACTGCTGCCGTTCAGCACCTCCAGGCACTTGAAGGAGTTCGGATTGACCAGGGTGTAGCCGTCGGGGTAGGAGCCCATCAGCTGCCACTTCTGGGAGGCTCCGCCGTTGCAGGTGTAGATCTGGACCGGGGTGCCGTTGTCCTTCTTCGCGCCCTGGACGTCGAGGCACTTGCCCGCCGCGCCCGGCACCTGGATCTCCAGCTGGCCGTCGCCGATCCAGCTGATGCCGCCCTCGGTGTTGTGGTCCAGCCAGCGGGTGGCGTAGTCGGCGATCCACGACTGGCCCAGCATCTTGCCCAGGGCGAAGGCGCCCTCCTGCAGGGCCTTCGTGCTGGTGGCGCCGGCGGCCAGGATCTGCTGCCGCTGCGTGGCCTGCGACGCGATCTCCTGCTGCCACTCGGCCGATGCCTGTGCCACCTCCTTGCCGAGGACCCGGTCGGGGTCGATCGGGTCGTGCCACGCGCACGCGGCGAACCGGGCCTTCAGGTCCTCGACCGCGACGCGGAACTCCGGGGTGTCCGGCTCCGGGGCCGTGCGGGCGAAGCCGCCCGAGGACAGGAAGATGCGGGCGTCGTCGGCGAACACCCTGGGAACGAAGAGCTGGTTGGGCTCGATCTTGCCCGAGTTCTTCTTCCACAGGGCCCATGCCTGCTGCTCGGCCGGCGTTCCCCCGGTGGTGTACAGCGGGTCACCGATCGCGAGCGCGGCGGCCTTCGTACGGTCGTCGGCGGTCGGCGAGGGCTCGTAGAACGGGGAGAACAGGTCGACCGACTTGAAGTACGACTGGTACAGCCACGGAAGCAGCCCGACCTGGTCGAAGATCTTGTCCTGCCCCTGCGGTGCGCCGGGGTAGGAGTCCAGACCGCTGACGGAGCCGCGCCACGCCTGCTTCTGCTCGTCCACCTTCTTGACCCACTGGTCGCTGGCGGTCGCGTCGGCGTTGTACGCCTGGTGCAGCGGGGTGCCGGTGTCGTAGAGGTCCCGGTCGAGCTTCTGGTGGAGCTGGTCGGGCGGCAGTCCGACGGAGTTCTGAGCGAGGGCGAACATGTTGGGTCCGCCCTTGCGCAGGGCGTCGACGGCGACACACTGATCGCCGCGCAGCTGTTCGGCCGCCTTGGTGTCGTAGCCGTCGTAGGAGTCCCCGACCGGGGCCGTGTCGTCCCGGCCCGGGAGGCCGGCGAGGTCGGGCCGGACGGTGAGCCCGGCGATGACCGCGGCGGCGGTCACCAGCAGGATGATGCGGGCAACCAGCCCGGAGCGTCCGGGTCTTGGTATGAGAAACCCGGTTAATTTGGCACGCAAGGAGCAGCCCTTTCTTCTTCAGGGGGCACGAGACGAACGGTCGGCCGCGGAGCCGGGCGGCTCTGAGCGCACGGGCCCCTGAGGAAGACTCAGGTACGGCGGTACCTGGCTGTGATGTCGCGCATGGAAGGCCGCTGTGACGGCATACCGATGCGATCCCTCCCCGTGAGCGACGACGTTCCCCCGGTCGCTGGTCATGGTGTGCGCGGGCGCGGACTGGTCAGGTCCCGCCGGTGCGCGGCGACACCTTAGACACATCCGGACAGCCTCGTACAGGTGTTCACCTTCTGATGGGGCGAGCCGGTGGCGCGATTCTTTCCGCTGGTCGGCTTTTCCGGGAGAGATCGGCAGCGCTTGTCCACTGCGGAGTACCTGTGTGCTTCCTGTGTAACTCCTGTGGGCATGGCTGACTGGTGAAGTGCGGGCGCCGGTCAGAGATGGCCGAAGTTCGCCCCCCGGACCGGTGGCGGCGCGGTGAGGCGCTCGAAAACCGGTGGAGCGGTACCGCCGGCTGTCACTAACGTGCCCACTGACCGAGTCGTCTGAGCAAGGACGTGCCGTTGTACACCGTGTGAGACCCCCCGAGTGCTGATCGGTCGCGCGTCGCGCATCCGCGCCGCGCTGCTTTCTGCTGCGGACTTCTCACTGAAGACGGTGTACTTCTGTGCTCAATAGCTGGGTGGTCATGCCCACCTGCCTGCCGCTGGTTCTCCGGCGCTGCCACGCCTGCGCGTCCGAACGCTTCCGGACGAGCGGCAAGTTCCGGGTCAACGCGAACCACAAGCTCATCGATGTCTGGCTCCTCGCGCTCTGCACCACCTGCGGGGAGACGACGAAACTCACGGTCCTGGAGCGGGCGAGCGTGCGCTCCGTACGGCCTGAACTGCTGGACCGAGCCCACGACAACGACCCCGTCCTGGCGGCCGAGTTGCTCCAGGACCCGGTCGTGCGGCGACGCAATCGCATCGCCCTCGACTGGGACAACGCCTGGCGTCTCGACACCGGCGGCTCGGATCACCTGGACCGCGAGGTGATCGACGTCTCGGTCCGCTTCGCCGCGCCGATCCCCGTCCGGCCGGTGCGGCTGATCGCCGAGGGCTGCGGCCTCTCACGGGCAGAGGTGGAGAGGCTGGTCGTGGCGGGGAAGGTCGTCTCGGCGGTCCGGCTGAACGGCAGGCTCTCCGGCGACTTCACCTTCACGCTCAAGCGCTGAGCCCTCCTCGGGCCCAAGGGCCTGTCCGGCGGGACCCGCCGGACAGGCCACTGCGCACGAGCGGCGCCGCGTGACAGTACCGATGCACGGACGTGATGTCCTCCTGGCAGGGTGATCCCGGTGGACATACGAGAGGGCGTCGAGTGCCGCACCGAGACGGGACGGAGCAGGGCTGCCGCCCCGGCCGGGCTGCTGCGGGCGGCCGTCGGGCCACTCCTTCTCCTGGTCGCGGTGCTGGCCGGCCTCGCGGGCTGCGCGCCCTCTTCCGGGCCCGAACTCGTCGTGCCACCGGTGTTCTACGTCTCGCGCGATCCCCACAGCACCGATCAGCTGCACGTCGAGGAGAAGGGGGCAGCCCGCGTCACGGTCACCTTCGACGCCAGGGACCTGGAGGGCGTCGCGGTCATCAGGACGGCGATGGACGTCTGTCCGGTCCGTCCGCCGGTCTTCCGCTGCGAGGGACAGGACGACGCCTCCCGGACGGGGGTCCGCCAGTACTTCCGGCTGAGCCCCGCGCGAGGCGCCGAGGCGGGTGACTCGGCGGTGCTGCGCTACCGGGTGGCCTCGCCCGGCCGGCCCGCCGTCACCGGAAGCTCCCGCATCGTGGTCGGCAGGCCGGAGCTGGTGGTCGACGCGCACCCCGACCGGCACGACGTCGAGCCTGGCGGCACCCTGGCCGTCTCACTGACCCTGCGCAACACCGGTGACGTACCCGCCCGCGGTGTCGCGCTCTTCATGAACACGCGGGACGGCCTGGCGCCGGCCGAGAAGCACAGCAACTGCCGTTACCGCGATGCCACATCGACGTGGTGCCGCCTCCCGGCCGCCGATGTCGTCATCCCCCCTGGCGCGTCCTACCGCCTCGGTGCGCGGGAAGTCCTCAGGGCCGGCCGTGACGCCACCCACCCCACTGTCTCGTTCCAGGCCGCCGCCCTCGGCACCGACTACGTACCCCCCGACGAGCCGGCGTCGCAGTACAGCCCGGGCGACGGAGCCGCGCTCCGTCTGGTGCCCGCCGAGGACCGGGGCGCGGGTGCCGGCGAAAGCTCGGCGGAACTGAAGGTGTCGGTGCGCAACGAGAGCGACCTGGCCGCCGTCGCCGGCACCGCCAGGGGACCCGTCGGCAGCCGTGCCACGGTACGCGTCGGCGTGCGCAACGACGGCCCCGGCGCGCTGCCCGCCCCGGTGCGGGTCGAGTTCACGGTGCCGTCGGGCACCACCGTCGTGTCCGCCCCCTACGAGTTCGAGCGGGACGAGGAACTGATCGACCAGGAGTGCCGCGCTCTCGCCCCGGACGGTACGCCCCTGGCCGCTCCGTCCGCGAAACAGCCGAGGGCACGTCGCTACGTGTGCACGGCGAGTACCGCGGCGGTGGGAGCCACGACGACCTTCCCCTTCACCCTCCGCATCGACGAGGACGGCCCCCACCACGGGGGACGGGTCACCGTCTCCGGCGTCGCGGCCGGGCGCGCCGGCCATGACACCAAGACCGCCAACGACACCGCCCAGGTGGCCGTGTCGGTCTGGCCCGGCCCCTCCTGGGCCACTCCCGGCCACTACGTGGCGGCGGCGATCGTCCTCG
Organism: Streptomyces sp. NPDC047869; assembly: GCF_040704065.1. NCBI lineage: Bacteria > Bacillati > Actinomycetota > Actinomycetes > Kitasatosporales > Streptomycetaceae > Streptomyces > Streptomyces sp. NPDC047869. The sequence continues at coordinate 361,635 of NZ_JBEYRK010000004.1, forward strand.
CGGTACTCCTCCTCGCCGCGGCCCTGGGCAGGTGGCGCCGGAAGCGCTCGCGCTGACCCGACGGTCCCGCCGTCCCGGCCCGAGCGGACACGACCGGGCCGGGGCCCGTGCCGAGGCGGCTCAGTGACCGCTCCGTTCGAGGACCGTGGGGAGAACCTTCTCCGCGATGTCGACGAGAGCGCCGTCGTTGGGGAGGGCGCCGGACTTGCTCCACACCGTGATGTCGTAGTAGCCGCCCCGGTCCTTCCGGTCGAGGGCGACGGACAGCGTCCTGGCCAGGGGGCCCTGCTGGACCGGCCCGCTGTTGTGCTCCTTGCTGAAGTCGATCTCGATCCTCATGGTGTGGTCCGAGGAGAAGAACGCGGGCCGGCCGAGAACCTCGAGTGTCTTGACGTCCTTCTCGACCCGGTCCCCAGCGATGTCGAACAGCCTCACGTACTGGGCGGTCGACAGGTGGTTGTAAGTGGCCGAGAGGTTCACGGTGTACGTGTCGAACGTGATCTCCGCCTCCGGCTCGGCGACCTTCCCGTCGGTCAGGGCGGCGGTGCCGTTGCTGCCCGAAGCCGTGTCCGCGATCTCCCCAGGTGTTCCCAGGAGCCGGGCCAGGTCGGGCCGGTTGAGCGCCTCGCACAGGTCGTCGCCGGTCACGGGCCGGGGCGTCTTCTCGTACGCCTTCGGCAGCTTCTCGTGCTCCGAGTCCGAACACGAGGCGGGCTGAGTCGTGTTGTCGGTGGACGGCATCACTCGGGGGCCCAGCCACACCGCGGCCGCGAGCGCCCCGAACACGGCCAGGGCCGCGACGGCCTGGCCCCACGCGTTGTGGTCCTTCTCCGGTCCGCCCGGTCCGGGACGCGGTCCGGTTCCGGTGTGGCCTCCGGCCGGTGCCGGTGCCGGTGCCGGTGCCGGAGTCAGTGCCGGGGCCGGAGTCGCAGCGGGGGCCGGGGCCGCGACCGGGGCCTGGGCCTGGGCCGGGGCTTGCGCCAGGACCTGAACCTGAGCCTGAGCGGCGGCGCCGGTCACCGTCCCGTCCGCGGCGGCCGCCGAATCCGGACCGGGCTTCCGGCGCGCGCGAAGCGCCCGGACCACCGTGTGCACGCGGATCGCCGTGAACACGAGGAACGCCGCTCCGATGGCGGCCGCGACCCGGTCTGTGTCGCGTACGGCGAGATACATGATGCGCAGGCCGAAGACGGACCCGATCACGATGAGCAGGGGTTCGCGGACCCAGAAGGGCAGCACGCGCAGGAGTAGACCGAGCATCCGGTGATCTCACCAGGGACATGACCACATTCGCCGTGGTGGAGGCCACAGTTCCGGGGTCGCTCTGGCACCGGCCCCCGCTGCCCGCTCCCCGCACCGGACCTCAGCGGCGGGTCAGCGCCAGCACGCTCAGGCCGAACATCAGGACCCCCAGGGGGAGATGGACCGACGGGACGTGTGCGATGCCCAGGACGACCTGGACCGAGGCGAGTACGAGGAATCCCGACGCGTGCCAGATGGGCCGGGGTGAGCCGCCGCCCGGCTTCCACGCCAGCACAGCCGCGAGCACGTACAGCATCGACGCCCCGTACATCACACGGGCTCCGACCCCGTGCAGCGTCTCTCCGTAGGACGAGGTCAGCAGCAGTCCGGCGGACACCGCCTGAAGGAAGATGGTCAGGGTCTGCAGGGCTATCGCGGTCCGCAGGAACGAAGAGCCGCGTCGTCCGTCCGCCGTCACCTGAGTGGCCATGTCCCGGTCCCCTCTTTCCGCCCTCTCGGGCAGCAGATCGATAAGGTCTCATCAGTCCGACGACGCGGGCCTGCGAAAGGTAAGGCGAGGGGGGCGGCGGGAAGCATGGGGGCTACGGGGGCCGGCGCGGCTGAGACGATCGGCGAGCGACGCCAGCTACTGAACGTCGCATACCGGTTGCTTGGCTCGGTGAGTGAGGCCGAGGACGCCGTGCATGACGCCTACGCACGCTGGTACGGGCTGCCGCGAAGCCGGCAGGAGGAGATCCTGTCCCCCGGCGCCTGGCTCACGACGGTCACCAGCCGCATCTGCCTGGACCTGCTCGGCTCGGCGCGGGCCCGCCGTGAACGCTATGTCGGCGCGTGGCTGCCCGAACCGCTGCCCGACCGAGCCGAGTGGCAGCCCGCGGGAGGCGCCGACCCCGCCGGGCCTGCCGACCCCGCCGACCAGATAGTTCTGGACGAGTCGGTGGCCATGGCCCTCCTCGTCGTCCTGGAGTCGATGACGCCCGCCGAGCGGGTGGCGTTCGTCCTGCACGACGTCTTCCGTTACCCGTTCACCGAGATCGCCGAGGTGCTCGGCCGGACCCCCGCGGCCTGCAAGCAACTGGCGGCCTCCGCCCGGCGACGGGTGAGAGCCGCGCGCGCTCCGGTGACGACGGCCGGCCAGGCCGACCTGGTGAGGCAGGTCAAAGAGGCGTGGGAGGCCAAGGACATCGCGGCCCTCGTGGGTCTCCTCGACCCGGCCGCCGTGATGACCGCCGACGGCGGGGGCATGGTCGGCACGGTCCTGCGCCCGGTCGAGGGCGGCGCGCGCATCGCCCAGTACATGGTCGCCATCAAGGACATGGCTCCAGGTCTGGAACTCCTGGAGCGGTCGGTCAACGGTATGCCGGGTCTGGTGGCCCGACGTGACGGCACCGTTGCGACGGTGGCCTCGTTCGAGGTCTCCGACGGGCGCGTGACCCGGATCTGGGTGGTCCGCAACCCGGAGAAGCTGCGGCCGTGGGAGCGGGCGGGCTAGTCCGGTGCCCAGGGCAGTTCGCACCAGACCGTCTTGTGGTCCGGCCCCTGGTCCACGCCCCAGCGCCGGGCGAGGGCGTCGATCAGGGCCAGGCCGCGGCCGGACTCGGCGGTGCCGGTGGCCGCCAGCAGGACGGGGAGAGTGCGTGCGTCGGGGTCGGTGACCTCGACACGGGTGTGGCCGTGCGGGGCACTGCTCACGCGGACCGTGACCGGTGTGCCCTCGCCGAGGTGGTCGATGACGTTCGTCAGTAACTCCGTCGCGCACAGGCGCACTTCGTGGTCGAGGGCGCGCAGGCGGTGGCGCAGCTCCGGCACGGCCTTCGGGGTGGCGAGCAGGTCGAGTTCGAAGGTCACCGCTCCGCCGCCGTCCTGCGCAGGGCCGCGGCGAGCGCCTGGGCCGTGGCCGTGTTGCAGTTCCCGAGCGCGACGAGGCCCGCGGGCGGCGTGTACGTACCGGCGAGACTCGGCAGGTCCGCGCGCAGTGAGGGCAGCGTGATGTCGTGCAGGGCGAGGGCGGTGCGCAGGTTCTCCACGCAGAGGGTGACGTCGTAGGCGGTGGGGGAGTGGTCGCGCATGGGGGGCTTCGGCCTTCTGTGCGGTGAGTTACGAACACCTCACAGAGTGTCGCCCATCTCGCTACCGTGGAAGAGGGTTCGCGTCCGCGACGCGAGCAGCGGAAACGGCAAGGTGAGTTACGGCGGTGAGCACGTGGTCCGGCGCAAGGACATCGACGGTTCGGTCAGCGTCCCCGATTTCTACGGCAAGGAGTTGAGGTGGCAGCGGGAGGCCGCGGGGCTCTCGCTGGAGCGGTTGGTCGAGGGCAGCTTCTACGGCAAGTCGCACCTCAGCGACATCGAGCACGGCAAGCGGCGCATGCCGATGGATCTGGCCCGCCATGTGGACCGGGTCCTGGGCACTGACGGCTACTTCGAGCGGCACTGTGAGGATGTGCGGAGGGCGCGGCGCGCTGGGCACGCCGAGTACTTCGAGAAGGTCCTGGAGGCGGAGAAGCACGCCAAGACCATCGAGGAGTGGTGCCCCACCGTGTTCCCTGGGTTGCTGCAAACCCCGGCGTACGCACGGGCCATCATCCTGGCGGGCCTCCCGCTGTCCCTGGAGGCCGAGGTGAAGGAGAAGGTCGATGCCCGCATGGCGCGCGCCGATCTCTTCGAGGCGGATCATCGCACTCCGGAGTACTGGGTGATCCTGCACGAGTCGCTGCTCACAGCCGCGCTGTTGGAAGGCGAGGGCATGGCCGCACAACTCGACCGCATCGCGGAGCTGGCGGACCGGCGCCGGATCACTCCGCAGATCGTGCCGCGGAAACGGAGGGCGTATCCCTTGATGGCTGCCTCGATCCTGACCATGACGTTCCCCGCCGCCCCGCCGCTTGTTTACACCGAGGCGTCCTACAGCGGGGACACCGTCGATGATCCGGCCCTCGTGGAGCAGTACCGCAAGGCCTACGATCACCTGAGGGCCGTCGCGCTGTCACCAGACACGTCCCTCGCCATGATCAAGGCAGCGGCAGAGGATTACCGAAATGGCAAGCACCCGGATCGACTTGAATGAAGCTCTCTGGCTCAGGAGCAGCTACAGCAACGAGAGCGGCGGCAACTGCCTGGAAGTCGCCCACAACATCCCCGGTCTAGTCCCCGTCCGCGACTCCAAGCTCCCCCACGGCCCCGCCCTCCTCCTCAGCGCGGCCGCCTGGGCTCCCTTCGTGGACGGGCTCAAGTCGTAGGGTCGTCGAGGCGCGCCAGGTCCCGCAGCCAGGCACGCGCGTTGCCGTCGGACGGGGCGCGCCAGTCGCTGCGCGGGGAGAGGGAGCCGCCGGCCGATACCTTCGGGCCGTTCGGCATCGCCGAGCGCTTGAACTGCGCGAATCCGAAGAAGCGACGGCAGAAGACCTCCAGCCAGCGCCGGATCTCGGTCAGGTCGTACGCCACCCGCTTGGCCTCCGGGAAGTTCGGCGGCCAGTCGCCGGCGTCCGGGTCGTGCCAGGCGTGCCAGGCCAGGAAGGCGATCTTCGACGGCCGGAAGCCGTAGCGCAGCACATGGAAGAGGGTGAAGTCGTGCAGCGCGTACGGGCCGATCTTCGACTCCGTCGACTGCATCTCCTCGCCCGGGACCAGCTCCGGGCTGATCTCGGTGTCGAGGATCGCGGCGAGCGTCCGGCCGGTCTCCTCGCCGAACTGGCCGCTGCTGATGACCCATCGGATCAGGTGCTGTATCAGCGTCTTCGGCACGCCGGAGTTGACGTTGTAGTGGCTCATCTGGTCGCCGACGCCGTACGTGGACCAGCCGAGCGCCAGCTCCGACAGGTCGCCGGTGCCGAGCACGATGCCGCCGCGCTGGTTGGCCAGCCGGAACAGGTAGTCGGTGCGCAGGCCCGCCTGCACGTTCTCGAAGGTGACGTCGTACTCCGGCTCGCCGGCGGCGAACGGGTGGCCCATCTCCTTCAGCATCAGCCGCGCGGTGGGCGTGATGTCCAGCTCGGCGGCGGTGACCCCGAGCGACTCCATCAGCTTGTGGGCGTTGTCCTTGGTGTGGTCGCTGGTGGCGAAGCCGGGCAGGGTCCAGGCCAGGATGTCGCTGCGCGGGCGGCCCGCGCGGTCCATCGCGCGGGCGGCGACGATCAGCGCGTGCGTGGAGTCCAGACCGCCGGACACGCCGATGACCACCTTCGGGCCGCCGATCGCCGCCAGCCGCTGCTGGAGGCCCGCGACCTGGATGTTGTACGCCTCGTAGCAGTCCTGGGCGAGGCGGTCGGGGTCGGCCGGCACGAACGGGAAACGCTCCAGGCGGCGGCGCAGGCCCAGGTCGGTGGAGGGCGGGTCGAGTTCGAAGGCGACCGTGCGGAAGTCGTCGGTGCGCGCCTTGTGCGTACGGCGGTTGTCGTCGAACGTGCCCATCCGCTGCCGCTCCTGCCGCAGCAGGTCGAGGTCCACGTCGGCCACCGCGTAGCTGTCGCCGAGCGGGAACCGCTCGGTCTCGGCCAGCAGCGCGCCGTTCTCGTAGACCATCGCCTGGCCGTCCCAGGACAGGTCGGTGGTCGACTCGCCGAGACCGGCCGCCGCGTAGACGTACGCGGCGAGGCAACGGGAGGAGGCCGAACGGCACAGCAGCTTGCGGTCCTCGGCCCGGCCGACCGTGATCGGGCTGCCCGAGAGGTTGACGAGGACGGTCGCGCCGGCGAGGGCCGCCTCCGCGCTGGGCGGCACCGGCACCCACATGTCCTCGCAGATCTCGGCGTGCAGCACCAGACCGGGCACGTCCCCGGCCGTGAACAGCAGGTCCACGCCGAACGGCACGGTCTCGCCGCCGAGCCGGATCGATCCGCGGCGCTCGTCGGCGCCGTCGCCGATCTGCCGGCGCTCGTAGAACTCCCGGTAGTTCGGCGGGTACGACTTGGGCACGACGCCGAGGACCCGGCCGCGGTGCACGATCACCGCGCAGTTGTAGACCCGGTTGCGGTGGCGCAGCGGGGCACCGACGACCAGCACCGGCAGCAGCTCCGCCGACCCCGCCACCACCTCCTGGAGCGCCTCCTCGACCTGGTCGAGCACCGCGTCCTGGAGCAGCAGGTCCTCGATGGAGTAGCCGCACAGCACCATCTCCGGGAAGACGGCGACCGCGACGCCCTCCTCGGCGCACCGGCGTGCGTGACGCAGGACCGTTTCGGCGTTGGCGAGCGGGTCCGCGATGACGGTGTGACCCGTACACGCGGCGACCCGTGCGAAGCCGTGCTGATAGATCGACCTGAAGTTCAACGGAGGCACGCGCCCAGTGTAATCGTCAGAGCGACACGATAGGGGGTGCGGGGGTGTGTGCCGTGCCCGGGAACGGCGAGGGGGCGTGCCAGTCCACCGACACGGGTCCCGGCGCGCTGGACACCAAGGACGGCATCGGCTTCCTGCACGTCCCTGCGATGCGCAACGGGGCG